>JAAZEM010000031.1 GCA_012512265.1 Armatimonadota bacterium | reverse complement strand
TTGATTGACGTGGGGCGGGGGAAGCTCGCCCCGGAAGATATCGAGCGCATTCTCGCTGCGCGGTCGCGCGCGGCAGCGAGCGCTGCAGCGCCCCCGCAGGGGCTTTGCCTGGCTCGCGTGAATTATTGAGGAGGACTGTAGATGAAGACCTACGTGGCGAAGCCACGCGAGATCGAACGAGAGTGGTTTGTGATTGACGCCGCCGGCAAGCCGCTGGGCCGTGTGGCTACGCGCGCCGCTGCCATCCTGCGCGGGAAGCACAAGCCCACGTTTACCCCGAACCTGGATACCGGCGACCATGTCGTCATTATCAACGCCGAGAAGGCGGTGTTGACTGGCAACAAGGCCGACGAGCCGATCTACCGGCATTCCGGCTACCCCGGCGGCCTCAAGTCGACCACCAAGGGGAAGGTGATGGCTGCGCACCCCGAGCAGCTGATGCACCGCGCCGTCAAGGGAATGCTCCCGCACAACAAGCTGGGAGCCCAGATGATCCAGAAGTTGAAGGTGTACGCGGGCGCCGAGCATCCGCACGCCGCGCAGATGCCCAAGCTGCTTGAGTGGGAAGGCTAATCCAGGCGCCCCCCGCACGGCCGGTTTTGCGGGTGCTGATACAGGGAAGGGTGATAGAGCGAACCAAGCGCGCTCTTCGCTCGTCCATTAGGAGGAGGACAATCCTTGGCTGAGGGAATTCGTTACTATGCCACCGGTCACCGGAAGAACGCCACCGCGAAGGTGTGGCTCACTCCCGGTTCCGGGAACGTGACCGTGAACGGTCGCTCTCTTGAGAGCTTTGTGGGCCGGCGCGCGCTCGAGATGATTGTTCGCCAGCCGTTTGAAGTGACCGGAAGCACCGAGCGCTTCGACGTGATCGCCAAGACGCTCGGCGGCGGTATCTCTGGTCAGGCGGGCGCGATCCGCCACGGCATCGCCAAGGCGTTGGTCATCGCAGATGAGAACCTGAAGCCGACGCTCCGGCGCCTGGGCTTTCTCACCCGAGACCCGAGGGTGAAGGAGCGCAAGAAGTACGGACGGAAGCGCGCGCGCCGCGGATTCCAGTTCTCGAAGCGCTAATTCGCTTTATACGGCGCAGGATCGGATCGCGAGCGGGCCTCGCCCCGGGGCCCGCCGATCGAAGTGTGATGGGGATAAGCGAAGCTAGAATGTCGCGATGGAGTTGGTGGGGATGCGGTGTGGGATGGCTGGTCGCAACCATCGGAGTTGCCGCACCGATCCATGCGCACGTTACGAGCAGTGAGATCGCTATCACCCTGGAATCGGTAAACGAGGCAACCTCCACGCCCATCCCGGGCGTGGGTGCCTCGTTTGCAGCACGGGGGTCGGTGAGCGCGAATGAGCGCACTGAAGCCGCGCCGGGCGCGATTCTAGTAGCGCAGGCGCCTCAGAAAGCGGCGAACGCGTCTCAGAGCAGCACCGCCAAGTCCGAGCCTAGGCTCGGCATCGTGCTCAAAGACGCGACCCCGATCTACCGCCGGGCCACCTCGAATAGCCCCGTGCTCTTCCGTTGCAATAAGGACACCGCGCTCGCCCTTGTGGGGCAGACGAAGAAGTACTACGCGGTACTCATGATCGACCGCTCGTACGGTTTCGTTGAGAAGAGCCGGGTCGAACTCCATGATCAATCCGTCCGGATCAACCCGGACGAACTGCAGGCAAGCCATCGGATCGTGCAAATCGCGATGGAGTACATCGGCGTGCCCTACGTGTGGGGAGGGAACACTCGCAACGGGCTGGACTGCTCTGGCTTCGTCAAGGCGGTCTTCGCTCGCATGGGGGTGACACTGCCCCGCGTGGCTCGCGAGCAGGTCAACGTCGGCCGGGCCGTGCGCTGGGGTGAGCTGGCTCCGGGAGACCGCCTTTACTTCAGCTCGAAGGGGCACGTGATCGATCACACCGGCATCTACATCGGCGGAGGCCGGTTTATCCATGCTTCGGGTGGTGCCGGCGCCGTCGTAGTGAGCGCGATCACCGAGCCAAAGTATTACAACACCCTGGTCGCTGCCCGTCGCATCTAGCGCCAGGCGCTTCCCACGCTCGTCGTGGGTGGTGCCCGCGCGCTTCTGAGAGAAGCAGCGGCGATAGCGCCGGCTGGTGCCGCGCGCTTGCCGCCTGGGAGCACGGCCTCGCTAGGCGAGCGCGCGGAGAAAGAGCGCACTCAGCCCGCCTGCTAGCCGGCACGCGACAGGTGGAGGCGATAGGGCCGGTTGCGGGCGGACTCCCGGCGCCGCCCGTGACGGAAGGAGACCCGCCAAGCAATGAGATCCTTACTTGTGTGCGCAACGGCACTAGCACTCTCGTTCGCCCTGCTCGGTTGTGGAGGGGGCGGCGGCGATAGTGGCGCTGGTGGAGGCTCCTCCTCCGGGGGCACCTCGTCCGGCGGCAGCTCCTCCGGAGGCATGGTAGACACCCAGCCGCCTGCCATCGCCAACCCGCGCCTCTCGCCTACCACCCTCGATTTCCGGGGCGGCGTGGTGACGATCAGCGCCGAGGTGACCGATGCCTCCGGAATCTCGTCGGTGCTCGCCTCGGTCCAGCGGCCGGGCACTACGGCGGAGCAGGTGACGCTCAACCTGACGACAGGCACGACTTACGCCGGCACCTGGCTGGCGCCCGCCAACTCCAGCACCGCCGCCAGTGCCACCTACACGGTTTCGGTACGTGCCACGGATACCCGGGGCAACGTGTCTGCCAACCACGCTGCCGGCACGCTCACCGTCCTTCCGCCAGACTCAACCGTGCCGCCGCCGCCTGTCTTCCCTGATTGATCCTGCCCCCAGTGCCGCTCACGCGGGCCAGATCGAGCGTTTGTCCGGGGCGCGTCCCCTGAAGGGACGCGCCCCGGGCGCGTACCAACACCCACTCGTTTCCCTCCTGTGCCACCGCGCCAACCACTCATCCGCGAGTACCCAAGGCTCCCTGCATCGAGGACTGCCCTCATATGCAGCCGTCAGTGACCAGAAAGCGAGGCGGTGCGGCCATTGAGGCACTCACTTCTTGGGTAGGCCGCCGGATGCCTCGACGCAGGAAGTCGCGCGGCGATGAGATGGGGGAGTTGGCGGAGCCCGGAGACCCGCCTGGGCACGCAAGGCTCGGCCGGGTGGAGAGGCGGAGAGGGAGCAGGCGATCACGTTCCGGGAGCCTGGATGCGGGGGGATGAAACCGGGATACGCTCCTCTCCCGCACAGGACGAAGCACTCCCGGTTCCTACGGGGAAGGGGATGCAGCATCGCGTGCTGCATCCCCCATCGAGCTACTGGAGGTCCCACATGTTCTTGGGGGTCTCCGTCGCCTCCCACTTCATCGTCTTCACGTGGCCGTCCACGAAGGCGAAGTTGGCCATACCGCTGTGCCGGATGGCAACCAGGCCCCTGCCGTTACACTGGGTGCCTGGCCCAAAGTTGGGTATCTTTGACGGCGGGGCAATCTGGCCGCCGTTGTGGGTGGCTCCACCGGTACCCGTGTAGGGGTCTCCGCCGTTGCCGAGCATGTCGCCCAGCATCACGGTCTCCGCCGGCTCCGTGACCTGAGCGAGGTTCGTCGCCGTGGTGCCGTCTTTGAAGACAGCCCGGTTAGCACCGTAGGCGCCCCCAGATGGGCACTTGAAGATCTGGGTGTTCTTGATGTAGGGAGCGAGCATGCCAGGGTTGGATGCACTCTCCCAGTACCACCGCGTGGTGTAGGTGTAGCCGCTGCCAGAACTCCGCGCCTCGTAGCACTTGACCAGATTCTCGTCGTAATCCTGCGCGCAGGCCAGGGCTGCCGTCGCGAGCTGCTTCAGGTTCGACAGGCAGTTGGCCTTGCGTGCGTTCTCCCTCGCCCGGGCGAACACAGGGAACAGAATCGCCGCCAGAATGGCAATAATGGCGATGACGACGAGCAGCTCAATCAGTGTAAACCCCTTGCCCTTCCTCATTACTCTCCTCCGATCGCTAGAATCCAACAGCTCACATCCCAGTCCGCTCTGTGGGGGGCAGAAGAGGGGCAACGGCCTGCCTCCCGGAAAGGAAGTCGCCCCTGGCGGCGAGCGCAGGAGGCGCACCGCCCCCAACTCTGTCGGCGGAAACTTGAACAATCCTTTCGCTACGGCGAAACGGGCTCCTGCCGCGCGTTGCTGGCAGACAGGAGCCCCCGCCGCCAGTCACATCACGCTTTGGACGATGCGCGCTCCCTCTGCCGCCCACTCTTCGCCTGCACCAGGAGAAGGAAGCGGCATCCCGTAGATCTTGCATGCTGCCGTGGCCGCATAGCCGCCTTTCTCCACATCCTCGCGCGATGCAATGTAGCCCAGCACCCCGTTGCTTGTCGCGGCAATCATGAGGTGGCGGTTTGGGGCGCCCTCCCGAACGATCTGCCCCAGGCGAGTGAACGTCTCCGCCGCCAGACCGACAAAGATGACGTCGCCACACGCCACCGCCTGGATCTCGGCGGCCATCTCCTCTGCAAGCAAGCCCGCATCGACCAGGTGGATCATCCGCTCATACCAGATCTCATTCACCCGCTGAGGGCCATCCGCCAGACGGGCACGCAACTGGGCGCGAACCTCCGCCAGCGCCGCCTCTAGCTCAGGGCGAGCGGGCATCGCGGGCTGAAGGGGCACCATGCGCGAGACAGCACGGATGGGGCCCGGCTCCCAGGCAATGCCCGACGAGGCAGCGCGCCGGAATGCCGCAGCCAGGTCGCGCCCATAAATCCGCACCGTCTCCGGAGTTCCGTGGACCCATGGCCCGCTACGCGCGAGTGGGTTGATGTCGCCACAACAACCGTTCAGATAGATCGCGCGGATACCGTAGGCGTTCATCTCCGCCATCAGCGCCCCGGGATAATCGGCGGAATAGTGCGCGGCGCGTCCCAGCGTCACGGGATGGCAGGCATACGAGAGGATGGAGATGGGCCGGGCCCCAGGGATCTCCAGCTGGCACCCTCTCACATGCGTGTCCAGGTCGGTGCCTCCCACGCGGTTGAACGCGAATCCCTCGGGGAAGTCAGCCTCGAAACGCATGGCGCGACCAACCGGGCGCAGATCCGCGAGCGCGCCCTCAACCGCCTGCAACACCTTCCGCCGCAGCACCGGCAGATACTCTTCCGAGGGCATCCCGCAGCCATACAGCGGGCGCGCCGCCGGGCCGGTGTGCGTGTGCGTGCAATGGAGCAGCAGGTACTCGCGTGGAAGCCCAAGGCGCTCCTCTGCTTCCGCGCGAATTGCCTCCGTCAACTCCTTTGAGAGGCACAGCAGATCGATCTGGACGATCACTGCCCGGCGTTCGCCGTCGCTCAACGCGACGGCGCGCGCCATGAGAGGATCCAGTGTTCCGGTCGCATATCGGTTCAAGAAGTAGCCATAGCCCGTCAATTCCTCTCCGGGCGGGGGGGTGATATCGATCTGAGCATACCCTGCTTGCATCCGAACTCTCCTTCGAACGCCGGCACCTCAAGAGCAAACCGAGGCTGACCAGGATCGGGCCTGTGCCGGCGTCGCTCTCCTGTGGAGCGCTTTCTGCGCGCGCGCGTAGCTTCCCTTCCTGGCGCGATGCTGGCAGGGTTCATGCACCTTCTCGCCCGGTTGCGCCGGACTCAGAACGAGATTGGGGGGCTATGCACAACTCCACTCCGGCCGGCCGCGCGGCAGCGGGCGCTTCCTCCGTGGTGCGTGTGCTCCTGGCGAGCATGCTCCTATTTGGCAACCAGGCGCACGCCGACGAACCCCTACTCCTCCGGTATCGCCTTCAGGAAGGCGAGCGATCCGCCTACACTCGCGAGGCGACCATCACGGCCACCTTCCAAGTGCAGCCGGGGAGTTCATCACCCGTCACGCTCCGGTTGCGAGCGGAGATCCGCGGCATCACCACGCAAGAGGTGCGAAACCTGCTCCCGGATGGCTCCTACCGGATCCTGGAGCAGCACCGGCTTCAGCTGCGCCTCAATGGGTGCCCGATCCCGATTCCGGCTATCGGCCCAACCGAGTCGCGCCTGAGCCCTCTCGGTGTGCGGGATGGGCCCTCGAGCGGCCTGCTCGCCGACTGGCTGCCCTTTGGCCTCGGCGGCCCCACCTGTGCCCCCGGGGTACTCCTCCAATTCCCGCCGGATCCAGTGCGCGTGGGCGCGCGCTGGCACACCTATGCGGAGTGGATGCTTCCCGGAGAGCAAGAGGCGATGACTGCGGCGACTGCACGCCTGCTGGGGATAGCGGAGCACGCTGGCCGGCCGTGTGCCCGAATCAGGACGCAGGTCACCATCCCTCCCTTGCGTCTGCGCGCTCCCTCGGAGAAAGGCGCGGGCTCCCTGGAGGTCTGGGGAACGGCAACCGGCGAGGCGCTGCATGACCTGCACACCGGCGAGCCACTCTACTCGCGCGTCCGTCTCCGCCTCCAGGGCGAGGTGGAGGGCGTCTCCATCGCAGGCGATCCTCCGGCGACCGGGAGCGGAGAGGCCGAGATCCTCCTGGAGAGCCGCCGAGTGGCAAGCACGCGCATCCAGCCGGCGCGGCCACCGGCCCCGGAGGGTCAAGAAGCGGGCCTTCACATCCATCGCCCCGCGTCCGGAGAGCGCGTGACCGGTGAGCTGGACGTTGACTGCCGAGTCAGCATTCCAGAGGCACGCTACATGGTGTTGCGGATCGATGGGATCCCATGCGCTGCCATCAACCACCCCTATCAGCATCGGATCGACCTGCGCCACCTGAGCGCCGGCGAGCATCTGCTAGAGGTGGAGCTGTATAGCGAAGCAGGGGAGCTGCTGGCTCAGGCGCGCCAGGTGTTCATCATCGCTGGAGAGGAGTGAGGGGGGCAAACATCAGAGGGCGGAACCTCCCGCCTGAAGTTCCGCCCTCGATCCCAGAAAGGAAGCGTGTTGCTCTGACCACTCTTCTTCTACCCCACTTTCGGCGTCTCCAAACACCGCGGGGCGTAGCTTAAGGCGGCTGCGCGCGCCTGCCGAAATACGAGACAGAGGGCCGCCGGCCACGCGCCGCGGCCAGGAGAGTGTGCATGGTCAAAGGTCTCTACGCTTCTGCCAGTGGAATGGTGGCCGAGATCACCCGGCAAGAGGTGATTGCGAATAACCTGGCAAACGCCTCCTCCTCTGGGTTCCGGCGACAGCTGGCATCCTTCCGGGCGACGGCGCCGGTTGGTGGCACCTCACCGGCCGGCCCGCTGCCGCTGGAGCCAGGCGTCCGCGAGGCATCCGTGACGACGGACTACTCGCCTGGAACGGTGATCTCTACCGGCAACCCGCTCGATGTGGCTCTGGATGGCGACGGCTTCTTTGTGATCCGCGCCCCTGGCGGTCTCCTCTATACGCGAGACGGCGGCTTCCGGGTGGGTCCGGAGGGTCGCCTGGAGACGCAGGACGGAGATCCCGTCCTCGGGCGCGAGGGCGAGATCATAGTTGGTCGTGGCCCGGTGACCATCGCGGCCGATGGCACGGTGTACTCAAACGGCGTGCCTACCGGGCGCCTCCAGGTGGTCGAGTTTCCGGAAGGCGCCGGCGGCGAGATCCGCGTCGTCGAGGCGCCGCGCGTGCTCTCAGGCTACCGGGAAGGCTCGAATGTGAATACCGTCCGCGAGATGGCGGCGATGATTGCCGGCTATCGGCACTATGAGGCGAACCAGCGGGCCATCCAGATGCAGGATCGCACCCTGGAGCAGGCGGCGGGTGAGGTCGCGCGCGTCTAGGCAACGCGCGCTTCGGCATCCGACTTTTCTTGGCTGGCGAGGTAACACCGCCAGCCACCCGGTGGGGGCCAGGTTTCCGAGAAGGGTATCCAGATGATACGAGCATTGTGGACTGCCGCCAGCGGCATGGAAGCACAGCAGCTCAACGTTGATGTCATTGCCAACAACCTTGCCAACGTCAATACGGTCGGCTTCAAGAAATCGCGTGTGGATTTTCAGGACGTCATGTACCAGACGTTGCGCACGGCGGGGAGCCCCTCCGCGCGGGGCGTGCAGGTGCCTACAGGGACGCAGGTTGGCCTGGGAACTCGCCCGGTTGCCACGCAGAAGATGTTCTCGCAAGGCGATTTCACCCAGACGGGCAATCCGCTGGACATGGTGATTGAAGGCGACGGCTTCTTCCAGGTGCAGCGTCCGGATGGCACCATCGCCTACACGCGCGACGGCTCGCTGAAGCTGGATAGCCAGGGCCGGCTGGTGAACTCGGATGGCTACGTCCTGCAGCCCGAACTGGTGATTCCCTCCGGCGCGACGGCGATCTCCATCGGCTCAGATGGCACCGTTTCCGTCACTATGCCCGGGCAGGCCCAGCCCCAGGAAGTCGGCCAGATCCAGATCGCGCGTTTCGTCAACCCGGCGGGCCTGTCGAGCGCCGGCCGCAACCTCTTCCTGCAGACGGCTGCCTCCGGCGAGCCCGAAACGGGCACGCCCGGTCTGAACGGGTTTGGGACCATCGCCCAGCACTTTGTGGAGATGTCCAATGTCAAGGTGGTGGAAGAGATGGTCAACATGATCGTAGCCCAGCGCGCCTACGAGATCAACTCGAAGAGCATCCAGACGGCGGATCAGATGCTGGATCTCGCCAACAATCTGAGGCGGTAAGCTGCCTACGGCAGGAGACGATGATCTATGAGAATCAACGCGGATTCCCCCGTCCTTGCAGCAGAGGCCACGGCAGCGACGCGTGCCGGCCGGGCGTTGGACCCGGTGTCCGGCGTGGCTGGCGGCGACCGTTTGGAGATCTCCGGGCGTGCTCGAGAAGTGGCCATTGCCCGGGAAGCGATCCAGCAGCTTCCCCCGGTGCGAGCGGCCCGGGTCGCCTCACTGCGCGACGCAATCCAGAGCGGGCGGTACAACGTTCCCGCAGAAGCGGTCGCCGCACGAATCCTGGCCGGGAACGGGTGGGGCTGAGGTGGAAAGGATGACCGCCATGGATGCGATTGAGCCAATGGTGGCCAACCTGGAGCGGCAGCATGCTCTCTATGCCGATCTCGACAGGCTTCTCGAAGAGCAACGCGATGCCCTCCTGCGCCGTGATGTCGTGGCCCTCGAAGCGATCAACGAGCGCCAGAGCGCTCTTGTCGAATCGCTGGCCACATTGGAGCGCGAGCGCCAGAGCCTTCTCGGCGCGTTGTCCGCCCCGGTGCGCCACCTGAGCGATCTGATTGCGCTGTCTGGCGATTCACCCGTGCGCGAGCGCGTCAAGGCTCTCTGCGAGGCCTTTCCCCGCCTCGTGGAGAGCGTTGCCCGGCTGACCCGGCTGAACCGGGTGTTGGCAGCTGACGCGAACGCCAGTGTCACGCACCTTCTGGAACTCCTGGGGATTGGCGAGTCCACCGACTACTCGCCCCGCACGCGCCAGGTGGCGCGCAGGGGCCCTTGTTTGCGTTTGGATGTGACGGCATGAGCTCGGCATTTCATGGAATCGAAACAGCCCTGCGGGGCGTACTGGCGCACCAGCAGGCGATCAGCACAGTGGCTCACAATGTGGCCAACGCCAGCACGGAAGGCTACAGCCGCCAGGACCCGGTCTTCCAGGCGACCAACGCCTTCCCGGCGCCCTCCTTCGCAGGCTATCCGGATGGCGGCCCCTTCGGCACAGGCGTGGAGATCGGCCGGGTCCGCCGCCTGCACGATACCTGGCTGGCGGGTCGGCTGCGCACCACGGAGTCGACGTACCAGTTTTGGGAGATGCAGCGCCAGTTCACGGACCGGATCGAGCAGATTGTCAGCCAGAGCGGGGGCGCCGGCCTAAACGTGCTCATGGACCGCTTCTGGAATGCCTGGCAGCAGCTGACCCAGGGCGAAAACGCGACCGATACGGGGATCCGCGCGGTGATCGTCTCGGAGGGGCGGAATCTGGCCGCGGCGATCAACTCGATGAACCACGATCTGGCTCAGCTCAGCCGCGATGCTCGCTCGATGCTAGAGGATGCGGTCGCGCGCGTGAACGACCTGGCGAAAGGGTTGGCGGATCTCAACGCCCAGGTGCGAGTTGCTGGCGGGCTCGGCGGCACGCCCAATGACCTCTTTGACCAACGCGACCGACTCCTGGCAGAGCTCTCCAGCCTGGTCGATATCGACGTATACGAGGGCCAGCATGGGTCGGTCACTGTCACCCTAGGCAGCCGGCAACTGGTGGAGGGCACCTTCGCGGGTGCGCTTCAGGTGGCGCCTGGGACGCCAGCCGTTGTGCAATGGAGCGACGGCACCGCTGCGAGCGTAACTCAGGGACAGGTGGCGGCTCTCCTGCGCGTCGAGAACGACGTGATTCCCGGCCAGCAAGCGCAGTTGGATGCGCTGCGCACTGCCCTGGTCGATAGTGTAAACAGCATCCATAGCACCGGGTTTGATCTGGATGGGAACTCTGGCCTCCCCTTCTTCCAGGTGTCGGGCTCGGATAAGACCCTCTCGGTGACGCCCGCGTTGGATGATCCTCGGCGGCTGGCCGCCTCGGGCGATGGAAGTGCGGGCAACGCGGAGATCGCGCGGGCTATCGCCGATATTCGAGACACCCCGCAACTCCTGCTGGGGCAGGTGAGCATCCGCGAGCATTTCTCGGCCTGGCTCAGCCGGGCTGGGTCTGAGGCGCGTGAGATGCAGGATATGTCCAGCCGGACTCTTGCCCGGCGTGATGCCATCCGCCTGGAGCAAGAAAGCGTTTCCGGGGTAAACCTGGACGAGGAAGCCGCACGCCTGGTGCAGTGGCAACGCGCCTACATGGCATCTGCCCGGGTGCTCACCGCGCTCGATGAGGTGCTGGCCATCGTCATCGAACGCATGGGCGTGGTCGGCCGTTAGGCAAAATGGACGCGCGCCGCCAAGAGGCGCGCTCCATAAACTGACTACCTAAACGACGCACCCGCTCGATCACCGTGTGGGTGGGGAAGGGAGGCGAAGATGCGGGTCTCTACTCGAGTGATGTATGGTGGTCTATCGGATCAATTGGGGATGCAGGCGAGCCGGCTGATAGATTCTCAGCGCCGGATTACCACCGGCCAGCGTCTCTTGCGCCCCTCCGATGATCCCACCGGTGCTGGCCGCGTGGCCATCCTGGAGAGCCGTCTCTCGGATCTGAAGCAGTACGAAGCCAATTCGGCGTCGGCCAAGGCGTCGCTCTCGTCGGCAGAGGCTGCCATCGCGCAGGTGGTGGCGGCGTTCCGAGAGGCACGACGCCTGGCCCTGGCTGGCGCCAACGACACCATGGGCGAGTCGGAGCGCCACCTGATGGCGTGCCAGGTGGATCTTATCTTGTCCCAGGTGAAGCAGGCAGCCGAAACACGCAACGGGGGCCGCTACATCTTCTCCGGCACGCTCACGCAGACATCACCCCTGGCGCTCACGGGAAATCCCGCCGATCCGTATTCCTACGCGGGAAACGACAGCCTGCGCATGGTGGAGATCGCGGATGGGGTGTGCATCACGACGAACGTCACCGCGCGCACCATCTTCAACTTCGACGGCACCGGAGCGCCCTCGGCGCCGAATGCTTTCGCCCTGCTCGTGAAGATCCGTGACGACCTGAACAAGGGCGATGCCAAGGCGCTCTCCAATGCCCTGGATGATGTGGATGCCCTGTTGGAGAACTTCAACAAGCACCGCGCCGAGATCGGACAGACGATCCAGCGGATCGAGTTCAACACCCAGCACCTCCTGGAGCAGCAGGAGGTAGTCATGGGTCTGCGCGCCGACATCACCGAGGTCGACTTCGCGGAGGCCCTCATCCAATACAGCACGCACCAGGTGGTCTATCAGGCCACCATCGCCCTTGCCTCCCACATGCACCAGCCGGGGCTGTTCGAGTTCCTCTCACGCTAGCACTGCCAGGAGTTCCTCTCCACCGCGGCGAATAGCGGGCGCAAAGAGAGCCGCGGTGAGAGGAGCCTGGAGCAGATGTTGCCGGATGTGAACCATCTCGAGACGGATGTGCTGGTGTTGGGCACCGGTGGGGCCGGCCTGGCCGCGGCAGTGGCTGCGCGCGAGGCCGGCGCCCGCGTTATGGTCGCCTCAAAGATGGGGCCCGATGACCCCAACTGCACCGTGGTGGGCTGGGGCGGTATCACCTATGCCACCGAAGCGCACGCGGACGAGCTCTTCCGCCAGGTGGTGGAGACCGGGGGCTTCCTGAATGACCAGCGCCTCGTCGAGCAGTTCGCGCGCCAGGTTCCCCAGCGTGTCGCCGCGCTCACTGACCTCGGAGTTCCGCTGGAGGTGCTGGACGAGGCCGACACGCGCAATCGCCTGGGGGTGACGAAGATCGTGGGCCAGGGGCGCACGACCGGCTTCGGGCTGACCCGGCCTCTACGCGCTCGCGCCGAGGCGTTGGGCACCCGCTTCATCGACCACCTGATGATCTCGACGCTCCTCGTCGTTCAAGGTGCCGTCGTGGGAGCCGCGGGCGTGGATCTCCGCTCCGGACAGTTCGTCACCCTCTCCGCCGGCGCGACGATCATCGCCACCGGAGGCGGCGCCTGCCTTTGGACGCGCACTGACAATCCCCCAGGCACCACGGGAGATGGGATCGCCCTCGCCTATGAGGCAGGCGCCGAGCTGGTCGACCTGGAGTGCGTCAGCTTCACTTTTCCCCGCTCGCGTTTCGAGGAGCTCCTCCACTCTGGCGGGCGTGACCCCGAGCCATTCCTCTCCGCAGGCGGCGCGCACTATTTCCTCGGGGGAATCCGCATCGACGAGCGCGGGCGTGCGACGGTGCCGGGCCTCTATGCTGCCGGCGAGGCGGCCGGCGGGCTGTTCGGCGCGGGCCGCCTGGGAGGCTCTGCCCTGGCGGATACGATTGTCTTCGGGGCGATTGCTGGCGAGAATGCTGCTGCCTTCGCGACGAGCACACCCCGCCCCCGGTGGGACGCAACCAGAACGGATCAGGAGCGCGCGCGCCTGGAGGCTCTGCTCTCCGGAAGCGTGCCTGCCGCCGAGGTGACCGCCGGACTGCGCTCGCTGATGTGGCGCAAGTGCGGGCTGACGAAAGCAGCGCGCTCCCTGGAGGAGGCGCGGGAGGAAGTAGCTGAGCTGGAGAGCCGTCGCGCCGATTTGGGCGCGAGCTCGGTGGCCGGGTTGCGCGAGGCGCTCGAGTGCGGCTTCATGCTGACGCTGGCGCGACTCATCATCACCGCTTCGCTGCGCCGCGAGGAGTCGCGCGGTGCCTTCTGGCGCCTGGACGCGCCGGAGCCGGACAACGCCCGCTGGGTGCGCAACATCGTCCTGCGCCGGGAGCAGGGTGAGGACTGCCTGGAGGTTCACACCCCCGTGATGGCCCGGCTCAAGGAGCCCTCGCAGCCGCGCATTGGCCCCGGGTGCTTCGACTATCTCCCGTAGCACGGCGTCCCGAGGCCAAACCGCTTGGCGTGGCCGATTGTTTGGCAGGATCCCGGCGGCGAAGCTGGAACAGTTCCTCTCGAGAGGCGCCCGGCGCCTGAGCGCGGCACCGGCCGCGCCGATGAACGGAGGAACACGGCATGAAGATCGCCATCATTCCCACAACCGGAGGATCCGACCCGTTCCGCGGGATGGAGATCGCGCGGGAACTCGGTGTCGATGGGGTACACATCAGCGCGTATGGCGGTGGTCTCGCTCTTCAAGACAAGACGAGCGCCGAGCGCAAGGAGATCCTGAAGAAGATCCACAGCTATGGCCTGGAAGTTTCGGCTCTCATTGGCTGGGGCGGCCAGGTGGATCTGGGCGAGGAGAAGGATCTCGAGAAGAACATCGCCTGGGGCAAGAAGCTCAATGAGGTGGCGGTGGATATGGCCAACGGCCTCTGGATGGCCCACTGCGGCATCGCCCCCGAGGACCCGAGCGACCCGCGCTTCAAGCGCTTCCGCGACTCCCTCGGTGAGATCGCTGACCACGCCGTCAGCATCGGTGCCACCCTCGCGCTTGAAACCGGTCCGGAGCCCCCGCGCGTGGTGCGCCAGCTAATGGAGGAGATCAACAGCCCCGGGCTGCGCGTCAACTTCGACCCAGCCAACCTGCTCCTCTGGCCGCCGAAGATCGCCGAGCGGCACAACAAGCCATTCGACTATGAGTGGGCCATGAGCGAGTTCAATCCCGTCGAGGGCCTGCGCACCCTGATCCCGTATGTGGTCCATGCCCACGCCAAAGACTCGGTCCTCCACCCGGATGGTAGCAGGGCCGAGGTGCCTCTGGGCACCGGCATGACCAATTGGCCGGAGCTGCACAAGATCTTCAAGGCGAACGGCTATCAAGGCTACTACGCTATCGAGCGCGAGTGCGGCGAGAACGCCATGGAGGACGTGCGCAAGGCCGTTCAGTTCCTCCGCAGTCTGGATTGAGTAGGCCTGCCGGAGAGGCCATGGTAGATGGCGCCTGGCTGGCCCGTTTGGGTGATCAGCCAGGCGCCCGGCGTGGCGCGACACCGTGGCAGCCCCCACCATGGATGTCTTGGAGGTGGTCATGTTTCGAGCGGCAACTCTTCTCTACACGGTTCCCCTGTTGCTCCTGGCCGCGTGTCGGATGGTGTCCGCGGCGCCGGCGCCCGTGCCGGTAGCCAATGGCGGCTTCGAGGAGGGCCTGGGGCAGTGGGCAGCCCTCCGTCCGGAGGGCTATGGCCACGGCGAGTTCGGGATCACTACCGCGGAGGCGCACACGGGCAAGAATGCCATCCGAATCACCACGGTGCCCGAGGGGGAGAAGGTCCTTATCGGACTCACCCACGGCCGGATGATAGCGCTCCCGGATGACTCGCGCACTTTCCGGCTATCGGTTTGGCTCAAGGCGAACAAGGCGCCGAAAGCGATCGAGTTACGGATTGCCTCGGCCGGCCGGGATGGACGGGCGCTCACGCCGTGGCAGGAGAAGGGCTGGCGCTTCATCCGCCCGCCTGTCGATCCCCATGTGGGCAAGTGGCACCAGGCCGTCGCCGAGTTTGCCGCTCAGCAGGAGTGGGGCGGCCTCTACCTCACCGTCTGGATCAATGGCGCCGGCGCCGACGTCCTGATCGACGACATCAGCCTGGAGGCTGTCGATCCCACCGATTGGATGGTCGCCTCGGTGGGCGAGCGGCTTCCCGACCCGAATCCGGGAACCGCGCTCTGGTGGGAAGGCCCGCTCCGCAAAGTCTTCCCCAACGAGGAGCCGCCGAAGGCACGGGGGAACGGGATCGCGCTTTGCGCCGCCGGCGACGAGTATGAGGCGGTGCAGCTCTGCGTGCGCCCCGCGCGGGCGGTCGAGGAAGCTCGCGTTTCGTTCACCGATCTGGCCGGCCCAGGGAAGATTCCCGCCTCGGCGCTAAACGCGCGCTTCGTCGGCCTGATTGATGTGAAGGAGCCGAAAGCCGGCCGCTCTTACACCGGGCTCACGCCCGACCCGCTTCTCCCGGACGAGACCGCCACGCTGCCCGCCGGGCAGACGACCGCGCTCTGGATTACCCTGAAGGTGCCCCGGGGCACACCGGCAGGCGACTACCGGGGAAGTGTGACGCTCGCTGGCAAGGGCCTCAAAGCATCCGTCCCGCTCTCGGTTCGCGTCTATGGCTTCGACCTCCCGGAGCATCCCCGCTTGAGGACGATCGCGCGCATCTGGCAGAGCCATGAGGGTTACATGGAGCTCTTCCGGCAGAACCTGCGCGAGCATCGTTGCTCTGGCACGAGCTACATCGGCGGGATCACGGCCAAACGTGAGGGCGATACGGTAGTTGTCGATACCTCCAAGCTGAAGGAGACCGCGGACGAGAACATCCGCCGCTACGGGTTCCAGGTCTTCAACGTGCCCGCCATCTTCCTGGGCGACGCGAGCGGCCTCTACGCCAAGGATAAGAAGTGGCAGGGCTTCGAGGTGTTCACCCCGGAGTTCGACCGGGCGTTTGAAAGCTACTGCAAGCAGGTGGGCGACGCTCTCCGCGCTGAAGGTCTCCTCCCCTATGCCCTCTGGCAGATCTGGGACGAGCCGCAAAACCGCGAGATGAAGGAGATGTGCATCCACCTCGCCCGCCTGGTGAAGAAGGCCGTTCCCGACGCGCGCATCTACCTGACCGCGGGCGTGGAGGACGAGCTCCTCGATTGGGTCGATATCTGGAACCTTCCCTGGCCAAGCACCTACTCCTCGGAGGCGGCTGCCAAGGTGCGTGCCAAGGGCGCTTCCCTCTGGGCGTACGAGAATGGCCTGTATAGCCTCGACGTGATGGATTCCTCCCTGCGGATGCGAGCTTTCCCGTGGCGCCTCCGCCGCTACGGCATCGAAGGCGTCGAGTGGTGGGCCATCAGCCAGTGGAAGAGCGACCCCTGGACCGTGCCCAACCAGTACGCGCCACAGAACGGCGGCGGCTTCTTCCTCTACCCGACGAAGGATCGCAAGGGCGCGCCGATCGACAGCATTCGCTGGGAGCTCTACCGCGAAGGCGTGGAGGATTACGACCTCTTGACCCTCTTCGCGGAGGAGCAGGACCGGGTGCTGAAGGCGCTTGGAGTTTCCGACACCCGGCTTTCCGGCCAAGCGCAGATGCTCGAGCTCGTCTCGCGGGTTGCCCTGAGCACGGTGGATGCGACGGACGACCCGCGCGTGATCGAGGAGACACGGCGCGCTGTGGCGGAGCGTGTTGAGTTCCTGCGCCGGGCCCCGGCGGCGGTGGCGGGCTTCGTCACCGGTGCCAAAGGCACCACGCTCCTGGTCACCGCGGAGAAGGGCGCGCGCGTCGTCGTGGACGGAAAGCCCCAAACCGGCGCCATGATCTCGGTGCCGGTGAAGCCCGGCCAGCCCGTGCGTGTCGAGGTCACCCGGGGCAAGGCGACGAAGCGGATCGTCTTGCGCTAAGAGAGCCCCTCGGGCGACCGATAAGGTTGCATCGCCGGGCGCCCTTCCGTTGGTGAGGCAACGAGCCCCCAGCTGGCAGGCGCCCGGCGCGATCTCTCCTCTCGGAGAAGCTCATGACCCGTGGCATGTTTCTTCTCGCGGCGGTGATGCTGGGAATGCTGGCCGCTCCCGTGGCAGCCCGGGAGTATCCTGGCACGGCGATGGTTGAGTTCGCCGGCTACACCAGGTGCATCGAGCTCCGCAACGAAACCACGCGCGTGGTCCTCGGGCCGCACTGCGGCGGAAGAGTGCTGAGCTACTCGATGGAGGGCCGAGAAGCGCTCTACCGCGATCCAAACCACGACGGCTGGACCTACACTCCCGGGAAGCGGACGGTGGATATCTGCGGCGGCCGGCTTGATATCGGCCCCGAGATGACGATCCCGAGGCACCCCATCCTGTGGCTGGGGGCCTGGAAGGCCGAGATCACCGGTTCCCGTGCCGCCCGCATGACCAGCCAGCCGGATCCTTCCACGGGTGTGCAGCTCGTCCGCGACTTCCGGCTGGCCGCGAAGGGCTCGCGTCTCACCGTGCGCCAGACCATTCGCAACGTCTCGAAGGAGACGAAGCACTGGTGCCATTGGAGCCGGACGCTCGCCGCGCCTGGCGGGATCTTCGTGATTCCCCTGAATCCGCAGAGCCGCTTTCCAAAGGGATACCTCCTGTATGGTCCCGGCCCGGTGATGAACTACTCTCCCGCCGAGGAGCCGGCCATTCGCCGGCGCGATGGCTTCCTGGAGGTGCGCGCGGTGCCGTCGCAGCCCAAGTTCGGGATCGACTCCATGGCCGGCTGGATGGCCTACGCGATGCCGAACGATCTTCTTTTCGTGAAGCGCTTCCCCGTCTACCCAAACCGCGTCTACAGCGAGATGGCCGCCTTCACTGTCTCACTCTACTACGTGCCCCAGTTCACTGAGCTGGAGCCAATCGGCCCGCGCGAGACGATCCGCCCCGGCAAATCCGCATCCTACACCGAGGAGTGGGAGCTGATCCCCTTCTCCTTCCCATCGGAAGGCGAGGAGATCGACCTGAAGCGGGTTGAAGCCCTGGCGAAAGCGAAGTAGGTCGCGATGGATAACGAGACGCTGCTGGAGTTGCTGCGCTGCCACAGCACGCCTGGGGATGAGGGCGAAGTGGCCGCTGTGCTTGCGCGAGAGTGGCTAGATGCCGGATGGAGGGTCACGAGGCACGGGGCGTATGCCATTTCGGCCCGGTGCCCGGGCGGCGCGTCGCGCAAGCCACGCTTGCTGATCACTGCGCACATGGACTCGCCGGGCTTTACTGTAGAGCGCCGCGAGAGGAAAAGCCTCTATGTGCTGCCGCTCGGCGGAGCCGGCTTCCAGGGAAAATCCACGCCGGCCATCCTGAAAACCGCCGGGGGGAAGGTGCCGGTCCGCCTCCACTGCAAAGCCGACAAGGAGGGACGCCGCACCTACCACTTCCGTGATCCGGGCACGCCCATCAGGCATGGCGACCGTGTCTGCTTCGCTGCCGAACCCACGATCTCACGAAAGGGCGAGATCACGTCGCCGTTTCTGGACAACCGTCTGGGATGTGGGCTCCTCTGCGAGGTCGCCCGGGCATTGCCGGCGGATGGGCTCGCCTTCGAGGTGGTCTTGGGGGCAACGGCAGCCGAGGAGTTCGGCGGCTTTGGGGCAACGGTGCTCGCGCGCGCCATCGAGCCGGACCTGGTCATCTGCCTCGATGCCACTTACGAGAGCCCGGAGCAGCGGGTGTTGCTGGGGAAGGGGCCGGTGCTGACGCTCTCCGATGCGTCTGTTCTCATCAGCCCGGCGATGCGCGATCTGGTCCTGGAGTGGTTCCACCGGCGGGGCTTGCTGCTGCAAACCGAGGTGTATAACGTCAGCGGCACCGATGCCCGCGCCTTTCCGAAAGTGGGGTTGCCCGCGCCTGTGCTCGCGCTCCTCATAGCCACGCGCGGCAACCACTCGCCCGCGGAAGTGGCGAATCTGGCAGATTACGCTTCCCTGCGAGAGGTGCTTCTCCGCTTCGCCGTGGACCCGCCGCCGCTGCTGGAAGCATAATCACCGGGGGCGAGGCTTGCCCCCCTGGGATTCCGACATAAGGGGAAGGCCGCGCGCACGCGCGGAGCTCGAAGCTCCGCGCTGCTTTCCGGCAAAGCCCCTTCGAGGCTTCTCCTCCCAGCCGCCGCCGTTTTGAGGCATCTGCGAGTATCCCCAACCCAGCCCGGCAGGGCTTCGCTCGCAAGCAGCGCGGTGATTTATCGCCGCGCGCCGGGTTGCGCCCTGCCTCCGAGGCTTCGGATTTCTTGTGTCGGAATCTCAGCTTGCCCCCGGTGACTCTTGACCGCCGACAAGTAAACCCCGGGATCAGTTGAGGTCAAACCACCGATCCACCGGGCTTTGCCCGTAGTAGAAGGTGTTCGTCTTCATCCACTTCACATGCCCATCCAGGAAGAGGATATTGCAGCCATCGGTATGGGCCGGGCGAGGGCGCTGTAGCCAGGCAGCATCCTTGAAGGTGGGTGGTATCGTGACCTCATCCGCCGGTTGGGCGGGGCCGCCCGCCGTGATGTAACTGGGCGCCGTCACGGCCAGATCCCAGGCCCACCCGCCGGAGTTGTTGGGAGCCTGGTTCACATCGCAGACAGCCACTGTTTCGGAAGGCGATCCGATCTCGGACATCGCTCTCCAGTTCAGGTAGTTCTGGTTCCACCCGTAGGACTTGGCCTTCGTGCTCGGGCAGACGTAGATCTCGGTGTTCTTTACATAGGGCTGAATGGCCGCCTGCCAGTTCAGGCCCGTGCTCCCAACCGCGTAGTAACGTGCCATGTAGCGATCGTCGTAATCTTGAGCGTACATGGCGATCCCAATTCCGATCTGCTTCAGGTTCGACTGGCAGTTGGACTTGCGAGCGTTCTCTCGCGCTCTGGCGAAAACCGGGAAGAGGATGGCAGCAAGTATCGCTATAATCGCGATAACAACTAATAGTTCGATTAGTGTGAATCCCTTTGTGACATCGCGTCGTGGCATCGTGAGGTGCCTCATCATAGAATCCTCCCGAACTGTGTCAGGTCCCCGCGCCTGCTGGCTGGGGCTACAGGCAAACAGGCACGCACCGGCTCCCAGCGGGGTGGCGGGTTCCCGCGACAGCTTCCTATTGGGATCAAGTTCGCGCAATGCGCAGGTATTCCTTGAGAACAGGATTCCTGCCGACGCTCAGCTGGCCGGCGGGGCCTGTCTCTCCTCGCCCCTCAGGCCGGGTTGCCCTCGAGCATCGGGAGATCGACGAAAGCACGGGTGTCGAGCGACTGGCGGCAGCCGATAGCGATAGCGGCACTCTCGAAGCCTGCGCGCAGGCCGGAGAGGGGCTCGCGACCCGCACGTGCTGCCTGTACGAAGTCGGTGATCAGCGCCGCGTCAGCATTCGTATGGCCTGTATCCCGCGTTGGCCGCTCGCGGTACTGCCGGCGGGTGTAGCGCTCGGTGACCTCAATCCACGCTTCCCCGGTATCGTGGTTGGCCTCGACATCCAGCTGCCCCTTCTCCCCGTAGAGGGTGAAGTGCAGCCCGTAGTACGGGGCGAAGTGGACCTCGCGGTAGCTGGCCACAACACCGTTGGCGTACTCGATATTCAGCAGCGACACGTCCTCGACATCGGCCGCTTGTGACCAGACGCACAAATCCTCGCCATGCTCCAGTGTGAGGTCGAGCGCGGGCAGCCGACTGGTGCTCTGGTGGAAGTGTGGGCACTCGCCTGAGGTGGCGCAGTGGCGGCACTGCTTCTCGGCGGGCTCCTTGCCACCGAAGAAAAGGAGGCCACCGCTGGCACTCACCCGGCAGGGCGAGGCACCCACGAACCAGTTGAGGAGGTCCAGGCTATGCACGCCCTTCTGCAGGACCAGGCTCACTACCTGATCGCGAGAACGCGCTTTGTGGCGAGCAAAGAACTGGTTACGGTCGCGGCCAACATGGTCGACCAACGCCGCGGCAAGCACGCGCCCGATCGTGCCGGAATCGAGGAGCTCGCGCGTGCGCTGCCAGAGCCGGCTGTGGCGGAGTTCGAGGAAGGTGCCGACGGTGAGGCCCGTCTCGTGTTGCAGCCGGGCGATCTCCTGAAGGTCCGCGAAGCTCTGCGCCATCGGCTTCTCGATGAGCACGTGCTTGCCGGATCGCAGTGCCTCGCGCGCGTTCCCTGCATGGAACCGGTCGCCGGTAGTGACGAACACGGCATCAATCGATGCGTCGCGCGCCATCTCTTCGCCAGAGGCGTAGAGCTCCACATCGGGGAACTTCTCGCGCGCGACCTCGCGGATTTCCGGACGCATATCGGCCACCGCCACCAGGCGCGTCTCCTGGCATCCCCGGGTGATGTGGGCGACCCAGAATCCGCGGATTCCCAACCCGACGACTCCAACCTTCAGCGGTTCAGGCATAGGGGTTTCCTCCTGCACCTATTTTAGCACCCGCCTGCTCGCTCGTCAAACGCGCGGATTCCGGCGATAGCACGGATGAGGGATGGATGTAGGGAGAGATGTGGGGAGGGGGCGCCCCCTCCCCTTCATGGACGTGGGAGCCGCTTACTTTGCCGGCTGCTGGGGAGCCTCGGGCTCGCCGATGGAGAGGAGCTCGACCTCAAAGAGGAGCACCGAGTTGGGGCCGATTTGGGAGCCGGCGCCCTGCTCGCCGTAGGCCAGCTCCGAGGGGATGAAGAGCTGCCATTTCGCCCCGGTCTTCATCAGCTGCAGCGCCTCCACCCATCCGGGGATGATCTGGCCCACCTCGAAGGTGGCCGGCTCATTGCGGCGATAGGAGCTGTCGAACTCCGTGCCGTCGATCAACGTGCCACGGTAGTGCACCGTCACCGTGTCGGTCACCTTGGGCGACTTGCCCGTTCCCTCTTTGAGGACCTTGTACTGCAGTCCGCTCGGGAGGGTAACGACGCCAGGCTTCTTCTTGTTGGCGGCGAGGAAGGCTTCGCCTTCCTTCTTGTTCTTCTCGGCGGCCTCGCGGGCGCGCTTCTCGCGTGCTGCCTGGGCGGATTGCTGGAACGCCTGCATCACCCGGGCGGCTTCCTCCTCGCTCACGGCCAGCTTCTCGCCCGCCATGGCGGCACGGATGCCCTGGGCAAGAGTCTCCACGTCGATCTCATCGGGGCTCGAGGTGTCCCGGCGCAGTTGGCTTCCAACCGAGAAGCCGATCAGGTAGCTGACTTTGTCTTTGTCTGTTTTCAATGTGATTACCTTCGGCGCGGCGCCACTGCGGGCGCCCACGATGAGCGCGAGCGCGGAGGCCAACACGGCGGGTGTGGCCACCCAAACCAACAGCTTCTTCATCGCGTGCATGGTCCCTCCGATGCGGGCACAAGACGCCTTCCGTGTACACTCCCCGGATCGGTGACAAACCTGTCCACACACCGGAGAAGGAACCCAGCAGCGCCAAGAGCCATCGCAAGGGCAGATGGGCAGGATTGCCCGTGGGGCGTCCCGTGGACCGTCCCGCGCCCATTGTACATCTTATCTTCTCTCTCTGCAAGCGAAATCTGGAGAGCCTGGGATTCCGAGATAAGGAGAGTGCCGCGCGCCGGGTTGCGCGCTGCATCCGAGGCTTCGGATTCCTTATCTCGGAATCTCAGAGGAGTGCAACTGTCTCCGCACGATGCGGGTGTGTCACCCACCGCTCGCGCGCATCGATAACGCGGATGAAGGGGTCGGACACGGAGGGGGATGGCGCGGCAGCCCGGCGCCCGGGGGCGTGGTTTGCGTCCGGGTGATGCATGCGCCCCCTGTGACGGCGTCGGCACCCGGAATGAAGGCGACGGACGCGGATGGAGAGGAGCGGAGACCCTGGGTTGCGCGACAGCGGGGGGGTACAGAGAAAGCGCCGGCCCCCCAACGGGGGGCCGGCGCACCGAACAGACCGCTCCTATGCGTCGCGCGTGGTAGTTCGCGCGTCTTCTGCCTTCAAATCCCGGGCCGCGGCGGCCAGCGTGGCGTAGAGATCCGGGAGTTGGTCGATCTCCACCGAAGCGAACGCAACGCGGATATCCGACTTGCCGTCGGCGATCACGCCCACGCCGTACTTCTCCAGGAGGTGCTTCCGGTACCTCTCCGCATCCAGGCCCTTGAGGCGCAGGCACATGAAGTAGCCGGCGTTGAAGGGATACGGCTCCCACAGATCGGCGAAGCCGGGATCGGCGAGGATCTCCTGCACCTTCCTCGCACGTGCCTCGAGAATCGAGCGCTTCTCACTGCACTGTGCCAGGAAATCGGGATCCGCCATCGCCTTCGCCAGGATGCTTTGCGAGGGCATGGCGCCGCTGGAGAGCGTGCTGCGGATGGCGCCTGCGACTTTCCGCTCCAGCGCCCGGTACAGAACCTCGTCGCTCGTCTTCGCGCTCGCGCTGAAGGTGAGCATGCCGGCGCGGAAGCCCCATACGTAGTCTTCCTTGGTCGGGCCATCAACCTTGATCGCCACGATGCGCTCGTGCGCGCCAGCCAGCCGGGCAAAGATCGACTCTTGCAGCGCGTCCTCATTGTAGAAGAGGCCGAAGTAGGCGTCATCGGTGACGACCACCAGCTTGCACCCGGCATCCGCGGCCCCGACGAGTCCCTCGACGAGCGCGTCCGCCTCCTCCTTGCGGATGGAGTAGCCGGTGGGGTTGTTCGGGAAGTTGAGGACGACCAGCGTCGTTCCGTTGTCCTTGCGCGTCAGGAGTACCTGGCACAACCCCTCGATGTTGAAGCCGCCCGCCTCGTTGAAGAAGGGGTAGCTGGCGATCTGCGCCTGCTGGCGCACGCCGAAGATCAGCTCGTAGTTCTCCCAGAACTTGTCGGGCAGGAGGACCAGATCGCCCGGATCGAGGAAGAGGTCGCCCACCAGGCTCAGGGCATGGGTGACGCCGCAGGTGACGATCGGGTTGCTGAAGCTCTTGCCCTTCAGGCTCGGGTTCTTGCGCAGCAGCTCCTCGCGCCAGGCGTTGCGCAGCTCGGGGATCCCCATCGGAGGGGCATAGCCGAGGGCCTCCGAAGGCGTGAGATCCGTGAAGTGCTTCATCACCGCGGGAAGCGCCATCGGCTTGCCATTCTCGCGCGCGATGCCGATCGTGGCATTGTAGCGATTGGCCTTCTCCTTTGCCTCCGCGCTCTGCGCCAGGATCCCCTTGGGGAAGTAAAGGCGCTTGCCCAGCGAGGAGAGCATCCTGAAGAGGGTCGGGTTCTGCTCCTCGATCGCCTCGTTGAGCTCTGCGGCCAGGGGCCGGATCTCGGTGCCCGGCTTCAAGAACGAAATGGGCGCCTCCAGCCGTCTGGCCAGCGCATCGTGTTGCTCGCGCAGCTCGCGCGGCAGCCGCGAGCCGAACTTCTCGAAGAACTCGGTAACCTGCGCGTGCTCTTCCATCCATTCGGGCCGGCTCACGGCGAAGAGCTTCCTCATCGTCTCGCGCGGGATATCGAGGCCGGTCATATCGAGGCTATCGGTGGTGGGCACGAAGCCAATCGGAGTCTCCAGGGCATCCGCCTCGCCGCGGCACCGCGCCAGGATCCACTCGATCACGCGCAGGTTCTCGCCATAACCGGGCCAGAGGTAATGGCCGTTCTCATCCTGGCGGAACCAGTTGACGTGGAAGATGCGCGGCGGATCCGACATGCGCCGACCCATCTCCAGCCAGTGGCGGAAGTAGTCACCCATGTGATAGCCACAGAAGGGAAGCATCGCCATCGGGTCGCGGCGCACCTCGCCTTGCTTCCCGAACTGAGCGGCCGTGCGCTCCGAAGCCATCGTCGCGCCCACGTAGACGCCGTGCTCCCAATCAAACGCCTCGTACACCAGGGGCGCCAGGCGGGCCCGGCGTCCTCCGAAGATGATCGCCGAGATCGGCACGCCATGATGGTGCTCCGTACGGAAGGACGTGACCGGGCACTGCGACAGAGGCGCGGTGAAGCGGCTGTTGGGGTGGGCGCCCAGGATCGGCTTGCCGTTCTCATCGACCATGCCGGGCTTCCACGGCCGGCCCTGCCAGTCCAGGCCCTCTGCCGGGGGATCTCCCTCGCCGTCTTCCCACCACACCGTGCCGTCAGGACCCAGAAGCACGTTGGTGTAGATCGTGTTCTTCTCGATCGTCTTCATCATATTGGGGTTGGTGCGCGAGTTGGTTCCCGGCGCCGCCCCGAAGAAGCCCCGCTCCGGGTTGATCGCCCAGAGCCGGCCGTCCGTATCGATGCGCATCCAGGCGATATCGTCGCCGACGGTCCAGATGCGGTAGCCCTTCGACTTCAACCCCTCGGGCGGCACAAGCATGGCGAGATTCGTCTTGCCGCAGGCGCTCGGGAAGGCGGCGGCCACGTACTCGATCCGGCCGTTTGGCTCCTCAACGCCCATGATCAGCATGTGCTCGGCAAGCCAACCCTCGCGCTTCCCCATGTGGCTCGCCAGGCGCAGCGCCAGGCACTTCTTGCCGAGGAGCACGTTGCCCCCATAGCCCGAGCCCACGCTCCAGATCGTGTTGTCCTCCGGGAAGTGGAGGATGAGCCGGCGCTCGATGTCGAGATCCGCCTTGCTGTGCAGGCAGCGCGTGAACTCGCCTGCCGTGCCGAGTTGCTTTAGCACCGGCTTCCCGATCCTGGTCATGATCCGCATGTTCAGGACGACATAGATGCTGTCGGTCAGCTCCACGCCATATTTGGTGAAGGGCGAGCCGACGGGCCCCATCGCGAAGGGGATGACGTACATCGTCCGGCCCCGCATGGCGCCGCGGAAGATCTCGCCGGCGCGCCGGTAGCCTTCTTCCGGCGACATCCAGTTGTTGGTCGGACCCGCGTCGTCCCTCAGCCGGGTACAGATATAGGTCAGATCCTCCGTGCGCGCCACGTCGTTCACTGCGGTGCGGTGGTAGACGCAGCCGGGCAACTTCTCCTGGTTCAAAGGGATGAGCTCGCCGGTTTTGAACGCTTCCTGGGTTAGGCGCTCTTTCTCCTCTTCAGAACCGTCAATCCAGACAATCTTATCGGGCTGGCACATCCGGGCCATTTCAATTACCCATTGGTTCAGTTCAGCGTGCTCGCTCATCCAGCGTTCCTTTCCGTACCCACCCCCACGGGGGGCCTCTACTCCAACAATCAACAGACTGCTTTATGCGGGCGTACCCAGGTACGCCAACATTCTCTTTTCAACGCCCGCCTGCATCTTCCTTCAAATAAGATCCAATTGATCGACGCCTGAATCTCAGGCAGGTGCCTGCGCTAGCGCCGCGAACTACAGAGGGAGAAAGCGGATAGTCTCGCTCTTTTCACGGCCGGTCATGCGCCGTCTTCACGGCACCCGCGCGGACCCGCCGGCCCCGCTGGGGATGAGGCGGCCGCCTCCAATAAGAAGAACGGTGCGCGAGGTGGCGTGGTTCCGCTTGCCTGCTGGCGAAACCGAATCGCTTTGCGGCGCGGCCGGTGCCGGGAAGAGGGAGCGTGGATGTGGCCCGGAGTGGCGCTCGCCGGGAGCTTGACCGGGGGGTGGCATGGCGGGCACTGGCGGAGGGTTGTATGCAGCGATGGCGGGAGCGGAGTCGATGCTCCTGGGTGATGGGGATGCGCCGCGCGGCGCGGCTGTGGGTCCCGCTTTTGCTGGCTCTGGCGCCCGCGGGCTCGCTTCGCGCCGATGAACTCGTGTTCGGGGAGCAGGAGCGCCTGAAGGGCCGCGTGGTCAAGATGGCCGACGGCCAGCTTCTCCTGCGTTCCGAGGCCGCCGGCGAGGTCCGGGTGCCTTGGGCCTCCATCACTGATCTCCACACGATGGAGCCGCTGGCGGTGCAAACGCGCGATGGCCGTCGGCTCGTTGGCGTGTTGGAGGGGATGCAGGAGGGAAAGCTGCGTCTTGCCACCGACGAGGGCATGCAGCTCGTGGAAGCCTCGCTGGTGACCTGGATCGGTCCGGAAGAGGAGACGCCCTCTGCCCCGCCGGCGCCGCCCAAGGTGCAGTGGACCGGGAACGTCGAGCTCGGGCTCGGTTTGCTGGCGGGCAACAGCCGCCGCCAGGATTATCACTTCGGCACGGAGATCCGCCGGCGTACGCGTGTGGACCGCTGGCACCTCACTGCGAGCGCCCATCATGGGGAGTCGCAGGGGAACACCGACATCTCGCGCGCGGCCCTCGGCCTCACCTACAGCCGCAACCTGTGGGGGCGGCACTACTACTCGACGGGTGCTTTCCTCAATCACGATGACATGAAGCGCCTCCGCCTCGGAGGCTACTATTTCCTCTCGAAAGGCTACCGCCTGATAGACCGGGCTCCCAATCGCTGGGACCTGGAGATCGGCGGAACTTACGTCAACGACAACTTCCGCTACCAGCAGCGCGACAGCTTCAACGGCCTGGTGCGCTCGATCACCGAGGTGCGCGTGTTTGGCGGCTCCACGCTGAAGGCGGTGTGGATGATCTGGCCCAGCCTGGATGCGATTCGCCACGTGCGAGGCACTGCCACGGTTTCGCTCGACGTGCCAATCGCCCGGAAGGCGAGCCTCCGGATCGGGATCGCCGAGGAGTATGACTCGCGCCCGCCGGCAAACACGCAGCCACACGATTTCCAATCGACGATGTCGCTCGTCTACCGTCTCTGATGGTGGCGTGAAAGGAATGCACGCGGGATTTGCTCGCGTGCCCTTAAGTGACGGAGTGTACCGCCGATAATAGAAAAAGGGTCTTCAGACGTACGGCGGAGTGAGGCGGGCGCGAGTCCGCAGCCGTCAGAGGGCAGGCCATCAGGCGCTCTATTCTGTACTGGATCCAGGCGGAATCGGAAGCGTCGTGGCATGAGGCCCACCAGTTGACCTGAGGAGGAGAAAATGGCGAAAGTGCAACCGACCGACCGACCCAAGCCGCAGAAGGAGCTGAGCCCGGACGAGGCCAAGCAGGTTCAGGGTGGCGCCAGCAACGCCAAAGAGATGCTGAAGCGCCTCAACAAGCAGGCCGGCGATATCCTGACTGGCGACAAGGAGAACAAGTAGCCTTCGCGATCCGCACGCCGTTTCGGTGGCCGTCTGGGGATGCCACGCACGTAAACGGCACGGCTGATGGCCGCGTTGCCACACCATCGCCTGTAATAGGGAGCGGTTTTTCTCCGCATTGGCGAGCGGAGAGGTCGCGCTGAAAGGTCTTCCCCAGGGATCTGCAGTTTTGGCCATGCGGCGCTGTATTGCTCGCACGACCTCGGCAGGAGGCCGCCTTTACCATCGGTACTCCTGTCGAGGTTTTTGCCAGTTCCCCTTCAAGTGAGGTTTTTTTGCCAGTTCCCCTTCAAGTCGAGGTTTTTGTCAGTTCCCCTTCAAGTGCTGTCGCTACTCGAACGGTCGTCTCACGGGAGCGGGGAGGATGGCCGGTGCCCGCGCTGAACGGATACGCTGACCAAGCTACCCGACGGCTGGGGGTGGCAGGGCATAGGCGACTTCATTCCCGTCCGGGTTCGTAGAAGAGGAGCAGATGGCAGACCTTGTCGAGCACGTCGCATTGACAGTGAATGGGGAGACGGTGTCCCTTCGAGATGCGCTAAAGAGGGCGCTGTGGCGCGGAGAACTTGGGTTCTTGCAGGACGCCAGAGACGCTGTACTCATCCGCCAGGCGGCGGAGGAGCGGGGGATCACCGTTTCTGACGACGAGTTGCAGGAGGCAGCCGCCGCATTCCAGGATGAGCACGAGTTGTACGAGGCTGCGGCGGTCGAGGCATGGCTGGAAAGCCGTTCGCTCACCCTCGATGACTGGGGCGCGCACCTAGAGCAGGAGTTGCTGGCGCGCAAGCTGCAAGAGGCGCTCACCGAAGGAAAAGTGGAGCAGTATTTCGCGGAGAATATCCTCTCCTTCGAGAGCGCGACGATTTCTCAGATCCTCGTGGATGACGTGGACGTGGCGGAGGAACTGCGCGCTCAGGTGGTAGAAGATGGGCTTGACTTCTATGCGCTGGCGCGCAAGTACTCGCTCGATGAGGAAACGCGACCTGCAAGCGGCTATGTCGGTGCCGTGACGCGCCGGTCAGTGGATGCCGGGATGAGCGCGGCGATCTTTGGCGCCAAGCCAGGAGAGGTCGTGGGTCCAGTCCAGACAGAGCGGGGATGGCACGTGATCAAGGTGGAAAGCCGGAAGACGCCTTTGCTGGACGAGGAGACTGCGGCGCACATCCGTAACCTCCTCTTCCAGGAGTGGCTGGCCGAGCAGCGAGACAAAGCGCGTTGGAGCATCCCTCTCCTCCGCGAAATCGCAGGAGAGGAGAGCGCGGCATGAGTGCCAGGCAGCTCCGCATCCGAAATGCCCAGGATCTGATCGAGGGCCTGACCTCGCCAGAGGTTTCCGTACGCCTGGCAGTGCTGGGAGCAACCGGGCGCAATCCCCAGGCGGCCCTCGCCTATGGCGCGCACGAGGGGCGCGATGTCATCGACACGCTCATCGAGCAGGCAACGCTCGCGCAGGGCACTTCGCTGTGGGATGCCTTCGCCGGCGTGCTGAGCGCCTTCGATGACCCGCGCGCCGAGGCGTTTTTCCGGGAGGTGCTGGCCGAGGCGGAAGAACCCAAGCGCCTTATCCTGGCCGAAGCCTACCTCTCGCAAAGGGATGTTGCCCCTTTGCGAGACCTCCTCTCCACCATGTTGTTGCAGAGCCAGTCGGCGCCGCGTGCCCGAACGGCTGCGCGGTTGCTCACATCGTGCGGGCCACACTCTCCCGAAGAGAGCATTCGCATGGCGCTCGTGCTCGAACTGGGCGAGTGGACTCCGCCCGCCCTCGACCAAACGACCGCTCCTCACTGGATTTCGGAGCTGCAAGGCCCGTTCGACCGGGAAGCTCGGGACTTGCTGGAAACCCAGGGAGAGAGTGCCTTCCAGCTTCTCATCGGGCATTGGGATGCGTTCTCGGAGGAGAACAAAGAGTGGTTGCTGCGCTGGGGCAGCCGTCTCTCCTCGCCCGAGGTAGAGGTGCTCTTGCGCCGTGCCCTCGACTCCGGACAGGATACGCTGATGCTCGTCGCCCTGGAGTGCCTGGCGGAGCGTGGGGGCCCGTCCGAGGATCTCGCGGAGGCCCTCCACCGCCTCGTTCAGCATCCGAATCCCGCAATTCGCCTGGCGGCGACCCGCGCCGGCGCCCAGGGGATCGATTGGCGCGAGATGCTGGCCCGAGAGGCCGACCGCGGCATTCGCCGCGAGTGCATCTCCCGGCTCGCCCAGGAAGAGGGCGCTCGTGCCTTGGACGATCTCGTCCAGCTCCTGGAGAACGAGGAGTGGGACCTGCGCGCGGCGGCGACCAGCGCGCTGATTGGACTGGGGTCGGCCGTTATCCCGGCGATGCGCCGGTTGGTGGAACACCCGGCGGAGGGCGTGCGCGTGGCCGCCGTTCGCGTCCTCGTTGAGCTCGGCGACGACCTGTGGCTCGAAGAGAAGCTGATTACGTGAACACTCTCCGGCCCAGGCCAGGGGGCCTTGTCCTGACGCACGGGCTGGCCCATCCTGCGAGAGTACGTCACGCTTCCCGGCGATCCAAATGAAGGAGAGGATAGGATCGCGCCCGCCCTTTTGGCTCGCCCGCGCGCGGGACGGTGGAAAGAGCGATGGGCACCAGAGAGCGCGGCTTTCTTCCAGAGGATGGGTCAGGACCGTTTCCATATGAAGAGAGAGCTTGGTAGTTGCAGTAGCGGCATTCGGGGCCGGCGGGCTCCGTGATGGGCCGAGAATTCGGAGGTTCGCATGGCAAATCGACGTGATTTTCTGAGGCTGCTCGGTGCAGGACTGGGAGGTACCCTCCTCTCCTCCTGCGGGAGTTCGAGTGGCACGGCGAAGGTCGGTCCCGGTGGGGGCAGTGGAACCACGCCGCTGCCGAACGCCCTCCACTTCACGCCTGTACTGGATGTGGCCAATGGCCGGGTGACGCGGGGAGGCCGGAACCTGGATCTCTCCGACCTGACGCCAGGCGCCGTGATGATGAACGACCAGAACCAAATCATCTTCTACGGCACGGGCTCGGGTGGCAACCTTGGCATCCACCAGTTAACCATGGATTACGGGCGGGGGCGCGCGCCCTCCGTGGCCGATAGCCAGACGCTCCTCCGCCAGGGAGATACGGTCGCCGGGCGGTCGGTCGATCTGATCTATCCGGGCGATACGAACTCCAGCGGTAGCTTTGGGGTCATCATCGGCTCGGATGGCCAGACGCCGGCGCTCATCATGCGCAATGGCCCCACGGGCGCCTTCGAGCGGATCCTGGAAGCGATGATGGATCTGCCGGGCGGCCAAGGCTTCTTTGGCGGCTCGATTGATACCTTCAGCCTGGGCGCCAACGACGACATTCTCCTGGTTGCTCGCTATAGCCAGACGGACCAGCCGGCGTCCGCGCAGGGCGCCTTCCTGATGCCTGGTGCGTCGGTCGACAACAGCCAGATCCTCACCAGCTCTGGCCAGCCGGCTCCGCAGTCGGACGGGGTGATCGATTCCATCGGGTTGGTGGACCTGGGCGAGGGCGGAGCATACGTCCTCATGGTGAACACCAGTCCGGCCAATCCCGCGCGGCGGCCTGCGCGCGCGCCTGGCGAGAGCCGCTGCAACACGGCGGTCATCTATGGCCACGTGCGCCAGGCGTTCTCTCGGTCGCGTCTGCTCACCGCTTCGCCGGTCCTCGGTGCTTCGCGCGCCGCGTCGACGGGCGAGAGCTATCTCGCAGCGCGCGTCGGCAAGGACGACTCCGCGATGCGCGTCGTCCACGTCACCGAGGAGCACCTCGTGATGTACTTCCGCGATCAGGTGATTGCGGAGACGGGTGGCCTATCGCCCAGCGGGCACGTCATCAGGAGCATTACCCCCGGCGTGGTCAATGGTCCGGCCGGTCTGTGCTACTACCAGCTCTTCACCGACGAGGGGTTGGAGCTGTGTGTCTCCAACGGTGTGGAGCACCGGACGTTGCTCTCGCGAGGCGACAAGATCGATGGCAAGGTGGTCAATACCTTTATCTTTGGCTTCCATCCGGAGCAGGTGGATAGCCAGGGCCGCTGCGTCATCCAGGTTGAGTTTACCGACGGCACGATGTCTATCGTCGTCGCTTTCCCGGCGTGAGGAGGTAACGAATGGCAACGATTAGCAGGACGATCATCGGGACCGACGACACCGGTTATGATCTGTGCAAGGGCTTCGCGCTCTTCCCGAAGCTCGGCACCCTACGGGCGGGCCTCACTGTGGGAGACCGCTACAGCCCAATTATCAGTGGCATCCGCATCAACGCGGTCGGGATGTACTTCGATCTCTCGGCGGGTGTCTCGTTCTTCGCAGGAATCTGTGGCCCGGCCTACGCCTTCAAGTTCGCGTTGCAGGGGAATGTCGACAACAACCTGTGCGAGCTGACGGTGACCGAAGATACCACGGCCGCCGGCATCGTCTGGGGCGTGCGCGTCGTTTTCGGTATCAACATCGGCGCTTACCTCCTCAAGATGCGCTGGGTTTGGGATGGATGGAACTCCCGCCTCGAGACCTACTACGAGCGCGCTTTCGGCACGCAGCAGAGCATCCCGATCGATGTCATGGATATCGTGATCCCCATCATCCGGCAGATCATCAAGAAGGTCTGCAGCACCGATATCGCCATCGACCGCGCCAATATGGCCGCGACCGCGGCGGGCAACCTCTGGGGGATCTACGACGAGCGCCGGAATACGTTCGTCAAGAATAACGGATCGATGCGGGTTGACCCGCGGTTCATGGTGCCGATCGACATCGTCTCGTTGCATCCGAAGATGAAGGCGGTGATGACGGCGCTTGCCACCATCGGCGGCCACTTCCGCACCGGTCCGGAGTTCGGCTTCGCGCTGCCGACCTTCATCAAGCTGAACAAGGCGACGGTGGATGGCGCCATCTATGGCAATCCGACCGCGAGCGGCAGCCTCGTGCGCATGACCAAGACCGGAGGCAGCGCGGCTCCTGCGAACCCGCGGAATATCACTCTCGAGATGATGCACGAGCCCGGGTTCGACCTGCGCGTTGGGTGGTTCTTCTCCATCGGGGTGTTCTACGTGCTCTCCTTCGGAAAGGATATCAGCATCCCGATCCTCGAGCTCCTCGGCATTCGGATCAGTCTCGGCAAGTACTACAACTCCATCTCCAACACCGTGGGTGCCACGTCCACCGGGCGGTGCATCGAGATGGGGGCTGCCGGCCACGAGGGCGAGTTCGAGCCGATCGAGGTGGTGTTCGAGCCCGCGGAAGACCCCGCGCTCGTCGGGTAGATAGTCCATCCGGGAGTAGGGCGCCCGCAGGCGGCCTGCTCCCGGATACGCCACGGTAATCGCTATGCAGTTGCGCATCAGCAGTGCGGCAGATCTGGTGGCGGCGCTGATGGCCCCGGACATGGGCACGCGCATGGCAGTGCTGCGGGCCATCCAGAAGGATCCTGAGCGCGCGCTTGCCTTTGGCAAATACGAGGGCCAGGATGTGATCGACGTCCTGATCCATCTGGGCTATCAGGAGCACCGTTACACCTACTGGAAGATGCTCCTCGATACCCTGGCGCTCTACCGGGACTCACGCGTGACCTTCTTCTTCAAGAAGCTGATCACCCTGGCCGAGCGCCCGGAGATCCTGGGGGTGGCCGCGCGCTATCTCTCCGGCGAGCCAGCCGAGACGGTGTACTCGCACCTCTCGGCGCTGCTCCATGGCGAGACCCAGGAAGCACGCCTTCGCGCGGTGGCCACCGTTCTTGCCAGCGCTGCGGCGCCCCTGCTGACGTCTGAAGAACAGGTGCGGGTCGGCCTCTTCCGCGAGGAGGGCGCTCCGCCGCCGTGCGATGAGGCGCATATCGAATCGTGGCTCGCGGAGCTCGAGGGGGAGCGCGCCGATCGAGCGCGTGCCTTGCTCGAAGCGCAAGGCGAGCCGGCGTTCCTGGCGCTCAAATCGCGCTGGAACGAGCTTTCCGAGGAAAACCGGGAGTGGATCCTCCGCTGGGGGGCGCGCGCCCACCCGGTGGATACGGTTGATCTTCTGACGGAAGCACTCCGCTCGGGTGATCCGAGGCGAGTGTGCACCGCGCTGGAGTGCGTGCCCCAATTGGGGCCGGCGGGCGCACTTTTCGCGCCCATGATTTCGCGCCTCCGCGAGCATCCGGAGGAATCGATCCGTGTGGCGGCCGAGCGAGCCGCCACCGGCGAGGGATGATCTCAGCTTCGTGATTGGAATGGCCAGGGGATGATCGGGGATCTGCACGAGCTGCCGAAATCGTGGATTGGGGAGGGCGAGGTGAGCCTTCCGCTGGGGAAGCCGGCGGAGCTGGGCCTCAGCCTCTTCCTGACGCACCCGCGCGCCTTCTCCGCCGTGTGCCGGCATCTGAGTGCCCCCCCGGCGCTTCTGGAGAACGACCGCCGCGTGCGTGAGAGCTTCGATGTCGTCCCGCGGCAGTGGGTGAAGCTTCACTATCGTGACGGGGCGCTCTCAGGCTACTCGCTCTACTTCCACGTGGATCCGGGGATCCAGCACCCGGTGACGACTCTGCGCACCTTCCTGCGCCGTTATGGTCACGCGGACGTGAGCTGGGTGGAGCCGATGCTCCAACCAGCGCTGGAACGCCCCGAGACGACCTGGGGCCTGGTGCTCAAGGACGCTGGGAGCCGCCCGCGCCCTCGCCTCTCCGCCGTGATCCAACGAGGCATCCTGCCCGACCTCCTGGAGCGCATGGTCTCGACCGGGTTCCTGACGCCGGATCAGGCGCGTGCCTATCTGGCGTGGAACGAGCGAGCGGCCGCCGAAGAGACAGCCTACTTTAGCTTCGATCCCGGGGTCCGGGGCGCCAGTGCCCTCGACCTGACCCGTCCGGAGGCGTCCTGCCTCCCGGAGGCTTGGGATCGACTCTGCCTTGATCCAACCGGGAAGACCCTCCCGCGCTACCTGAAGTGCCGGATCCGCCCCGGTTCGGACGAGCCGGAGTGGTCCGCCTATCTTCCTGTCGCCGCGCTGCTCGATCTCCATGCCACCTCACCGAACGCGGTGACCGAGGGCATTCTCACCACGTTTGCGAGGAATAGCCGCGAGCCTTTCCCATCGAATCTCGAGGAGTATCGCGAGGAGGTGCGCGACTACTACGACTCGCAGTGCCCGGCGATTCTGACGGCGCTGGGGCCCACCTATCAGGCCGGGCTGGTTCGCTCCAAGAAAGAGGAGCCATCAGCGGCCGATTTCCAGGTGCCCGAAGAGCTACGGACCCTGGCGCAGCGGCAGGCGAGCAAGGCGGAGGATGCGCGTGAGTCCAACCGGGAACTGGCGCGACGTGCCGGCATCCAGCCGGGGCAGTGCATTCTGGACGCCGGTTGTGGCGCCGGTGGGCCTGCCATCGATATCTGCACCGCGTACCCCGGGGTGACGGTCGAGGGGATTACCCTCTCGCCCGTGCAGGCAGAGGCGGGCCAGCGCCTGGTTCAGGAAGCCGGCCTGAGCGAGCGGGTGCGGATCATCGCTGGGGATTACCACGCGCTCCCTTATGAGGATCGCTCCTTTGATGTGGCGCTGTTCCTTGAGTCGAGTGGCTATGCCTACGACCGCGACCGGCTTTTCGCGGAGACGTTTCGCGTCCTCCGGCCGGGCGGGCGGCTCTACATCAAGGACGTCTTTCGGAAGGAAGGCGAGCTCTCATGGCGCGAGCGCCAGGAGTTGCAGGAGAAGCGCTGGATTTACGGCTACCGCCCTGCCACGCTCATCGAGGTAATGGATGCGATCCGTAACGCCGGCTTCACCGATCTCGGCAGCGCCAGTCTGGATGAGATAATGAGCACAGAGCACCTCTTTGAGGGAATGCTGGTGAAGCGAGTGGAGATCCCGCTCCTTCCCCAGTTTGGTGCGCCGATCCTGACCGACTTCGGGAGGTACCACTTCCACGAGTTCGAGCGTCTTCCCGTGGTCTTCGCGGAGGTGTGGGCGACAAAGCCCGAGTAAGATTGGCCATGCGGATGCCCGGGACCCTGGGGCAGTGAGGATGCCTGGAAGGAGACGCGGCGAGGAGGGCAACCACCGAACCGCGCCCGTGACGGCCATCCCCGTGTGCACCGCCCGGATAAGGCCGAAGGGAGAGAAACGGATGAGACAAGGGGAACTCATTTGGTATTGCTGTGCGGTCGCAGGACTCGGTCTCATGCTTGCCGGGTGTGGCAGCGTGGACGGCGATCACACCAAGCTCACGCCCGACCCGTCGGGTGCGCCCACGGTTGCGGTTCAACCGGGAAGTGGATTGGCGGGCGTGACGCTGAGCGCCTCGTACAAGACGGCGACTGACGTGCTTGGCCAGCCGACGTCTACCGAGCCTAGGCAGACCGATGGGCCGCCCGCGGTGCTCGCGACCTGGTCTGACAAGGGCGTTGCCGCGCTCTTCTTCGATGCGAACGACGATGGACAGGTGGCCGATACGGAGCAGAACGTGATGCTCCTCGCCACGGCTCCGTTTGCCGGCTCGACCGTGGATGGGATTGCCATTGGCAGCCCCCAGGCCGCCGTGCACGCGGCGTATGGCACCCCGGACGAGACGACGCGCGGTTCCACCGAGTGGTACCTGAAGCGCGGGCTTGTCATCGGGTATGACGCCGAGAAGAAGGTCGAGAGCTTCGGTATCTTCACCCCGCAGCTGGAGAACCGTACCGAGTCCGAGATCACCCCCGGGCGCTCGGTGGGGTCCGTCTTCCTGGGCGGAGCATACGGCGCCGCCGAATCTCGCTATGGCACGCCGGCCAAGGTGGTGCCCTACCAGGATCAGGATCAGGCTGTGGTCTTCGCATATTGGCCGACCCGAGGTATCCTCGCGTGTTACGATGACGCCGATAAGAATGGCGTCCTCGCCAGCTCCGAGCGGTGCGTTCTGGCTTATGCCGCGCTTCCGTTCGGTGGGCGCACCGCCGAGGGGGTAGGAACGGACGCGACGAAAGCGATTGTTCGCTCGACCTACCCGCCGGATGCGGAGGCCGAAGGTGACTATGAGGAAGAGCTGCTCGACAATGGCGGGTCCGCAGATTGGTACTGGCGGCGCGGTCTCGTCTTCAACTACAACGCGCAGGGTGGGGTGACCAGCATTGGTGTCTTCACCCCCCTCCAGGCCGGCGAGATCGGTCTTGGCCGCGAGATCGTGCCCGGAAAGGGCGTGGGCCCGGCGCTGATTGGCCGCACCTACGCCGAGCTCTGCGCGGTGCTCGATCTGCCGGAGGAATCCAGCTTCAAGGTCCAGCCCGTGGGCGATGGCCAGGGTGTGCTTGCGATCTGGCCGCTGTACCGCATCTCGGTGATGTTCAAGGATGCGAACGCCAACGGCAGGCCCGACGCTGACGAGGTCGCCCACATGGTCTGGGCACGCACGCCGTACGCCGGCCACACGCCCGAGGGGATCGGTACGGATGCGGACCGCGCGCGCGTGCGCTCCGCCTTCGGAACCCCCGAGGAGACCGCGGGTGCGATGGACTGGTACTGGTCGCGCGGTATCATGTTCACCTACGCCGAGGATGGCAAGGTGCTGAGCATCGGCGTGTTCGAGCCGGTCACGCGGGCCGTCGCCGGCCTTCGCCGTGCGGCGAGCGTTAGCGCGGAGCAGCCAGCGAGCCAGTCCAGCCAGGCGATCAACCGGGCCAGCGGCACGAAGATGCCGCTGGGCTTCAATCTGAAGGGGCTCTTCCGCGCGCCCTAAGACGCGGAGTGCTTCTGCGTAGGGCTCCTCACAGCCCGCGCGGATGAAGCCGGATGGGCAGGAGCGCCCTTTGGGCGCTCCTGCCAAACGAGTCTTTCTACTGGGGTCTCCCGTCCTCCCGGTAGACCAGTCCGTCCTCTCCGAATCTCACCACCCGGCCCGCGGGCAGGCCGGAGAACCCGTCGGCCCGATCCTCTGTCCAGCGTGCGGTCGCTGCGCAGGGAGAGCGCCCATCCCCGTGGCTGCCTCACGATCCCAAAGAGGGAAGGGGGGCGCGCATGCAGAACGGTACCACGAACTGGCGAGAGCAGAGATAGGGCAATCACGTGAGCGCACAACGGTATCCCATCGGCCTGGCAACCCTCATCCTATTGCTGGCTGCCGGATGCACGCGCCGCCCTCCGACGCCTCCTGTCACCACTGCTCAAGCATCCGCTCCTCCGGCTTCCGAACGTGCGGATGAGCGGACGGCCGTGCCCGTCAAGCTCGCCCCGGTGCAGCGGCAGACTCTCGTAGAGCGAGTGCGCCTCGTTGGAGTCATTGCTGCCGAGCGCAAGGCCACCGTGGCTGCGCAGATGCCGGGACGTGTGGTCTCGGTCGCGGTCCAAGAAGGGGATGCAGTGGCCGCGGGCGACCTACTGGTATCGCTCTTCGATGGCGATGCGCGGATGCGCGTGGCCGCGGCGGAGGCAGAGGTTCGCCGGGCGCGCGCGCGAATGCAGAGCGCACGCACCGATACGCAGATCGTGAGCACGGAGGCTCATACCACGGAAGCCCAGGCAGCCGAGGATCTCCGCATCGCCGAAGCCCGCCTGGAGCAGGCGCGCAGTGAGTTGCGCCTGGCGGAGGAGAGATCCGGTGGCGAGGTCGCGGTGGCAAAGGCAGAGCTGGAGGCGGCGCAGTCGCAACTCCGCTTGCTCCAGGCCGGCAGCCGCTCCGAGGAAGTGGAGCGCGCGCGTGCCGAGGTGGAGGGAGCCAAAGTCGCCGTCGCCAGCGCGCGCCGCGATGCCGATCAGGCAAAGCGTGATTGGGAGCGAAAGCGTGACCTCGGCGAGCGCGACTTCATCCCTCGCCGCGATGTGGAGAATGCAGAGCGCGACTGGCAGCAGGCGAAGGCGGAGGTGGCCCTTGCCGAGAGCCGGCTACGCAATCTGGAGGCCGCGCTGAGGCAGCTGGAGGCGGGACCGCGCCCCGAAGAGGTGGCACAGGCCCGCGCCCAGGTGCAGGCTGCGGAGGAGCGCCTGCGCAACGCCACGCGCAATGATGCGCTGCTGGCCCAGAAGCGACAGGAGATCGCCGCCGCTCAGGCGCAGGTGAACCGGGCGCGCAAGGCGCTGGAAGCTGCGCGCGCGGCGGACCACCGAGTTCGCAAAAGCGAGCACGAGACGCGCGTCGTCCGCTCCGAGCTGGAAGCCGCAGAAGCCAACCTCCGGCTGGCGCGCGCGGATCTGGAAAAGCTTCAAATCTACGCGCCGATGGCAGCGACCGTCGCCTCCCGCGATGTGAACCCAGGCGAGATGATCCAGCCCGGGCAGGCGCTTCTTACCCTGATCGACACCCGGTCGCTCTATCTCAACGCCACGGTCTCCGACCATGACGTATCCCGGATCCGGGTGGGCCAGCCGGTGGAGGTGCGCTTCGAGGCGCTGAAGGGGCGCGTCTTTCCCGGCCAGGTGCAGGAGATCTTGCCCCCGACCTCACCCCAAGAACGCAACTTTCACGCCAAGATCCGCCTGGAGCGGCGGGAGCCGTCGATCCAGACGGGTATGTTGGCCACCGGCAGCGGGATCGTAGCCCGCCATCAGAATGTGTTGACCATCCCCGAAGCCGCCTTCCTGGCGAGCGCCCCGGACTCCCACGAGGGCACCGTTTACGTGGTCGAGGATGGGGTGGCCCGCCGGCGCTCGGTGGGTGTTGCCGCGCGCATCGACGGCATGTGGGTGGTTCGCGAAGGCCTCAAGGAGGGAGAGCAGGTGGTGGTCGATGGGCAGGCGATGCTCAAGGACGGGCGCCCGGTGCGGGTGAGATAGCAGAAGCGGGGAGAATCAGAGCACGGCTATGAAGGGGCTTCGACAGGTTGCGCTGGGAGCATGGCTCTTGCTGGCATGCGGCGGGGTAGGCGGGGCCAACACTGCCGAGGCGCCGTGGACGCTGGAGCACTGCATCCAAACCGCGCAACAGCAGCACGGCAGTGCTCTGGCGGCTGGTGAGGAGGCGCGCGCTGCCGAGGCCGAGCTCCGAAAAGCAGGTTCCTCCCTCTTCTACCCCGTGGTAAGCGCCTACTCGACGCACCTGCGCGGGGGTATCGAGGCCGATCAGGCGGGTAGCGTGCCGCGCAACACCGGCACGATCACCGACGAGCAGTACCTGATGACCGCCGAGGTGACCCTCTATGACGGAGGCGTGCAGAAGCGCAACGTGCGGATGGCGCGCGCCGTGCGCGACGCCACCCTGGCGAATCTGCGGCGCGAGACACAGGCCCTCGAATTGAGAGTGATCGAGAGCTACGTCCAGGTGTTGCGCGCGCGGCACGCGATTCGGGTGGCACAGCAGAAGCTGGAGAGTGCCCAGGCTCAGAAAGAGATGGTCCTCGCGCGGCGCGACGCCGGCACGGCGGCTGGCGTGGATGTCTATCCCATTGAAGTGCAGATTGCCAACGCTCGGGTTGAGAAGCTGGGCGCCGAGGCAGAGCTGCGCGCGTCTGGTTCTGCACTGCGAAACGCGATGGGGCTGGAAGAAGGCCCTGTGCCGGAGGTGGCGGAGTTGCCGGAAACGCCAGCCGAACCGGCCTCGTTGGATGCGTGCATTGATCTCGCGCGGGCGAGCCGGCCGGAGGTGATCGCGGCGCAGGCGGATCTGGAGCGCGAGCGGGCAGTGGTTGCTCTCGCGCGCCTGAAGAGCCGCCCGCAGCTCGAGACGGCGGCGCGCGTGGATCGCGGGCTGGGCGGCTCCACGATCCACAGCCAGTGGTTGGTCTACGCCACGCTGACCTGGTCACTCTTCGACCGTAGCCAGCGCGAAGAGAGTGCCGCCGGCGAGGCGCGCATCGCGGCGCTGGAGGCGCGCTACCGCCAGCTTCTGAAAGATATTGCTTCCGAGGTGACTCAGGCTTACATTGCTCTCCAGGGCGCCCGGGCGCGCGCCGAGGCGAGTGAGGTGAGCGTCGCGATGGCCAGGAAGAGCCTGGAAGTGGCGGAGGCCCGCTACCAGCTCGGGCTGGCGATTCCCATCGAGCTAGTGGATGCGCAAATTGCCCGTAGCACCGCCGAGTTGCAGGCGATCCAGTTGCGATACGATGCGTTCCTGGCCCACGCCCGGCTCCGCCACGCCATGGGGCAGGAGAGCCTGATTCCATAGGCCTATCCGGAGAGCCCGACCACGGTGGCCCGGGAGCGCCACTCTCCTCCCGCCTGCTCCCGAGTATTGCGGGGCGACTGCTCCCTCCCGGCGGGTTCCCGGTGTGTGGCCAGAGGGATGACCACATTGGATCTGGTCGAGATCAAGAAACTGCTGCGCGAGACGAGCGTCTTCTCCATGCTCTCCGAGGAGGAGCTGGATGATGTCGCCAACCGGTGCGAGGAGGTCCACTTCACGCTCGGTAAGCTGGTATGCCGCGCGGGCGACGAGGCAGATGCCTTCTACATCGTTGCCGATGGCCGCGCGCGCGTCGTGGCCGAGAGCGACAGCGGCCCCGACCTCACCGTGGGCATGCTCAACCGCGGCGACCACTTCGGCGAGCAGGGCTTGCTCACCACATCACGGCGTCAATATACCATCCGCGCCGGTGGGGATCTCTCGCTGCTCCGTCTGAGCAAGACGGTCTTTGAGGAGATCCTCGAAGCACGCCCAGCGCTGCGCGCCTACTTCACCAAGTACATCACCGAGACCTCGGTGCGCAATTTTCTGAAGATGTGCACCGCGTTCGCGCCCATGTCGCCGGCCGAGATCCGCGACCTCCTCGGCTGCATCCAGATCGTCGAGTTCGGGCCCGAAGAGGCGATCATCCGCGAGGGCGAAGAGGGAGACGCTTTCTACGTGCTGCGCAGTGGCAGCGCCCGGGTTGTCAAGGAGAGCATGGGCGGGCGCATCCTCGCACAGCTCAAGCCCGGAGATAGTTTCGGCGAGTTGGCCCTCCTTTTGGGCCAGCCTCGCGCCGCCAGCATCATCACCAACGATGCCTCGACCGTCCTGCGCTTGGAGAAAGCCGATTTCGACCGGATCATTGCCTCCTCGCCCAAGGTGAAGGATGCGATGATCACGATCGCCTCCGGCTATGCCGATACGGACCTCCGGGAGAGCGTGGCCGAGCCACAGGCGCCGGTCCAGGCGCCCCCAGGTGCCGAGTTAATCGAGCCCGAATCGGAGCCGGATGACGCCAGCTATCGTCCGCGTCGCGCGCGCCGCTATCCCGTCTTGCTGCAGGTAAGCGAGACCGACTGCAGCGCCGCGTGTCTGGCGATGGTGCTGCGCTACTACAAGAAGCACGTGAGCATCACGCGGCTGCGCGAGTTGGCGCATGTTGGCCGCGAGGGCGCCTCGCTCCACAGCGTCGCCGAGGCCGCCGAGAGCCTAGGCTTCCACGCGCGCGCGGTCCAGACCACCTACGAGAACCTGCAAAAGGTAGAGCTCCCCGCCATTGCGCACTGGGAGGGCTACCATTATATCCTCGTCTACGAGGTTCGCCCCGACCGCGTCGTCGTTGCTGACCCGGCGGTGGGCCTGCGCAAGATGTCGCGCGAGGAGTTCCTGAAGGGCTGGACCGGCTACCTCCTCATCCTGACGCCAACACCCAAGCTGGAGGGTGTAGAGGAGACGAAGACGAGCCTGGGGCGCTTTCTGCCGATCCTCAAGCCGTACCGGCGCCTGCTTCTGGAGATCTTTCTCGCCTCGCTCGTCTTGCAGCTCTTCGGACTCGCCACGCCCATCTTTACCCAGGTCATCGTAGATAAGGTTCTTGTGCATCAGAGCGTGTCGATGTTGAACCTGATGCTCGCCGGCATGCTCCTGATCGCCCTTTTCCAGACGGCGACGATGGGAGTGCGCCAGTATCTCCTGGTGCATACCACCCGTCGCATCGATCTGGAGATGGTCGTCACCTTCTATAACCACGTGCTCAGCCTGCCGTTGCGCTACTTCGAGCAACGGAAGGTGGGCGATATCCTGAAGCGGTTCCACGAGAACGCGACGATCCGCGAGCTCCTCACCGGCCGGGCCATCGGCGTCGTCCTAGATGGCGTCATGGTAGTCGTCTACCTCGCGTTGATGTTCTACTACAACGCGACCCTGACGTGGGTGACGCTCGCCTTCGTCCCGTTCTTCGTGATACTCGCGCTGGTGATCACGCCCATCCTGAGGAAGCAGTATCGCGAGAGCTTCGAGCGCAATTCCGAGGCGGAATCGCAGCTGGTGGAGGCGGTGACCGCGATCAACACCATCAAGGCGATGGCGGCGGAGCGCCCCACGCGGTGGAAGTGGGAAGGCCTGATGGTGCGGGCGCTCAACGTGGAGTTTCGAAGCGCCATCACCACCATGCTCCTCAGCGCCTCCGGCAACGTGCTTCAGAATCTGCAGCGCATCTTCCTCCTTTGGTTCGGCGCGCACCTGGTGATCGAGGGCCGGCTCACCGTTGGCCAGTTGATGGCCTTCAACGTCCTGGTCGGCAATGTCACGGGACCGATCCTCAGCATCATTGACCTCCTGGATGACTTCCAACAGGCGAATATCGCTCTGGAGCGCCTCACAGACGTTTACGACACCAAGCCCGAGGAAGATCTGGCCAAGAAGGCGCCGATCCATCTCCCGCCGTTGCGCGGGCATATCGTCTTCCAGAACGTGACGTTTCGATACCCGACCCGGCCCGATAAGAACGCGCTCCAGAATATCAACCTGGAGATCCATCCCGGGCAGACTGTTGCCCTCGTCGGGCGCAGCGGCGCCGGAAAGACGACTTTCGCCAGTATTCTCCTGCGGATGCACGCGCCGAGCGAAGGCAAGGTCTATCTGGATGGGTACGACCTGGAGCAGGTTTCGCTCTCCAGCCTGCGCTCGCAAGTGGGCGTGGTGCCCCAGGAGGTGACGCTCTTCAGCGGCACGATCCGCGAGAACATCGCTTTCGGGCAGCCGAACGCGCCTTTGGATGAAGTGGTCGGCGCGGCGATGCTGGCCGGCGCCCACGATTTCATCACCGTGCTTCCCCTCGGTTACGAGACGGTGATCGGTGAGCGCGGGCAGAGCCTCTCTGGCGGGCAACGCCAGCGCATCGCCATCGCGCGCGCCCTCTTCAAGAAACCGCGCATTCTGATTTTCGACGAGGCAACGAGCGCCCTCGATAACGAGAGCGAGCGCGCGATCCAGCAGAACCTCGATAAGATCCTCAAGGATCGCACGACCTTCATCATCGCGCACCGCCTGAGCACGGTGCGCAATGCTGATTTGATCGTGGTCCTGGATCAAGGGGTGATCGTGGAGACGGGTACCCACTATAGCCTGATGCAACAGCGCGGGCTTTACTACTACCTGAACAGCCAGCAGTTGGATCAGTAGCCGAGTGCCGAGAAGGTGAGGATGGAGAAGGGAATGGCTGGCACGGAAGAGCAAACCTCGGTGGGCGAGCCGCTCGATCTAGCGGCCCTGGGCAAGACGTGGACGCCCCCACAAGCGAATGAGACCACGCCGGAGGTCTCCGAGATCCTGGCGGAGATGCCGTGGTGGGCCGCTCGTGGCTTGCTCTACATCATCGTGGCGTTCCTTCTTGCCGCCGGCCTCTGGGCGCACTTCAGCGTGCTCGACGTAGTCGCCGAGGCACGCGGCACTCTGCTGCCGGAAGGCTACACCCGCCGCGTCGAAGCCCAGACGGATGGCGTCGTGCAGTTCATCCTTGTCCGCGAGGGCGACCGGGTCGAGGCGAACGAGGCGCTTATCCAGCTCGATTCCGCCGAGGCACGGGTCCGGCGAGACAATGCCCGGCAAGAGATGCGCACGCTGGAAGAGCAACTCCTGCAGCTACGCGCCTCGGGCGCTTCCGTGGTCGAGGCGCTTGAGAAGGAGAGCGCGCTCGCCCGGCTCGAAAGCGAGATTGCCGCTCTCGATCTGGCGCTTGCCCGCTCCACCATTCGTTCCCCGGTGGAGGGGGTGGTCACCTCCCTCGAAGTGCGTGCCCCGGGCGCCGTTGTCAAGCCGGGGGATCCCGCCGCGACCGTGGCGCCTGCCGATGCCCGCTTGGTGGTCGAGGGGAAGATGCCAAACCAGCAGATCGCCTTCGTGCGCAAGGGCCTGCCCGCCAAGCTGAAGTTCGATGCCTATCCGTACCAAGATTACGGCGTAGTCAACGGCACCGTGGTCGACGTCTCGCCCGACGCGCAGAGCGATGAGAAGCTCGGCTCCGTGTACAAGGTGACCGTGGCGCCCGACCGGCCGGTCATCACAGCCTACGCCCGGGAGTTTCCGCTGCGCCCTGGTATGACCGCCACCATCGAAGTGGTGACCGACCGCAAGAGCGTGCTCAGCCTCTTCCTGGCCCCGTTCAAGAAGGTACAGGGTGACCTGGGCAGCGCGAAGTGACAGGCGCGGGTCTCCCCGCGTCTAGCCTTCCTGCCGCGGATCGCGGAGCGGGAAGGAGCAAATAGGACGCACCGGACGATACTCCACGAGGCCGATCTCAGCGAGCGTCAGGGAACCGAAGACGCGGCTGGATCGGCAGATCTCCAGCGCCGGGAGTAGCTGCTCGCGGGGCAGATCAATCGCCACGGTGCAGTGGGGCACCCATCGCCCCGGGCGGTAATGCTCCAGGGCGCGCAGGCCAAGTGCATCAAGCCGGGCATGAACGGACTGGTGGAGCTCCAGCAGCTCGGGAGTGACCACCGGGGTGAGGAAGACGACGCCCTCCTTGGCGGGAAAGGTGCCGACAGCACCAAAGGTGAGCGGTAGGGGAGCAAGAGTGGCGGCCAGTTCCTCCAGCTCGGGGCGAACCCGCGCTGGATCCACGCGGTCGAAGACGGCGATGCTGATGTGCGGCCGAGAGCCGATCAGAGGCAGCAGTGAGCGGATCCCCTGCCGGGCGAGTTCGTCCCAGAGGCTCCGTACTCTCATTTCTGCCTGCGGATCGAAGTGCAATTCGACCGCGAACCCCATCGTTCCCTCCTCATCATGGCTTGCCATAGGCCGGGCGCAAGGGGCACGATCCGGGATCCGCCCGCTCAGGATGCTGGCCTATGAGCTACTTCCACATGGAGAGCGCCGGCTCCTGCGCCCTACAGGCGATTGGTTTGCAAGCCGGGTGTCCATGCCCGGGCCAAGAGGAAGCGCACTGGCTTCCCCGGAATGGTGAGGGGGAAGAGCGTGAGAGGAGGCGGTAGTGGACGAGATTCGCGCGGATTTCGACCGGATTGCCAGGCTCTCAACCAGGGAACGTTGGGACCACAACAACCACTACCATCGTTACCTGCTGAAGCACGCGCCGCCGCGCTGCGAACTTGCTCTCGACATCGGCTGCGGCACCGGAGAGTTCACGCGCCTCCTGGCCGCGCGCTCGCGCCGTGTCCTCGCGTTAGACCTCTCCCCGGAGATGATCCGCGTGGCGCGAGAGGGCTCGGCCGAGCGCGCTAACATCGACTACCACGTAGCTGACGTGATGCAATTTCCGCTGGAGGAGGGAGCCTACGATTGCATCGCCTCCATCGCCACCTGGCACCACCTTCCGTTCGCGGAGATCGCCCGGAAGGCAAGGCGGGCGTTGCGGCCGGGTGGAGTCCTTCTGGTGCTGGACCTGTTTCAGGGAACTCGGGCGGATAGGCTGATGAGCGCGCTGGTGGTGCCTGTCAACATCGCGATGCGCCTGGTTCGAGGGCAGAGCCTGCGGGTGCCCGCGGAGATCCGCGCGGCGTGGGATGCTCATGGCCGGCACGATACGTACCTGACGCTTGCGGAAGTGCGCCGGCTGTGCGCCGCGGAGCTACCAGGGGCGATCATCCGCCGGCA
>JAAZEM010000030.1 GCA_012512265.1 Armatimonadota bacterium | reverse complement strand
CTGGCGGTTGCAGTGCTCCTGCTGTTCCACCGGCTGCGCCTGGTGCTCGCGCCGTTCATCATCGCCTATCTCCTGGCAGCGGCGCTCGACCCCCTCGTGGTGCAGATGGAAGGCCGTGGCTGGCGCCGGGGCAGGGCGGTCCTCTGTATCTATGCCGTTTTCTTGCTCCTCTTCCTCATCTCGCTCTTCACCCTCCTTCCGGTGGCAATCGCCCAGGTAGGCGAGTTCGCCAGAGAGGTGCCGGTCTACATCGAGAAGGCGCCCCGGCTCTTCGAGGATGTTCGCCAGCGCCTGGGGGCTATCGAGATCCCTCAGTATCTGCGGGATGCCATCACGCGGCATGTTGGGAGCATCGCCACCACGGTGGCCAAGCGCGTGGCCGCCTGGGCCCAGGGGATCATCAGCTCCTTTGGCTTCCTCCTCTGGCTTGTGCTCATCCCGGTGGCGACCTTCTTCCTGCTCAATGACATCCAGCGGGTGCGCGCGAGTCTCCTCCGGCTGGTGCCAGAGCGGCAGAGGAGCATGGTGCAGGCGATGGCCGCCGACGTGGCCGACGTCTTCATTCGCTACCTCCGCGGCCTGGCGGTTGTCGCGGTGCTCTACGGGCTGTTCATTCTGGTGACCCTGTTGTTTCTCGGCGTCCCCTATGCCGTCGCCCTCGGGGTCATGGCGGGCGCGCTTTACCCCGTTCCGTATCTGGGCCCCTTTGTGACGACCGCCACCATCCTCGTGGTCGGCGCGGTGACGGAAGGGTGGGGAGTGGCGCTGGCGGCGGCGGGGCTCTCGCTCTTCTGGAATCAGGTGTTCGACCTGTGGCTCTTTCCGCGGATTGCGGGCCGCTCGGTGGAGCTGCATCCAGTGGTCTGCATGATTGCGCTTCTCGTCGGTGCAGATCTTTTTGGCCTCCCGGGGATGCTTTTCGCCTATCCCGCGGCAGGAGCGGTGCGGATCATCGGGCTGCGGCTGCTCCCACACCTCCGTTCACAGCTATCGGCTGCCACCGACGATTTGGAGAGAGGGGAACCGGATCTGTCCAGCGCGGCCCCAAAGCGCGCGAAGTAGCCAGGCGTCTGGCGCCGGCATCGCTAGCTGGGGCTGAGAGAGTGCGTGCCCAGCTTGCTGTTCCACGATGGCCGTCGCAGCCAGCATCTTGTAGGAGATAGTAGGGATGAGAAGACCACTGCAGTTTGGAGCCTTGCTCTGGCTGGCGGCGGCGCCGGCCGGCCTTGCCACTCCAGGCACCGTGCCCCTGGATGGTGCGCTCGCGCTGCCATCGCAGGTGGTTCCCACTGGCGAGTCGGTTCAGGTGGCGCTGCCGGCGCTGCCCGCACGCCCTGGCAAGGTGCTGGTCCTGCGTTTCCAGGCGTTTTGCCGCACCCTAAGGGAAGCGGGCTGCAACTACAACGCCACGCTGATGATGAATGACAGCCCCATCGGACGGTTTACGGCGGCGGGCGAAGAGCGTCTTCTCGGGAGGGAGCCCTCGTTCGAGCTGCGGAGGGGTTCGGCGGGGAGCTTCCCGACGCTCAGCAGCACGGCGCTGATGCTTATGTTCGCGCCGGACGCGGCCTCGGCCAACGCCATGACGACGGATGGTCAGGGGGCCACCTTCTGCCTGGAGATCGGAGACCTGGCGCGCGGCGTGGATGGAAACGTCCTCACCCTTCGCAACAACCTGAAGAGCCGGCTCAGCTCCGGAGGCGGCGAGGTGGTTGTGGAGCGCCTGGAAGTCGGCTGGCTGGATCGCGCGCTGCTTCCCGCGCCCAAGAGCGAGGTGCCCCCGCGCGGGGCAATCGCAGACGCCGTAGCCGCCGGGGGCATGCGCCTGTACCAGGCGAAGGGCGGCGGCTTCGCGATACAGTGCGAGGGCGTGGAGGTCCGGGTCGAGACCGCGTTGGGGATGCGGCCCGAAACGCCCGCCATCCTGGTGGCAGACGATGCCCCGTCTGGCGGTGCGCCGCGCCTGGAGATCGAGCGCTGGGGGTCGGCGGGCTACCGGATGACCGCGATGTGGTCGGATCTCACGCTGGTCCGCACCCTGGAGCTGCGCGACGGCCTGGCGTGGTGGCGCGAGCGCTGGACCAACACCGGGCAGGAAACGCGCGGCGTGCCGTTCCGGCATCGTGTTTTCTTGCAAGATGAAGCCGCGCGGTTCTGGATTGGTGGCTCGCCCGAGAATGCCGGGTTGGCATCCAGCGCGCAGAACCCGACGCTTTTCCTGGAGTCGCGGGTCCATCCCGGGCAGGGCATGGGGATCGTGGCCGAGAGCGACTGGCTGCGCCTCCTGATGTCGCTGCGCGCGCGTGCCGGGGTCGGCGAGATCTACTCGGAGGTGCTGGCGCTGGCCCCCGGGAGCAGCATCGACTTCACGCTCGCGCTCTCGCCGGCGCGCGAGCAGGGGGGATACTGGTCGTTCATCAATGCGCTGCGCCGCCGCTGGGGGTGCAACGGGGTAACGATGGAGCGCCCCGTATTCTGGGGCTATGCTCGGGCTGGCGGTGAGGGAACGCCCGAGGCCAGGGCGGCCCGGGCTCTCGGACATTTAGGCCCCATCACGGTGGTGTTGGGCCCCTGGCAGCGGCTAGAGCCGGATGCCCGTATCGTCGCCGCCGGCAGGTATCCCCGCCTGCCCGAGGGGGCGCCGCGCGCGCCGGGCGCCTGCCTAGATTTCGATGTGGAGACGTTCCTGTCGCGCGCGCATCGCGAGCCCTACTGGGAGCAGTTGGGCAAGGAGGTCGCCCAGATCCGGCGTGCGTGCCCCAACGTGCGCATCATGCAGATGATCCACCCCGCAATGGAGGTGATCTACAAGCCGTTGCAGCATCGCTGGCCGATTGCCTCGGACGCGATCCAGGGGGCAGGCGGCGCCACCTTCGAGGATGCCGGCTATAGCCGCTCGTGGGTGCGCGCGATGACGGAGAAAGAGTGGGGAGTCCTCTACTACGTGCCCCGCCCCGGGAGCGCCTACCTGGAGGAGATCCTGGAGGGCATGCGGCGCGCGCTCGACCAGTATGGCGCCGATGGCATCTACTGTGATGAGTTCAGCTGGGCGTTCACCCGGCGTGGTTACAGCCGCTATGATTACAGCCGCTGGGATGGCTATTCGGCAGACCTGGACGCCGAGGGCAAGGTGATTCGCCTGAAGTGCGACAACGCCTATGTGACGGAGGCGACGCAGCTTCGCATGGCGCACGAGGTGCTGGGCCGAGGCAAGTTCTTCTTGGGAAACGGCGCTGCCGCTCTCAGGAGCGTCAACTCCCTACCGATTGCTCGCTTCATCGAGGGGGGCAACGGCTACGGCGCGATGGCTTTCGGGCACCTCAGCCCGACGCCGCTCGTGCTGGGGAATATGGGCGACCAGACCACCCGGAAAGGCGTATTCGAAAGCGTCCGGGCGTGCCTCTCGCAAGGGTGCATCTACTCCCCGACCGCCGTGAACCTGCTCCTGGAGGGGCCGGACAACTTCGTCTGCAAGCTCTACCCGATCACGGTCCGCGAGATTGGCCCGGGGTGGGTGATGGGCGAGGAGCGCCTGACGACAACCGTCTCCGGCACCTACCGCTGGCCCGGGCGCGCCACGAAGCTGCGCCTCTACCGGTATAACGCCGAGGGCGAGCTACAGCGCCCGGTTCCCGTGGTAGAAGCCGGCCCGGAGTTTCGCGCCGAGGTACCCGAGCGGGGGCTGCTAATTGCCGAGGTGGCCGGACCATAGCCCGCGCCGGCGGTTCGGCGCCAGCGCGGCATCGCATGGAAGACCAATCACCGCGCTGCTTGTGAGCGAAGCCCTGCCGGGCTGGGCCAGGCTGCATTCCTGGGCGATCCCCGCTGGCGCGGAATGGGAGAGGGATGCGTTGCGCGGATGCGAACACCCGCGCAACGCCCGCCATCCATTCCTGCCCGGCTACTTCAGCGCCTGGCGCACCGCCAGGATCTGCTGCGCGATTAGCCAGCGGTTGACATCGAACTCCGTGGGCGTCCACAGGTCATCGTGCTTGTATTTGGCCTGGACGCGGATGGAGTCCCACACGAACTGCAGCTCCTTCTCGGCCTCGGCGGCCGCCTTCTTTGCCGCCGGGCGGGGGCTCCGCTTCGCCTGCGCGATCAGCTGGCGCAGCGTGTAGATGTAGCGGTAGTCGTCATACCCCTCGCGGTAGGCCTCCCACATCGCCACCGGAATCGGCGTGCCGTCCGGCTCGCTCCGATTGAAGAAGTCCATCGACGGCCCATCCAGGTAGTTGAACGGGTCGCCGGTGGTTGAAGAATAGATCCATGGGATCAGCGTGCGGAAACCGGAGCGCCAGAAGCCAAAGCCATAGGTCATGCGCGCGCCGGCGACGGGGGTGTGGTTGTTCTCGCCGTTCACGTGGTTGGGATAGCACCAATACTCCACGTTGCGCG
>JAAZEM010000029.1 GCA_012512265.1 Armatimonadota bacterium | reverse complement strand
TTCCGAACACGGCCGTTAAGCCCTCAGGGCCGAAGGTACTGCAGCCACGCGGCTGTGGGAGACTAGGTAGCGCCGGGGTCCTTCAAGGGCTGTCGCATCTACTCGCGGCAGCCCTTTTGCTTGTACCGCTCCATAAAGGATCGCTCATCTCAGGGGACGTAACCGAGGAATCAGGGATGAGAGAGTGACACAGGCCTTCGCGTGAGCTGCCCGGTACGACTCGCAGGCGCTGGCTTCGGTGAGGGGCCGTCTTGGGAAAGAGGTGGTTGGAGCCTACCGGGAGAGCTCGCTTCGAGATGGGTGGTGAGTGATGGAGACGATAACGCTTCCAGAAAGCAAACTGCCTGGAACCGGGCAGGGCGACTATTGCGTGATCATCTTCAACAACAACACGAACTCGTTTGATGAGGTGATCCACATCCTTCAGGTGGCCACCGGCTGCCCCTATGAGGAGGCGGAGATGGAGACGTGGGAAGCCCACCATCGCGGTCAAGCCTACGTCCACTTTGCCGACCGCGAGGAGTGTGACCGGGTCGCGAGTATCATCTCTTCCATCGGGGTGCGCACGGAAGTGTGCGAGTTCTGAAGGGCCGGCCAAGTTCTGAAGGGCGTGGCTGTTGCGTCACAGACGGCATGCAGGCGCCCCTGCGTTGCCCGCCCTTGGGGCACCCGCGGATCGGGGTTCGCCACGGGTGAGATTCCGCTTCCGGCCGGCGCCGCCACACCGGCCGGAAGCACCGCCAGCTATGTGGCGGCACCTTCGATGAGGGCCATCACCTTTCGCAGAATAGTCGCATGGCAATCGGGCACGCTCAGCACGTCGCACTCAGTTCCCAGGATGAAGGGGTGTCCTGCTTGATGCATGCGGGCGGTCAGCTCTGCTGCTCGCGCGACCACATCCTCTGCCGTGATCAGCGCATCAGAGTAAAACTGCTTCGAGGGCAGGTTCCCGAACAGGACGACGTTCTTGGGCACCAGGGCGGCATCCTCCCACAGCCGGCGCGAGCTGCCCAGACTGAGAATGGCAGGATCGAGCGAGGCGAACTGTGCCACCATCGCATCCGTGAGCTCACCGCAGCAATGGAAGAAAAGATCGACGCCATGCCGGTCGAGGAGCTCCTTTACACGGCGATTGTAGCGCATCACGTACCGCTCGAAGGCATCCGAACCCGCGGCCATCTGCTTGGGAGAGAGATAGACCGTGTTCGCTGCCGGCTCCGCGATGAAGATCATCCGTGCGCCTGCCTCGACTTGCACGGTGATAGAGTGCTCAATGGCGCGCATCCCCAGTTCCAGCACGCCCTCCATCCGGCGGACCTCGTCATCATCCTCCGCGGTTGTCCCCATGCCGGCCAGAAAGACGGGCGTGATCGGGTCTGCGAGTAGCTTTGTCATCAGCGAGAAGGGGCCGATGCACATCCCGATCGGTAGCAGATCCGTGTGCCGGGCAATATAGCGGATCGCGTCGGCCGCGGCTTGTAGCCGGACGCTCGGCGCTCCTCTCAGGCCATCCTCCGCCTTTGCAAACAGCTTCGCGTCCGGGCAGGAGGCAAAGTGGAAGGTGCTGGCGGCTGCCTCTGGAACTCCAATCGCGCGCAGCAGATCTTTCTTCTCCAGTTCCAGGTCCATATGCGGCACGGCCAGTGGTGTGCGGAAGCGACGAGCCGTCTCCTCCAGTACGCGGCCCAAACGCACCCCATCCGTGAGCACCGCGTCCGGATCCTCCTGCTCCCGAACTACTAGGTCCGCGCCGATGGGCATCCTCAGGCCGGAGCGCGCCAGCGTCAGGTAATACTCTCTCTCCATCGACTCTCTCCCTTTTCTCGTCGCGAGAACAGTTGCCTCGGGGTCCGGACGCCAGCAAGAGACGTCCTCTGACCATGATCATACGGCAAAGAGGCGCTCACGTTCTGTAACAACGGTGCGTTTGTGGTGGTAACTTCGCTCGCTGTTTTGGCATTTTTCGAGGAAAGTTGGTCACGGCGTGAGGCGGCAGGGGGGATGCCATCGAAGGCGATGCCGGGGAATTCGCTACCGGAGGATCAAAGGCCGCGGCGTGCGTGAGAGATGCGATACTCTCTCGGAGTGCACCCGAGGTGGCGGTGGAAGACCTTGGTGAAGTAGCTCTGATCGGCGAAACCGACATCCTGGGCGATCTGCGCCAGGCTGCGCTCGGTGCGCCGGAGGAAGTCGCACGCCCGGCGGATGCGGATCTCGTTCAGGAGATCCCGAAAGCTGGTGTCCATGCGATCGCGCAGGAGGTGAGAGAAGTGTGAGGGGCTCAGCCCGACGACGGCGGCCACCTGCTCTCGGCCCAGATCCTCCGGGAAGTGCTCCTGCATATAGCGCACGGCCTCCTGGAGACGCGCCTCCGGGGGGCGCTTCGGCTCGAGCTCCAGGCAGTCCATGAGGCGCTCCAGGTGGCGAACCAGCCAGTGAGTCAGGTGCTCCTCATCGGAGATGCGGAAGAGGCTGAGATAGGACTGATAGTTCAGTCCGAGCATCTGCACCGGGTCGCCTCCAGCCTCGACGGCGGCCCGGTAGATGACGACGAGGAACTCCAGGACCACCGCCTTCAGGAGCTCCAGGTCTTGGGTGCCGACCGCATAGACGCCGACGAGGATGCGGTTGAGCACCTCGCGGGCGGCGCGCCGGTCCCGGGCGCCAATGGCAGCGCGGAGCGGCTCCTCTTCGCGGAGGTACATCTCGCGGACCGAAGTGTACATCCGCTCCTTCAGACCGTGGATCGCGCACGCCTTACTTGCCTCGCACTCCGCAGCCTGGCGATTCTCACGCAGAAGCGCGGCATTCGTCAGGTTGCGTGACGTCACGATCTCCAGGAGCTCCCGGGCTGCCGCGCCCACGGCGCTCCCGATAGTCGCCCCACGGGCGCCGCGCGCGAAGGTGGCGACCACGCCACCGACGAGCGTGCTGTTGAAGGTGAGCGGCACGGCCCACAGGTAGTGACCCTCGGGGCAGGTATCGAGGTAGGGCTCGCCCCAACGGAGCGACTCCACGACCATCTGATGCCAGTCGGAGATCCCACAACCGCAGGATGCGCAAGGGAACGGCTCATCCGGGGCAAGCGGCGTGCCATGCGCGTCCACGAGCATGAGCACTCGTTCCGGATCGCGGCGCCGGTAGTCGCGCGCCACCTCGAAAAACTCCGTCACGAGCCAGGCGCTGGATATCGGGTTCGGCGCGTGCACCTCTCGGTCTACTGCCTTCCTGCGTCGGAATGGGGGCTCGCGCCATTTCGATGACGGTCGAGCCGGCTGGAGACGCCGGAGACCTCCCTATCCAAAGGCGTCGAACTCTTCCCCACCATCAATTGTTTCCCATCCGGGCAACCCGATTCCTGCCGCAGGCGCGTGACACGTCGGCAGGGAACCGTGGCGCGCTCGCTAGGGCTTCGGTCGGCCGTGCCCTTGCAGGCGCGTGTGCCCGACCATACTAAGGGCCCCGGGCCAAACGCCCCTTTGGGGTCGCTTGCGAACCTTCCAAGCGAGAGCCGGGTGCCACGGGCTACCCGCATCCAAACGGCGAGCTATCCGGGGCGCGCGCGAAGGGAAACCGGTCGCAACGGCTAATCTGAGAGGGGAGCCGCCGTGAAAGATCCCCCGGCGTGATATGGAGGCGTTGCCCATGAGCACGTTTCGTGAGGTGCAATTCGTGAGACTCGATGGTCACCGTCCACTACCCCACGCGGCGGAGTGGGGCAGTTCCGATCTGTTGGGATGGCGGGGGATCTCCCGAGGGGCGCGACAGCGATGGGAGTGAACCACCGTCGCAATCGGCGCCTCATTCTGGGCTTCGAGCTGATCTGGGGAACGGGGCTGCCCTTCCTGCAGTCAACCACCACTCTCCCCGGCTACCTGGCCTCGCTGGGCGTCTCCGGGTTCCTGATCGGCCTGGTCCCAGCCCTGTTTGCCGGCGGGATTGCCATCGTCCAGCCCTTTTCCCTCTATCTGATCCGGCCCGGTCCGCGTCGGCTTCACCACTTCCTCTGGGCCTACCGGCTCGGCATCTTCTGCTACCTGGCGATGGCGGCATCGGCAGCCTTCCTCCCGGCGGACGCCGTCACGGCCCGGGTTGCGCTCTTCTTCATCTGCTACGCCGGGTACGTCTTTGTGGCCGGAGCGGGCGACCCGCACTACATCGCGGTGATCGTGGAGAGCGTGCCGAAGGGGGAGCGGGGTTGGTTTTTCGGGCAGCGCCAGATCTGTTTTGGCCTGGGTGGCATCATCGGCGGCGTGTTCGCGGTGCATGCGCTTCGCGCGTTGCCGGCGCCGGCCAACTTCGGCCTGAGCATCTTCATCGGCGCGCTGCTCCTCATGCTGGCCACGATCCACTTTTCCCGGTTCGAATACGTCGCGCAGGGAGACCCAGGCAAGCGCCCGCCCCTTCTCTCGTGCCTTGTCGATGTCTATCATCTGGCGCGCCGCCAGCGGAGCTTCCTGCTCTTCTGCGCGGTGACCGCGCTCTTCGTGCTAGCCCAGGGGCCGTTCGCGTTTCTCGCGCTCTACGTCAAGGATGTCCTCCATGCCGGTGATGGCCTCTATGGCAAGCTGGGCTTCCTCACTATGGCGAGCAGCCTGGTCTTCGCCTTTCTCCTGGGGCGCGCTGGCGACCGCGCGGGACATCGGCGGGCGTTCATGATGGGCGTCTCTCTCTACGCGGTGGGGCTGGTCCTGATGCTGGTTGGGGCGTCGTCCACGCTGCTCCTAGGCGCCTACTTCCTGGCCGCCATCTGCGGGCCGACCTGGGCCGTCTGCGGGTTCAACCTGGGCTACGAATGCTCTGATGAACCGGATCCGGCACGCGTCTATGCCGGAGTGAGTCTGGTCTCGGCGCCGCTGCGGATCATTGGCCCTCCCGCCGCCGGCGCCGCGATCGATCAGTGGGGCCATGCCGCGATTATCGCGGGTGCGGCCGGCCTCGCTCTCATGGCGCTCCTGATTCTGGCCTTGTTGCCGGCGCGAAAAGCGGTCCGGGAGCACCCGGGGGATGCGTCGCGCGAGCCGGGTGGCGCCAGCCAGCCTGCCAGGGCCGGGCGGCGTGCCTGAGCGGGCGAGCTTCGCGCGCCAATTCTTGCATTTTGGTATCGCATATGGTAAACTACACCGGAATGACACACCTTTCCTGACCCGAGACAGGGTGGCAGGCGGCCGATAGCTGGTGGACTACGCCGCGCGGGCGCGGATGCTGTGCCTCGGGAACGACGGGAAGGGAGGCTGAACCAGAAAGGAGACCCAGAGTTTGTCTACAACACAGCCGCACGTCAGCATGAAGGACCTGTTGGAGGCCGGCGTCCACTTCGGCCATCAAACCCGCCGTTGGAACCCGAAGATGAAGCGCTACATCTACGGCGGGCGCAACGGCATCTACATCATCGATTTGCACCAGACCCTGAAACTCTTTGAGGAAGCCTACGAGTTCATCCGCGAGACCGCGGCCGAAGGCGAAGTGGTGCTCTTCATTGGTACGAAGAAACAGGCCCAGGATGCTGTGCGAGAGGCCGCCGAGCAGTGCCGCATGTTCCACGTCAGCCAGCGCTGGCTTGGTGGGATGCTGACGAACTGGTCCACCATTCAGAAGCGGATCCAGCGCCTCCGTGAGCTGGAGCGCATGGAAGAGACCGGCGATATCGCGCGGCGCCCGAAAAAGGAGCAGGCTGTCCTTTACGAGGAGAAGGAGAAGCTGGAGCGGATCCTTGGCGGGATCAAGGAGATGCCGAAGCTTCCCGGAGCGGTCTTCGTGGTCGATCTGCGCAAAGAGCACATCGCCGTGAAGGAAGCGCGCAAGCTGGGCATCCCGGTGGTCGCCATCGTGGATACGAACTGCGATCCGGATGAAGTGGACTACGTGATCCCGGGCAACGACGACGCCATTCGTGCTATCCGCCTGATCACCTCCAAGATGGCCGAAGCGGTCCTCGAGGGCCGGCCCATCAAGGAAGAGCTTGTGCCTGCGGAAGAGGAAGTGGCCCGAGCCGAAGCGGAAGAGGCCGCTGAAGGGGCCGAAGAGGAAGCCGCTGAGGGTGAGGCGTGGGAGCCGGAGGAGACTGTCGCTATGGGCCCCAGCGCCGACGAGATCGAAGCGAGCTTCGCCGCGGAGGTTGAGGAAGAGGGCGGCATCGAGGCCGAGTAGCCTCGCACCAGGTTTCGCGGTGGGCATGACGTGTGCCCCGCGCGGGATGCCGCCGCGAGCCGAAGGCAGTTCGCCCGGGCAACCGTTGCGGGCGAATGTTTCACGCCCAAGGCCGGCGTGGAAGTATGGAAGGGCGACGGACCGGCACCAGCGGGTGCGTTCGCCAGGTGGTGGTAACCGCGCTCGCCGTGAAGGGTGACTTCCGGTGAGCGCGGTTCCTTGGCACCGGTGAGCGCGCGTCGGAACGATACGCAGACGGGTGTTCTGTTTGGATGGTCCGGGCCGTAGGGCCCTCTTTTTTTGGGTGGCGATTCTCCCCAGGAAGGGTGAAGTGGGGAGAGACCGCTGTATCATTGGTGATGGAGGGAAACTCTCATGGCTGTAACAGCCGCGGAAGTGCGCGAGCTGCGTGAGCGCTCTGGCGCTGGGATGATGGATTGCAAGCGCGCCCTGGAAGAGACGGGTGGCGATCTTGAGAAGGCGATGACTTTGCTCCGCGAGCGCGGCATCCTGAAAGGGGCCAAGCGCGCCGAGCGCGTCGCCGCCGAAGGCACAATTGGTGTCTACGTGCACCACGACAAGAAGATGGCCGTCCTGGTGGAGGTGAACAGCGAGACGGACTTCGTCGCGAAGACGGACGAGTTCCAGGAGCTGGCGCGCAACCTGGCGATGCAGATCGGTGCCCGCTCGCCGCGCTACATCCAGCGCGAGGACGTGCCGGAGGAAGAGATCGAGCAGGAGCGCCGCATCCACCGCGCTCAGGCCGAGCAGGAAGGAAAGCCGGCGCAGGCGATCGATAAGATCGTCGAGGGGCGCATCGCCAAGTGGTTCGAGGAGGTCTGCCTCCTGGAGCAGCCGTTCATCCGCGATGAGTCGCGGAAGGTGAAGGACCTGATCGATGACGTGGTAGCTCGCCTGGGCGAGAAGATCGTCGTCCGCCGCTTCACGCGCTATCGCGTGGGAGAGAACCTCGGCTAATGGCTACCATGCCCAAATGGCGCCGGGTGCTGCTAAAGCTGAGTGGCGAGGCGCTGGCCGGAGATGGCCAGTCGAGCATCTCCGCGGAGGTTGTGCACGGGATTGCCCTTGAACTGAAGGAGATTTGGGAAGAGGGCATTCAGATCACGCTCATCGTGGGCGGCGGGAATATCTTCCGAGGATCCCAGGCGGCCCAGGTGGGCATGGATCGCGCGACCGCCGACTATGCGGGAATGCTCGCAACCGTGATCAACGCGCTCTTCCTTCAGGATGCCCTCGAGAAGGTTGGTGTGGATACGCGGGTGCAGACGGCGATCCAGATGCAGGAGGTTGCCGAGCCGTTCATCCGGCGGCGCGCCGAGCGGCACCTGGAGAAGGGCCGTATCGTCATCTTTGCTGCCGGCACGGGCAACCCCTACTTCACGACGGATACCGCGGCGGCGCTCCGCGCCAATGAGATTGGGGCTGAAGTCCTCCTCATGGCGAAGAACCGGGTGGATGGCGTGTATGACCGCGATCCCCGGCAAGATCCCACCGCGCGCCGCTTCCGACACCTGGGTTACATGGAGGCCATCCAAGGCGGCTACCGCGTGATGGATATGACCGCATTCTCCCTTTGCATGGAGAATAAGATGCCGATTGTGGTGTTTGATATCGGCGTGAGGGGCAACATCCGCCGGGTCATCTACGGCGAAGAGATCGGCACGTTGATCAGCTGACCGCCTCGGTTTCAGGGGCATCTCGCAGGCGCGGTGGCCTGCGGGATGCCCCACCCATCGACAGAGCCTATCGAATTCTTGCAGGTTACCCGCCTCGAAGCGAGAAGTGTAGAGACATAAAGAACCTGGGGGTGGAATCATGGAGATGGCAAATCTGGTCCTCGAAGAGGCCGAGGAGAAGATGAAGAAGACTGTGGAGGCCACCCGCCGTGAGTTCAACGGCATCCGCACCGGGCGCGCGACCCCTGCGCTGCTCGATCGGATCACCGTGGATGTGTACGGAACGCAACTCCCGTTGAACCAAGTGGCGACCATATCGGTCCCTGAAGCGCGGTTGTTGATGATCTCACCGTGGGATAAGAGCACGATTCCGGCAATCGAGCGCTCCATCATGAAGTCGGATCTGGGGCTGAACCCCTCCAGTGACGGCAACGTGATCCGGCTCGCGATCCCGCAGCTCACCGAGGAGCGCCGGCGTGACTTGACGCGGGTCGTCCACAAGAAGGCGGAGGAGGGCAAGGTTGCCATCCGGAACGTGCGTCGCGAGGCCAATGAGGAGCTGAAGAAGCTGCGCAAGGCGAGCGATATCTCTGAGGATGAGGAGAAGCGCGCCGAGGAGCGCGTGCAGAAACTGACCGATAAGTATATCTCGGAGATCGACCGGATCCAGGAGATCAAAGAGCAGGAAGTGCTGGAAGTCTAAAGATGGGGCAAACGCTTGGCGCGGCGCGTCTCGATGAGACGGATGAAGAGCTGTTGGAGCGGGTACGCAAGGGGGCGATTCCCCGGCACGTCGCCATCATCATGGACGGCAATGGCCGTTGGGCCAGCCGCCAGGGCCTGCCGCGCATCACCGGTCACCGCGCTGGGGCCGAAAGCGTGCGCACGGTCGTCGAGGCCGCGCTGGAGCTGGGGATCGAAGTCCTGACGCTCTATACCTTCTCGGTAGAGAACTGGCGCCGCCCGCAGGAAGAGGTGGAGGCGCTGATGCTCCTCATCGAGCACCTGATCCACCGCGAGATCGAGGCGCTTCACGCCGGCGGCGTGCGGCTCGGAGTGCTGGGCCGCATCCACGAGCTGCCCCCCTCTCTCCAGGAGGAGCTGCGCCGCGATATGGAGATGACCGCGGGGAATAAGGCGCTGCTTCTCAACCTGGCTATCAACTACGGGGGCCGCGCCGAGATTGTAGACGCGGCCCGGGCGCTGGCGCGGCGCGTGCAAGCTGGCACGTTGGACCCCGATGACATCGAAGAGGATGTGATCAGCAACGCGCTCTACACGGCGGGGCTGCCGGATCCCGATCTGCTCATCCGCACGGCGGGTGAGCTGCGCGTTAGCAACTACCTCCTCTGGCAGATTGCCTATACGGAGATGTGGGTCACCGATGTGCCCTGGCCTGCCTTCTCGCGCCGGCTGCTCCTGGAAGCCATCGCCGACTATCAGCGGCGCCAGCGCAAGTTCGGCATGGTGCTCGACTCATGAGCCGGCTCGCAGTTCTGGGATCGACGGGATCCATCGGCACCCAGACGCTCGCGGTGGCCGAGGAGTTCGCGGACCGGCTGGAAGTGACCGCCCTGGCGGCTCGCCGGGATAGCGACGCGCTTTTCGAGCAGGTGCGCCGCTTCCGTCCGCGGGTGTGTTGCCTGGTGGACGTGGAAGCGGCCGACCGGCTGGCAGGCCGCCTGCGCGCCGAAGGGATTGGCACGGAGGTGCTCTCCGGGCCCGACGGATTGGTGGCCCTCGCCACGGCGTCCGATGTGGATACGGTGGTGGTGAGCGTGGCGGGAAACGCCGCCCTTCAAGCATCGCTCGCCGCCATCGGCGCCCGAAAGCGCCTGGCCATCGCGACAAAGGAGGTGTTGGTCTCGGCGGGGCATCTCGTGATGCGCGAAGCGGCACGCACGGGCGCTGAGGTGCTCCCGGTGGATAGCGAGCACTCGGCGATCTTCCAATGCCTGCAGGGCGAGAAGCGTGCGGCGCTGCGCCGGATCCTCCTGACGGCTTCCGGGGGGCCGTTCCTGGATTACACCCGGGAAGCGCTCGAGACGGTCACAGTCGCCGATGCGCTGGCGCATCCAACCTGGCGCATGGGGAGCAAGATCACCGTGGACTCCGCGACGTTGATGAATAAGGGTCTGGAGGTGATCGAAGCGCAGTGGCTGTTCGGGGCGGACCTCTCCCAGGTGGAGGTGGTTGTCCACCGGCAGTCCATTGTGCATTCGCTTGTGGAGTTTGCAGACCGGTCGGTGATCGCGCAGCTTGGCTATCCCGACATGCGCCTGCCCATACAATATGCGTTATTCTATCCTGAACGATTGGCGAATAACTTGCGTCCGCTCGATCTAGCGAGTGCGGGCGCTTTGACCTTTGAGAGTCCGGATACGGAGCGTTTCCCGTGTCTGGCATTGGCATACGAGGCTGCCCGCGCCGGAGGAAGCGTGCCCTGCGCGCTGAACGCCGCCAACGAGGTGGCCGTAGAACTCTTCCTCCAAGGCCGTATTGGTTTTACTGACATCGCCGCGCTGAACGCAACGGTGATGCGGCGGCATGCCCGAATTGCCGACCCGGATCTGGAACAGATCCTGGCGGTGGACCGGTGGGCACGCGAAGAGGCGGCACGGGTGGCTGAGGAAGGCTTGGATCAATAATGAGCTTGGCTGGGCTGGAAACGCTGCTTGCCTTTATTATCGTATTGGGTCTGGCCGTGCTGGTGCACGAGCTGGGTCACTTCCTTGCGGCCAAAGCGTTTGGAGTGCGGGTGCTGGAGTTCGCGTTTGGGTTCCCGCCCAAGCTTTTCACCCTATTCAGGCGAAATGGCACCGAGTACAACGTCTGCGCTCTCCCCATCGGCGGCTACGTGCGCCTGGCGGGCACCGAGCCGGGCGAGGATGCCGGTCCGGATGGCTTCAACAGCAAGCCACCCTGGCAGCGTATCCTGGTCTACTTTGCCGGGCCTTTGATGAACTTCATCCTGGCCGGGGTGCTCTTCGTCGGCCTGGGGATGACGGTGGGCGTGCCGACCAAAGGCAAAGAGGTGCTCATCTCCGCCGTTGTGCCCGGGGAGCCGGCGGCGCTTGCGGGTTTCCGCGAGGGCGACCGTGTCGTGGCCATTGACGACGAGCGGATCACCGAGCTCGATACCATGCTGAAGAAGGTCAAGGCCAGCCCCAATCGGCCAATCCTCGTCACCGTGGAGCGGGACGGGCGCCAGATGCAGATTGAGGTGGTGCCCGCGGCCAAAGAGGGCGGCATTGGCCAGATCGGCGTCGCGCTCTCCGATGTCACCTACGAGAAGACGGGCGTGATCGGCGCGATTGCCCACGGAACCGAGCAGACGTGGCGGTGGACGCGCGACACGGTGAAGGGGATCGCTCAGGTCTTCACCGATAGCGAGGCACGAAAGAGCGTGGGCGGTCCCGTTGCCATCGCGCGCCTGGCGGGAATGGCGTTTCGCGACGGGGCGATCACCTTCCTCACGTTCCTGGCGGTCATCAGCGTGAACCTGGGCGTGCTCAACCTCCTGCCGTTGCTGGTGGTGGATGGAGGTCAGATCGCTTTCCTTGCCCTGGAGTGGGTGCGCGGGCGACGGTTGCAGCCGTCGCTGCAGGTCTCCATTCAGGTCGTGGGAATGGTGATCATCCTGCTCTTCGTGGCGCTTTTGACCGTGCGCGATATCACCAACTGGGTCGGGGGCAAGTTCTGAGCAGGCGGCCACGCGAGGGCTTTAGGCAAGGTGGAGAGGCCGTGTAGACGGCGCCTCATCTGGCCCGCCAGGGATGCCGGAGCATCGGATCGCCTCCTCGCGCGCGCTCGGAGCTTCAGATGCCAACGGCAAATCGCTGAGCAGCGGATCAAGCCGCCCTGAGTGACCGATCAGGCAGGCCGAACCGCGCTGCCGGTCTGGACCATCCCGAGGGGGCGTCTGGCGCTGGGGGATCCGCCTAGCGGGTTCTACCAATGCCCGGCAGTAGGTGGAAGTGCCGATCCTATTTGGCCGGTCGCGGCGGGATGTGCTTTTGTGGGGGCTTGGGGCTATGCTGGACCCGAGCCCGCGAGCGGCAGGGAGAGGAATCGATCATGAAAGCCACGTTCTTGCCACACTTCCTTTGCGTGGCAGCCATCGCTGTCAACCTGGCGGCGCGCCCGGCGGCGGCTGCCGAGCGAGTTCTCTTTGACGGTCAGCCCCCCGCGCCCGCGGGCATCACCCTTGGCGGCTGGGGAAGCGGGTCGGCTACCTACACCGGCGAGGAGCAATACGAGGGGGGCGGCGTACTGAGGATCAAGGTGCGCGATTTCTACCAGGGCGCCCGGCTCGATTTCCGCGAGCCAATTGACCTCACCCCCGTCCTGCGCCAGGCAAACGCCTATCTTTCCCTGACGGTGAAGCTTGGTGGCAGCGCGCAGGCCGCGCCGGCGGTTGCGCCAGACATGGGCATGTTGGCCCCTGGCATGGATCCCGGTGCGATGCCGGGCATGGCCGCACCTCAGGCCCCAGTTGCGAAGGTGACGAAGCTGCGGATCGTTCTCCAGGGCGAGACAGGCTCTTTCGAGCTCTATCCCATGCACGATATCGAGCCGACGGATACCGGCTGGGTGACGGTTGGCATTCCGCTCGAATCGCTGAAGGAGCGGATCGGCGAGGGCACGTTCCGGGTGAAACGTCTGGTGCTCACCGCGAATGCGCCCGATACCCTCAGCGTAGCCCGGATCCAGGCGATCAACGACGACACGGAGATCACCGCCGACGCGACCCCGTCGCAGTTCAACGAGATCCCCGTGGGCCAGCCGGTCCGCTTCACCGCCGAAGCCCGCGCAGGCGTCACCCCGCTCAAACTGTGCTGGGACTTTGATGCGAGCGATGGCGTGCAGGAAGAGGCGGTTGGCGCGAGCGTTGAGCACACGTTCAGCAAGCCTGGGCGATATACGGTGACCTTCACCGCCAAGCCCGCCGATCAGGCCGATAAGCAACCTCGGGTCACGACCATGGAGATCCAGGTGGTGGACTAGCCCCCTCGGGCGGCTCCACCGGCATAGCCGAGTGAGCACCGGTCCCTTGCGCGCCGCGTGGGAATAGATCACCGCGCTGCTTGTACGCGAAGCCCTGCTGGGTTAGGCTACACTCCCGGGTGCCTTTGAACGACAGGCCTGGGAGAGGGAGCCCGAAGGGCTTAGCCGGGAAGCAGCGCGGAGCTTAAGCTCCGCGTGCGCGGGTGGCCCTCTCCATCCGTATCCGCCCCTTCATCCGTGGTGTCAGAGGTAGCGCGCCTGGAGGCCCGCTCCTGCTTTCAGGAATCGACGGGGGCGGGTGCCTTCTCGAAGTTGACCATCTCCGCGATCCGGTAGATCGGCTTCCCCTGAGACTCGTGGTAGGTGCGGATGCCGAGTTCCGCCAGCAGGCCCAGCATAATTGCCTGCACTCCCAGGAGAAAGAGGAAGACGGCCAGCATCAGCAGCGGATTCCGGTGTGCCTTGATCCCCTCGAAGAACTTCTGGTAGAGGGTGATCAACCCGGTGAGGATGCCCGCCCCGCAGAGCGTGAACCCCATCCCGCCAAAGAGGTGGATCGGCTTCGTGCCATAGCCGCCGAGGAAGCGCACCACCATCAGATCCAGGATTACCCGGAAGGTGCGCGATAGCCCATACTTGCTCTTCCCTGCGGTTCGCGGGTGGTGGGTCACCGGCATCTCCGTCACTCGCGCGCCCTCCAGCGCCGCCCACGCCGGAATGAAGCGGTGCATCTCGCCATAGAGGCGGACATCCTTGAGCACGGACGCGCGATACGCTTTGAGCGTGCATCCATAGTCATGGATGCGCACGCCGGTGGAGCGGGCGATGAGGGCGTTCGCGATCATCGAGGGGAGGCGGCGGGTGAGGCCCTTATCCTGCCGCTTCTGCCGCCAGCCACTGACGACATCGTAGCCTTCTTCCAGCTTGGCCAGGAGACGAGGGATATCAACCGGATCATTCTGCAGATCGGCATCGAGCGGCACGATCACTTCGCCACGGGCCGCATCAAACCCGGCCGCCATCGCCGGGGTTTGCCCGAAGTTGCGCCGGAAGCGTATCAGGCGCATGCGCGGGTTGCCGGAGGCGAGCTCTCGCAGAATCTCGAAGGAGCGGTCTCGGCTGCCATCATCGACGTAGATGACCTCATACTCAATCCCGAGAGGGTCGACCGCCGCCGTCACCTGCTCTTGCAGGCGACGAACATTCTCCTCCTCGTTGTAGACCGGTATGACGATTGATAGGTAGGGCGTGGCCCCCATGCGTCTCCCTTCAGCGCGCAGATGCCGTAGAGCAGGCAAATTGCTCCTACCCTCCGATTCGCCGGAAAGATCTGGATACCTTCCCCACTATGGTGGCTGCGCCGGCGGAGCAGCGAGCGCGCATCCGCGAGGAGAACGGCCAACCGAAGTTTCAGCACCGAGGGTGCAGGGGTAAGCTAGTGCGAGCGGTTCTGAATCTGCCGGTATAGGGGTGCCGATGCCGGTCGAGCGGCGGCGCCTTGCCTGCCGTCTGCCTGGTGAGTGCCGGGGCGCGGCGGCCAGCAAAGCAGGGGAGAGCAGAGATGGCGACAGAGATCATTGAGGCCCGCGGGCATATCATTGATTCCCTGGTCTTGCCCCGCATCCTGGATGAGATCCTCAACCACGGGGGCAACTTCGAGCTACTCGATGTCGATATCGGCAAGCAGCGGATGGATCCCAGCTACGCGCGAATCCGGGTGACCGCGCCGGACCAGAAGCAGCTGAAGGAGATCCTCGCTGCCGTTCGGGATCACGGCGCGCAGGTTGTGGGAGAGGGTGGGATCACGCTGGCTCAGGCACCCGCCGACGGCGTCTTTCCCGAAGGCTTCTACGTCACCACCAGCTATCCGACGCAGGTGCGCTACGGGGAAGAGTGGATACCAGTGGAGCGCCAGCGGATGGATTGCGGGATCCGGTTCGACCCGGAAAGGAAGCGCGCGGAGACGGCCAAGTTCTGCCAGGTGCGCGCGGGCGATTGGTTCGTCACGGGAAGCACGGGGGTGCGCGTGAACCCGCCCGGCCGGGGACGCGAGCGGAGCATCTTCGAGTTCATGTCCAGCGAGGTGTCGTCCGAGAAGCCGAAGCATGCGATCATCCGCGAGCTGGCGCAGGAGATGCGTGAAGCGCGCGCTGCCGGGAAGAAGACACTCCTAGTCGCGGGGCCCGCAGTGGTGCATACCGGGGCGGTTCCTTCGGTGGTCGGCTTGATCGAGGCCGGGGTGATCGATCTCCTCTTCGCGGGCAACGCGCTCGCGGTGCACGATATCGAGAATGCTCTCTTTGGCACGTCGCTGGGCGTGGATCTGGAGCACGCGCTCGCGGCGGAGCGCGGGCACGAGCATCACATACGCGCCATCAACCGGATCTGTGACGCGGGAGGCATCCGCGCGGCGGTAGAATCCGGGATCTTGCGCAGTGGCATCATGCACGCCTGCATCCGCCACGGAGTCGAGTTTGTCCTGGCGGGCTCCATCCGCGACGATGGTCCGCTTCCGGAAGTGATCACCGACGTGATCGAGGCACAGCAGCGGATGATGGCGCTCACCGAGGGAGTGCAGATCGCGCTCATGGCTGCAACCGCCCTCCATGCCATCGCCACCGGGAATATCCTCCCCGCCACCACGCGCATCGTCTATGTGGATATCAACCCGGGCGTGGTGACGAAACTGGCCGACCGTGGCAGCTTCCAGACAGTTGGTCTGGTGACGGATGTGGGGCTCTTCTTCGGCGATTTGCTGGAACAAGTGAGAGGGCCCGAGCCGGCTGTGGCTGCTCGCCCGCGAATGCGTCGGAGCATGGTGGCTGCGGGTAACGGTGGAAGGCGATCGAGGCGATGACCCGGGTCTTGATGTGCCCCCCGGATTATTTCGGGGTGGAGTATGAGATCAATCCGTGGATGCACCGCGACGAGCCGCCGGTGCTGGCGCGCGCGGGTGAGCAATGGCGCGCGCTGAGGCAGGTGCTCGTCGAGAGTGCCGGAGCAACGGTTCTGGAGATCACGCCGCATCCGGGCCTACCGGATTTTGTCTTTACCGCGAATGCCGGTCTGGCCATCGGCGATACCTTCGTTGCCAGCCGCTTCCGCTTTGCCCAGCGCCAGAAGGAAGAGGCTTACTTCCACCAGTGGTTCGCCGAGCATGGCTACCGAGTCATCACGCTGCCCGGAGATCTCTACTTCGAGGGTGAAGGCGACGCCTTCCCGGTGGGGGGCAACCTCTTCGCCGGCTACCATTTCCGGTCGGATATCCGCTCTCACCACGCCGTGGCCGATCTTTTCGAGTTGCGCGCGCTCTCCCTCCACCTGCGTGACCCGCGCTTCTACCATCTGGACACCTGTTTCTGCCCTCTTGATGAGCGGACTCTCGCCTACTACCCCCCGGCCTTCGATGCCTATGCCTGCCAGGTGATCGAGGCGCACTTTCCAGCCCGGATCGTCGTGAGCGAAGAGGAAGCCCTCCGCTTCGCGTGCAACGCGGTCGTGATCGGCACGCACGTTGTTCTGAACGGGGGGTGCCCTCGCTTCGAGCAAGACCTCCGGGAGTATGGCTTCCAGCCCCACTCGGTGGATGTGAATGAGTTCCTGAAAGCCGGCGGCGCGGCAAAGTGCATGACGCTCCTCCTGCGGTAAGAGCGCGGACCTGGAGAATCGGACCGGCTGCCCGGAGTGACGTACGGGCGCAGTGAACCCGGTGGGAGCGGGCCCGGGACCATACCGACCGCCAGAAACACGGAACGGGGATTGACTCCGCCGTGTCTTCTATGGTAACGTACTCTCAGACAGCGGTAAACGAGCAGGCAGGGGTTCCCCTTACTCTCCAGCGGTTGGACGCGGCCTTGCCTGCGCAGGCCTCACGGAACGGACAGTTTGATGGACCCTGAGACGAGCCTGGCACAGGGGATGCTGGCAGACGCTGTAGACATCTTCGAGTGCTGCATCTTGACGTGGGATTTCCTTCCCGTCGTCCTCCCCGCCTACCTGCTGGCTGGCGCTATCGCGGCATTCGTGCCCGTGACCAAAGTTCTGCGCTACCTGGGCTATCAGGCGAAGCGCTCGGTCGCCTACGGCACGGCGGTCTGCTCGGGGATCGTGATCTCGATGTGCTCGTGCAACATCGTGCCCCTGGCGCTCAGCATCTTCCGCAACGGAGCGGGGATCGGCCCCGCGTTCGCGCTCCTCTTCGCCGGACCCGCGCTCAACCTGGTCACGCTCGTCTGGACTTACCAGGTCTTCGGGGGACTCTTTGGGGCATGGCGCCTCTTTGGCACCGCCTTCGTAGCTCTGGTCGTCGGCGGGGTGATGTCGCTTCTTTTCCAGCGCGAGGAACGCAAGCGCCAGGCGGAGTTTGCCGAGAGCGGGGGCCCCGCGACACTGGAGCTGGAGCTGCCGGAGCTGGAGAAGCGCTATCCATACCGAAGCTGGGCGCTGATGGCCGGGCTGATGGTCATCCTCATCCTGGGGGCCAAGGGGCTTCCGTGGGCCCTCCGGATCCCGGTGCTCCTCGCCAGCGCGGGCGCGCTCGTGTGGATGCTGAACGCCTGGTTCGAGCCCGATGAGGTGAAGCTGTGGCTGCGGGAGACGTGGGGCTTCTTTAAGTTGACAATGCCCATTCTGATCCCGGCCATCATCCTCATCGCCGTCGCGGCGCGCCATGTGCCCCTGGAGTGGTTCACGCAGCGTGCCGATGGCACCACGCCCTTCTTCTATCTGGGAGATAACTCCCTGCGCTCCACCACGCTCGCCTCGATCTTTGCCTCGTTGATGTACTTCCCGATCTTGACGGAGGTACCTTTTGTGAAGGCGTTCCTGAAGCAGGGGATGGGAGTGGCGCCCTCGCTGGCGCTCTTGATGGGTGGTCCGGGTGTGAGCACCCCCGGCGCCCTCCTCCTGGCGCGCGCCCTCGGCTGGAAAAAGATGCTTGCCTATATGGCGCTGCAGATCACCGGCACCGTGGGCGTGGCTTACGCCTTTGGCCGGATTCACGGCGACTACCAGTGCCCGTGCCTGACTGGCGCTGAGCAGCATGTCAACCTGGAGTGGGTGACCGCCGCATCCGGCATCTTCGCGGTGTTTCTCCTCGCCACCGTCTTCCTCATGTGGCGGCGCAGCAAGAACTCGACCACGGGACGAGCAGAGGTCCCCTAGAAGAGATAGGAGCGGAAGAGATGCGTCGTTGGATCGTAATCGCGCTGCTCTTGGGAGCAGTGATGCCGGCCCAGGCACAGCCGCAACAGAAAGGCACCCTGCATCTTTTCATTCCGTGTGGCATGATCCTGCCGTTCAACCACGCCAAGGCGGATTTCGAGGCGCGCACCGGGATGAAGCTCAAGATCACCTACGATAACGCGGTGGCGCTGATGCGGCGTATCCGCGACAAGGGCGAGCGCCCGGATATCTTCATCGCCCCAGGCGAGCTGGAGCTCCGGCAACTCGCCGCCGAGGGCTACGTTGACCCGGCCTCCATCGTCACCTTCGGAACCTTCAAGATGGTGCTGGTGGTGCCCAAGCGCAACCGCGCCGGCGTCAAGAGCTTCGCGGATCTGGCCAAGCCCCAGGTGCGCCGTGTCGCCATCGCCGATCCCGAGTTGAACTCAGTCGGCCACTATGCCCGCGAGGCGCTAAAGGGCCTGAAACTGTGGGACAAGGTGGAGGGCAAGGTGCTGACGCACTGGCATGCGCTGGAGGCGGTCCATTATGTCTGCAACGGCCGCGTCGATGCTGGCGTCTACTATGCGACCTGCCCGCTGGAGAGTGCCCCGGAAAAGGTGGGGAATGCTACCTACCGAATCCTGGCGGAGGTGCCCCGAAATCTCTACCCGCCGGTGAAAGTCCAGGGCGGCGTGCTCAAGGAGGCGAAGAACCAGGCCGCGGCCCAGCAGTTCCTCGCCTTCCTGAAGGAGCCGGCGACTCAGCGCAAGCTCTCGCAGTTCGGCATTCCCAACTATAGCGAGCTTCATAGGGGAAAGCCCTGACCATCAAGGAGAAGAGGACCACGATGAAAAGCAGATGGCTTCCCGGATGCTTCGCGGCGCTCCTCGCATTCGCCGCGACGGCGGCGATGGCAGCCTCGGACGATCCCACCTATGGCATCATTGCCAAGCACAAAGCGAGTTCCGCGGTGCCAATCAGTGATGAGGGGCACCGAATTGTCTATGGTTCTCCAAAGGCGCCGGTCGCCGTGGAAGCGTTCTATCCCCTCCGGGCTGGCGGCGAGGGCCACGAGTGGGTGTTTGAATACGGGTACAGCCTCGTCACCGCCTTTCCCGGCAAGGTGCGCTTTGTTGCCTACGACATCGCGACCCCCAGGGGCGGCGAAGTGTGGCAGGAGCGCGGCCTCACCTGCGGCGCCTTCCTCATCAACGGCAAGCGCGAGGTCACCGTCAATGGCAAGAAGCTGAGCTTCTTGCGCA
>JAAZEM010000219.1 GCA_012512265.1 Armatimonadota bacterium | reverse complement strand
GCCCCCCTCCTCTGGTCACAAGCACCTGGCACCACAGCCCGTTTGCACCCGCCGCGCCCCCAACCCCCAGAAGGACTCCGCACGAGCGCCGAGAAATGATTCCGAAAAGCCAGTAGACCGGCGCGGCTCATCGCGCGCCATCAGCAATCCGGGCTTGCCATCCCATATCCTACAGGAGGCTAGTATGTCTATCGTTATCATGGAGGCCAAAGGCAACAACGGCCAACTGGAGCTAACCGACTCGACTCTCCGCATCAAGCGCCAAGGCTTCAGTGCGGTACTATCACACGGGTTCAAGGGTGATAGGGAGATCCCCATTTCTCAGATCTCCTCGGTTGAGTTCAAGAAAGCAGGGGTCTTCTCGGCAGGCTACCTCCAGATAGCCCTGATCGGCGTTCCCCACAACAAGCCTAACGACCGCGACGAGAACACTGTAACGTTCTTTACCAACTCCCAGCCTGCCTTTGAGGCTATCCGCGACGAGCTTCAGAGCCGGATGGTTGCAGCAGCATCCGGCTCCAAGCCCGCCACGCCTTTCCGACCTGCGACCCCGCCCCTTGCCCAAGGCCAGCCCACCAAACCCGCAGCCAAGGGCAACCCCGTCGTCGGTTGTCTCGCCATCCTGGTGATCGCCATCGTCATAGGGGCTATCGCCTCTTCGCACAACACCGACGACTCTAGCCAGAAGGCATCCTCCACTACTACTGTCGCCAAAGCTACTGCACCCCCATCCCCAAAGCCACATTCTGCGCCGGCCCCGGTCACCGCCCCGTCAGAGGAATCCGACTCCTCTTCTGCCCATAGAGCCATCGGCGAATCCTTCGCGCTCGGTGATTTCACTTACCGTGTCGACAAGGTCCGTACGGCACATACCCTGGGCAATGAGTTCACGCACCAGACTGCCGCCCCGGAAGCTACCTACGTGATCGTTTACTTCTCTATCCTCAACAACGCCAACGAGACAAAGGTCGTGCTGACGGACGATTTCACACTCGTGGACCCCCAAGGTCGCCGATATAGCCCCTCATCCGAAGCCAACACGGCTCTGATGATGACAAGCGAGAACAAGGATTTCCTCCTTTCTGAGCTGCACCCCGGCGTTACCAAGCGCACCGCAACGGCGTTCGAGATCCCCAAGGACTCCCTCACGTCAGGCTTGTACCTTGAGATACCCGAGAAGGGCCTCCTGAGCACCGGCAAAGAGACCGTCACGATTATCAAATGACCGCCGCATCGGCCTCCTGCCGCCGACGACCCAGAGACGACGAAGGGGCCTCCCACATCGGGAGACCCCTTGCGCTCGCGTGCTATATGCCCGTGTTAGCCGTCCTGGCCGGGTTCGTAGCCTTCACCGCCTCCCGGTGTGTCACCGTCGAACATCTCGCCGCCGGCAGGACCGCCCTCCTTCTTGAACTCGCGCTGCGCGATCACGATCCGGGCGTCCGGCTGTTCCTGCTTCTCCTTCTTGGTGTTCGGGAACACGAACACCTGAAGCCCGCCCATCGGCCCGGTGTAATACGTCTTGCCGTTCCGGTCCTGCTTGCGCCACAGAGCGCACGCCTGCAACATCCCGCGCGGTTCACTTGCCTGTTCCATCGTTCTTCCCTTCTCCCCACCCGCGCAGTTCAAGGTGGGGTTCGTCAACCAGCTTCTTCCAGTTCCCGCCCCAGGTCAGCCCGTGCGCCTTTGCCGAGGACCCGACGAGATGCCAGGGGAGCGACCCATCCCACGACCACCCCTTGACGGGATGCCACCACACCACATCGCACGCCCGCGCCGGTGTCAGGTTGTGCTTTGACCGCCGGAGCTTCGTGCGCCCCTCGCGGAACAGCCGCTCCTGCTCCTTCGCCGAGCGCCATCCCTGGTAAGGCAGCAACTGCCAGCCCTGGGGAACCTCCTCGTGGTGGGAGCAGTCGCCGCAGACCGCGACCACCTTCCGCCGCAGGACGGGATCCAGCCCGTCAAGCACGGCCTCCACGTGTGACCTGTCCATTCGTTCCTTTCCATGCGGGAGCAGCGCGGTGGGGTGGGAGCGCCAGGGTGCCGCGCTTCGTGCCGGCGTGTCCTGCGGACGGCTTTCCGGCCCCCGCCGCCCCGGCCCCTTGCGCCCCCCACCATCAGCCGACGCCCTGGCCCCGCCGCCATTGCGCGCGCCGCAGTGCTACGGGCGCGGGTAGATGTGCAGTTCGTTGATCACGTCTATGAGCAGCCCGAGGATGTTCCAGTACTGGCCCTCGCTGTCTTTGATCAGCCACAGCCGAGGATTGAAGACCGGCTGCCAGTAGTTGACCGGGGGAGAGACCCATCCCAGACCGCCATAGGAGAGCGAGCGCTGCCGGAACGCGATTGGCCCCGCCGCGCCGTCTATCTCCCCGGTGGCCGCGCCCTCCTCAAATGCCTGCACCGCCTCCGGGCTTTCGAGATACATGCCGGACAGGGGAGCGTGCGCTTCGAGGAGCGCGGTCACTTTGGCGCCCACGTCCTTGACCACGCCCCAGAGGTAATCCTCGCCGGTCAGGTTGCGGCACCAGCCGGTATCATCCTTGATCGCCGCCAGCAGGTTCGCCTGCTGTTGCGTCAGGCCGCCCTGCGCCAGGATCTGCTCCGTGTTCCCCTTCGCCTGCTGCACGCCGTTGTATACGTCTACCACGTCGTTAGCGACTTCGAGGACCGTTCGCAGGGTTTGCCCGGCTTGCGCCGCCTTGATCAGCAGTTCCGCCGCCGCCATCAGTTCACGATCCCTTCTATCAGCGCCACCAGGACATCCCGCGTTTCGTGCGCCACCGGCACGATGGACGCGACCCCGACCGTTGCAAGGTCCTGCTGTTCGTCAAACGTGGGAACGTAGTTCGCCGCCTCCACGCGCAGTTGACGCTCCGCGTTGACCACGCCCGGCCCCGCCTGCCCGACGTAGATCCGCGCCCACTCGGGAAGGCCCGGCACCCCGACCACTCGCGTTGACATGGCCCCTCCTTACTGCGACACCAGTTCCGCCGCCAGCCACAGATCGCCAGGACCGCTCCCTGCCGCGACCGTCAGGGGATCTGCCGTGGCATCGTGGAAGTACTGCAGCTTCAGGCCGTCGTTCGCGTCAATGTAAGCGACGGTCGAGACGCTAACCCAGGTCTTCTTGCCGTTCTGTTGGGGAGGCACCATCAGCCAGGCCAGCGGGCGAGTCCAACCCGACGGCCCGAAGCGCACCTGCACCAGGCGCACCCCGCGCCGGCCCCCCGTGGCATCGGCGGGGAAGGGCACGCCGCCCGAGACGGCATACACCCCCGACGACGGCACCCGGAAGCCGTTCTCATTCGGAACGACGCCGGGATCGAACAGGTTGCCCACGTCGTATAGCTCCGTGTCGTACCACACGTCCTGCCACGCGGTATCGGACCACGCCTGATACAGATCCTGCGACGCCGCGCAGTAGACGCGCGACCCCACGCGCGTTCCGCCGCCGCCGCTCGCCGTGGACGTGATCTTGACCTTGCCCGTTGCCGCGTCCTTGGTGATCTCCACGTTGGCTCCGGCAAGCAGCTTCTCCAGGAGATAGCCGGGCGTGGGATCCAGATCATCCACGGCCACGAGCCGATCCTGATCCTGCTGCACCAGGTTGAGGATGCACCCCGAGTGATCTCCCTTCGGCGTGATCTCGATACCCGTGCCCGCCGTCAGCTTGTCGGCCAGGTAGCCCGCCGCCGTGTCCTGCGCCGACCACTTGACCAGTTGATCGGCAACCACCGGCGGGGG
>JAAZEM010000218.1 GCA_012512265.1 Armatimonadota bacterium | reverse complement strand
GCTCTCGATGGTCATGTCCGCGAAGTTGGGGATCTGAAGCACCTTCGAGTCGCCCTTTTTCGTCCAATCCTCGCGGCTTGGGTGGTAGGGCACCAGCTGCTCGCGGTAGTAGTAGAGCGGGTAGGATGCATCGGCGATGTAGCCCAGCTCCTCCAGAGCGTTGACGACGGCGGTGCTTCCCCACAGGCGAGGGCAGCGCCAGGAGACAGGCTGCTCGCCCAACGCGCTGGCGACCGCCTCGGTGGCGCGGCGCACTCGCAGGGGCACTTCCTCCGGGAGCAGCGGCTTCACTCCAGGGATCTCGAAGATGGGATCGCCGACGGTCTCATGGTAGAGCGAATGCGCGCCCACTTCGTGACCCGCCGCGGCCACCTGTTTCACGATCTCCGGGTGCTGCATCGCGGCATCGCCGGTGAAGAAGAAGGTGGAGACCACCCCTTTCTGGGCCAGCAGGTCGAGAAGTCGGGGCGTGCCTTTCTGGAGCCCCTCGTAGAAGGGCGTCCAGCTTCCCACGTCCGTCTCGCTATCGAACCCAAAGATAACGGTGATATCACTCATGGCTTGTCCCTAAGATAAGGGTGGGGGATGCGGGAGGGCGCCATCGCCCGCGCGAGCGCGAAGGCGCTGCACCAGGCCGGTAGGCAGGCGGCATCGGGCCCCTCCCGCATCCCCCGTCCCGATTACAGCTCGATCACCTCATTGCGGTAGCTCGAGAACATCTCTACGCCATCCTTGGTGACCCGAACGCCGTTTTCCCAGCGCAGGCCAAACTCCTTGGTGTAGAGGAAGGTATCCACCTGGAAGGTCATGTTCTCCTGGAGCGGGTATTCGGACGAAGACTCCATCCAGGGCCGCTCCACTTCCATCATGCCGATGGCGTGGCAGGGGCCGTAGAGGAGGTTGTCGCCGAATCCCTTCGAGCGGACGAACTCTTCGAACTTGATCACGACATCCTTGGCCGGCACGCCCGCCTTCATGAACTCCATCGTCTTCAGATGCGCCTCCAGGCCCACCTCGACGAGCGTGCGCATCTCCGTCGGCATCTTGCCGAAGCAGACCGGACGGCCCACGCTAGACGCGTAGCCACCGACGAGGGCGCCAATGTTGAGCTGGATCATCTCGCCCGGCTGGATCACCTTGGGGCTGGGCCGGCCGATGGCGTGGGTGCTGTTGGTGCCGCTCAGCACGTAGGTGGGGTGGCCCTCATACTCGGCGCCGTTGGCGTAGAGCGCAGCCTGGGCGATGCCGACGACCTCCTGCTCGGTCATGCCCGGCTTCATCTCGTTGAGCACCTTCTCGGTAGCGATCTCGCTGATGCGGAACGCCTCGCGCATGAGAGCGATCTCATTCTCGCTCTTGATCATCCGCATCTCCGTCAGCAGATCATCGGCGCGAACCACCTCGGCGCTGCCGGCCGCGTCCTTGATCGCCTGGTAAACCGTGACGGGCATCACCGAGAGACCCGCGATGCCGATCCGCTTCGGCTTTCCGCCAGCCAGCTCGCCGAAGACCTCCTGGAAGGTGTTGAGCTTCATGCCCGGGTAGTCCGGCTCGGCCGACTCGCGATACTGGAGGATCTGCTTGATCGCCGGGGTTCGTCCGCGCGTCTGAGCGTAGGTGAGCGTCTCGGGGCCGATGAGGAGGATCGGGTCGCCCGTGCGCCCAATCGCCACACCGCCAGACTCGAAGAGCGGCCAGTAGTCCGCCAGGTAGCGCACGTTGGCGGGGTCCGCCTCGTCGCCATGGGCAATCACGACATCCAGGTCATGGGCGGCCATCTTCTCCTGGAGGGTCCGCCAGCGCTGTTCGAACTCCGACTGAGGAATCGCCTTCAACTTCGCCATCTTTGCCTCTCCATCACCGGGGTGGCGGCGCCGTCGTGCCGCGCACCACCAGCTCCACCGGCAACCGGCAGGCGGTTTCGCCCGCCGGCAGATCTGGCTCGCCGCGCCACCAGGCGGTCAGGCGCTGGAGGAGGATGCGCGCGGCGGCCTCACCGATCTCCATCAAGGGAAGCCGCACCGTGGTGAGTGACGGCTTCAGCAGGGTGACCCAGGGGAGGTCATCCACGCCGATGATACTCAGGTCACGGGGAACCTCAATCCCCTGGCCCTCTG
>JAAZEM010000217.1 GCA_012512265.1 Armatimonadota bacterium | reverse complement strand
GACGCCGTTCAAACCGTGGACCGCCTGATCGATGTCTTTCCCCCTCACCAGCAGGCGCAGATCCGCATGCAGATCTCCGTCAACCTGGTCGGCATCATCTCGCAGACGCTGGTGAAGCGTGCCGATGGCTCCGGCCGCGTCGCTGCCTATGAGACGATGAAAGCGACTCCGGCCATCTCCAACCTGATCCGTGAGGGAAAGACGCACCAGATCGGCTCGATGGTGCAGACCGGCCTGAAGCAGGGGATGATCAGCCTCGACCAGTACCTGGTCTATCTGGTACGCAACAAGGTGGTGTCGTATCAGGCGGCCCTCGACAAATCGCAGAACCCCAGCGAGTTCGAGACGATGTACAAGGAGGCAGAGGCGGAAAAGGCCGCGGCGGCAGCCAAGCAGCGCTGAACGCCCCGCATCCCCGCGGCGAGAGGGCTTTTCACCGAGAGAGTGTATCCTTCTGGGGAACAGGGTCCGCCTCCGGCATGTCCGTGCCAGCGTTGGCCGGGCTGGCGGGCACGTCGTGCTCGTGTTTGCCACCGGCCAACGCTTTCCAGGCGCCGGCTTTGGCCGGTGCGGCCCCAACGCCTCAAGCCGATGCTCCATCTGCGGCCTGGTTGGCTCTCCTCGCGGATCTGGACGAAGCGACCGTTTTCCGGTAAGATAGAGTATCGGGGCCCTGTGGCCCGGGCTCCTGCGGCCCGTGCCCGGGTTTCCCCAACCCACTCGAAGCGGGTGGGTTGCTTAAATGGGGCTATTCCCTGATCGAGCTGGCCAAGGCCTGTTGGGCCGCAACCCTCGCGGCATTCCATGGCCAGCTCAACACCATATTGCCTGGCAGAAAGAGGAGTATCCGCAGATGCCCGATTCCTTCGGCAGCCGGTCGTCCCTGCGCGTGGATGGCCGCGAATACCAGATCTACCGCCTGGATGCCCTGGAGCGCGCCGGCTTCTCGCTCGCGCGCCTTCCCTACTCGCTCAAGATCCTGCTGGAGAACCTCCTGCGCACCGAGGACGGCGTCAGCGTCACCGCGCAGGAGATCGAGGCGCTGGCGCGCTGGGATCCCGCGGCCGAGCCGAGCCGTGAGATCGCCTTCACGCCCAGTCGCGTGCTCCTCCAAGACTTCACCGGCGTGCCCGCCGTGGTGGACCTCGCGGCGATGCGCGACGCCATGGCCGCCCTCGGGGGCGACCCGCGCCGCATCAATCCGTTGCAGCCCGTCGAGCTGGTGATCGACCACTCGGTTCAGGTGGATGCCTTCGGCACGCCCGACGCCTTCCGCATCAACGCCAGGCACGAGTTCGAGCGCAATCGCGAGCGCTATGAGTTCCTCCGCTGGGGGCAGAAGGCGTTCGATAACTTCCGGGTCGTGCCTCCGGACACCGGGATCGTCCACCAGGTGAACCTGGAGTATCTCGCGCGCGTCGTCTTTGCCACCGAGAAGGGCGGGATTGTCACCGCCTACCCCGATACGCTCGTCGGCACCGATTCGCACACCACGATGATCAACGGCCTGGGCGTCCTTGGTTGGGGCGTCGGCGGCATCGAGGCGGAGGCCGCCATGCTGGGCCAGCCGATTTCGATGCTCATCCCCCAGGTGGTCGGCTTCGAGCTGAAGGGCGCGCTCCCCGAGGGAGCCACAGCGACCGACCTGGTCCTCACCGTCACGCAGATGCTGCGCGCCAAAGGAGTGGTGGGCAAGTTCGTCGAGTTCTACGGCGAAGGCCTGGCCTCGCTTTCGCTGGCCGACCGCGCCGTGCTTGCCAACATGGCCCCGGAGTATGGCGCCACCTGCGGTATCTTCCCCGTAGATGCCGAGACGATCCGCTTCCTGAAGATGAGCGCCCGGCCCGAGCACCAGGTGCGCCTTGTCGAAGCCTACATGAAGGAGCAGGGCCTCTTCCACGACGCGGATACGCCCGTCGCCGCCTACTCCGATACGCTCTCGCTCGATTTGGGCAGCGTGGAAGCCAGCATCGCGGGCCCGCGCCGGCCGCAGGACCGCGTGCCCCTGCGCGAGGCAAAGCGGCAGTTCGCCGCCGCCCTCCCGGCTCTCCTTGAGGCGGCCAAGGGCAGCGCCAGTGATATCAACGCCCAGGCAACTTGCACTCTGGATGGCAAGGAACACACGCTGGGGCATGGCGCGGTCGTGATCGCCTCGATCACCAGCTGCACCAACACCTCCAATCCCTCGGTGATGATCGCCGCCGGCCTGCTCGCGAAGAAGGCGGTGGAACGCGGCCTGAAATCACAGCCCTGGGTCAAGACAAGCCTCGGCCCCGGCTCTAAGGTGGTCACCGACTATCTGGCAGACGCGGGGCTCCTCCCCTACCTGGAGCAACTCGGGTTCCACCTGGTGGGCTATGGCTGCCTGACCTGCATCGGCAACAGCGGTCCGCTGCCGGAGCCGGTGCGCGCCACCATCGACCAGGCCGGCCTGGTGGCAGTCTCCGTGCTGAGCGGCAACCGCAACTTCGAGGGGCGCATCAGTCCGGACGTGCGCGCCAACTACCTGGCCTCGCCGCCGCTCGTCGTCGCCTACGCCCTTGCCGGGCGCATGGATATCGACCTCGCAACCGAGCCATTGGGCCATGACCCCCAGGGCCAGCCGGTCTATCTGCGCGACATCTGGCCCACCCAGCAGGAGATCACCGAGGCGATCGCGCGCTCGGTGCGCTCCGAGATGTTCGCGGCGGAGTATGGGGAGGTGTTCGAGGGCTCTGAGATGTGGCGCGCGCTCCCTGCGCCGGAGGGCGACCGCTTTGCCTGGAACGATGCATCCACCTACGTCAAGCACCCGCCCTACTTCACCGATCTGCCTGCCGAACCGGTGCCCGTGGCCGACCTGCGTGGCGCACGCGTCCTCGCCTTCCTCGGCGATAGCGTGACCACGGACCACATCTCTCCGGCCGGCTCAATCAAGAAGGAGAGCCCGGCGGGGCGCTACCTGATGGAGCTGGGCGTGCCTCCGGCAGAGTTCAACTCCTACGGCTCTCGCCGGGGCAACCACGAGGTGATGATGCGCGGCACCTTCGCCAATATCCGCCTGCGCAATGGGCTGGTGCCTGGCGTCGAGGGAGGCATCACCCTCCACCTGCCTACAGGCGAGCAGATGTCGATCTACGATGCCGCGATGCGCTACGCCGCGGAGAGCACGCCGCTCATTATTCTGGCCGGCAAGGAGTACGGCTCGGGATCCTCTCGCGACTGGGCGGCGAAAGGCCCGCGCCTGCTAGGCGTGCGCGCCGTGATCGCCGAGAGCTACGAGCGCATCCACCGCAGCAACCTGGTCGGCATGGGGATTCTCCCGCTCCAGTACCGCCCCGGAGAGAACGCCGAGACGCTCGGGCTGACCGGGCGCGAGGTCTTCGATATCGAGGGTCTGGGCGAAGCCGTGGCCAGTGGTTTCGCTGGCGTGCG
>JAAZEM010000216.1 GCA_012512265.1 Armatimonadota bacterium | reverse complement strand
CGAGTGCGCCGTGACCGCAGTGCCGGGCAAATAGACCCGGCGAAGGGTGGTGCGCACGACTCCCTCCGGTGAAACCCAGTGTGCAACGCCTGCACCGACCGTTGCCTGCTGTCCTTATCTCGGTCATCGTGACCCAGGCGAGAAGCCACGCCCCTACGCAACGCGACACAACGTCTGCTATGCGCGGCGAGGTCGCTCCCATGCCTATTCGAGCGTGACGCGTGAGGTGCAGATGGAGAGCTGCTTGGAGCCAGCAGGGGGCTGGCCAATGTGTCGCCACTACGCGGCGGCAATGGCCGAGCACCGGGCGGCCCCGCACGGAGCACACGGAATGCCGGCGGGGGTTCACTCGGCCCTGGTGCGCCGTCGTTCGCGCCGAGCGTCCCGGTCACGCTCTCTGCGGCGCCGCTTGATGCGCCAGCTCGCCCCGCTCTTCTGGTCTTTCTGTATCATCGCCGTCTCAGTACTCCTCGGCGCCTTGATCGCGAAGAGTTGCGGCTCTGCCCGGTAACCTCGGGCACACCACCCGAACATTGAGGATTCCATTTTGGATCTAGATAACACTCCAGCTCAAGGGAATGGCCATTCCTCCACCGTTCCAGGAGGTCCAGGAAGCGGGCCGCAGCCAGCCGCGTGGCAGGATCCCAGCGCCGCTCTGCACGAGTACGTACGGATCCTGGTCAATCGGCGGTGGAGCATTCTGCTTTGCTTCCTGGGAGTCTTCCTCTCGGCGGCAGTTTACGTTTACTCGCAGCCGCGGATCTACCGCGCCACCGCCAAGGTGCAGGTGGTCCAGACCGTGCAGCCTATCCTGCTGAGCGAACAACGCAGCGGAGCGCCTCAAGTATCGCTGAGCACGCAGGTGAAATACATCCGCTCTTCACTCACCGCGCGCACAGCGTGCGAGATGGCCGGCAAGAAGGCGGTCCCCCCTCTCACGCCGGAGGAGATCCGCCATGCGCTTTCCGTGACCATCGAGGAGCCAGATATTCTCGCTATCAGCGTCGAGCACACCGATCCAGAGCGTGCCGCTTTGATCGCCAACGTGGTGCAGGACGCCTATATCCACCAGAACACGGCCCTGGCTCGCGCCGAGACCACGAGTGCCAAGCAGTTCCTGGAAACCCAGATGGAGGTGGTGAAGCAGGACATGCAGCGGATCGAAGCGCAGATCCGCCGCTTCAAAGCGCGCCACAACATCCCAGATAGCGCTTCTCAGGTAGCCACTACCACCGCCCCGACGAGCGGGTCTGGCGTTTCCCTCGTCGAGATGCAGATGGCTGTCCTGGCCGCCGAGGCAGAGCTCGATGGGCTGCGTCGCCTCCTGAAGTCGGTTCCCCCCACGCACCGCGTCCGCCGCCCGGTTGAGGATCCCGTTCTCGAGGGACTGCGTCAGGCCCTGGTCGAAGCCGAGGTCGAACTGGCGCGCGCGCAATCACGCTATGCTGATACTCATCCGCGTGTTCTGGCGATCAAGGATGAGCTCGAGCGACTGCGAGGCCTGGTCCAGGAGCGTGCCGCGCAGGCAAAGGTCGCCGAGGTGGAGGAGCCCAACCCGCTCTATGCCGCGTTGGTGGAGCGGGTACGCGAGGGAGAGATCCAGGTAGAGGTGCAGCGCGCCCGGGCCGAGGCGCTTGCCAAGGCGGAGGCAAAGAAGGCCCCGTCAACGCCAGGTAAGGATCCCAAGGCATTTATGGAGTTGGTGGCCCTGGAACGCGCCAAGGAAATTGCTGAGCGCACCTATGGACAGATTCTGGAACAGCTCCAGCAGGTGCGCCTGAATGAGGCGCAGCAACAAGGCACGGCCCGCAGAGTAGACATCGCACAAGTGCCTGAGCAGCCGGTCCACCCGACCCCGCGCCGGACACTGGCCATTGCCGCACTTCTCGGCCTGGTGGCCGGCCTCTCGCTCGCACTGCTGCAAGAGCTGGCCGATACCGGCGTGCGCGACCCCGATCAACTCCTGATGCGCACGGGAATCTCCTCTCTCGGTTTCATCCCGGCGACGCGCGACACAGCGCGAACCGCAAAGATCGCCGCCCGATCTCCACGCTCGCCGGTCACCGAGAGCTTCCGAACGATTCGCTCGAACCTCAAGTTCGCGCATCTCGATAGCCCCCTCCATACGATGATGGTCACGAGTGCCGGCGCCGGCGAGGGCAAGAGCTTCACCGCCACCAATCTCGCCATCGTTCTCGCCCAGGCCGGAGTGAATACCCTTCTCGTCGACGCTGATCTGCGCCGGCCGACCCTGCATCGTATTTTTGGGATTCCGCGCACACCGGGGCTCACCACCGTCCTGACCGGCGAAACGCCATTGCGCGAGGCAATCCAGGCGACCGATGTTGCCAACCTCTATATCATCCCGAGCGGACCGGTGCCACCCAACCCGGCCGAACTCCTCGAGTCCAAGCGGATGCGCCAACTGATCGAGGAGATGAAGGAGATTGCAGAGATCGTCATCTTCGACACGCCTCCGGCACTCGTAGTCACCGATGCGGTGGTCCTATCGCCTCGAATGGATGCCATGATCCTCGTGATCGAGCAGGGCCGGGTGACATCCCGCGCGATCGCCGAAATCCGCCGCATGGTCGAGCAGGCGCGTGGGAAGATCGCGGGCGCAGTCTTCAATAAGGTGAAGAGTGGCGCGAGTGGCTACTATTACTACCACTACTACCGCTACTATTACTATGGCGACCATAACGAGGGCGACGCGCAACAGCGTCGTCCAGCGATGCCCTTGACAGCTCTCGATCATGGCCGCAACCAGTCGCAATCCAAAGGACCGGATGAGGAAGCCTGATGAGGAGTGCGGATTTCCTATCGCTGATCTCGGAGCGCCGTGCGCGCATACTGCGCCAAGCATCCTTGTTTTCGCTCACTGCGCTCGCCATCGTAGTCCTGGCGGGAGCCGCACTGGCAGCGCCAGAGACCCGGGCCACAGGCGATGATTACCGTGTTCAGCCGGGCGATACGCTCGAGATCCACCTCTGGAACGAGGGTGACAAGGGGCACGATTTTGTCGTCGATCCCCTGGGAAACATCTCCTACCCGATGGCCGGCATCCTTTCCGTGAAGGGGATGACGGTCCGCGAAATCACGCAGCGGCTTACGGCGGAACTGAGCAAGCACCTCAAGGCGCCCCGCGTTTCTGTTAACGTGAAGGCGCTAGCGCCCCAGACCTTGCTGGCGGCCGGCGCGGCCAAGCGTGTCTACGTGCTCGGCGCCGTCGCAAAGCCAGGGGCATATGAGCTGGCCCCTGGGGTGCGAGTCGTGGACGCGGTGGCGCTCGCCGGCGGCCTCGCTCCGAACGCGGCCGCCTCGCGTGCGACGCTTTCCGGGGAGGAGCGCGGCAAGCTACCTCTAGATCTGGAGAAGCTCCTCGCCGGCGGCGATATCACCCATAACATCCCGTTGAACCCAGGCGACGTCCTGTTTGTGCCGGCCCAAGACCCGGAATCAACCAGCGTGACCGTTATCGTTATCGGGCAGGTCCAGCGTCCCGGCACGCACCGGCTCCCCCTAGGCGCTCGTCTGAGTGACGCTATGAGCGCCAGCGGTGGCGCGGGAGAGAGGGCGGATCTGAAGCGCGCCAAGCTGACCCGCGCCGAATTGACGGTCACCATCGACTTGGACGCGGTCTTTCGCAAAGGTGATCTGTCAGGCGACCTGGCACTGCAGCAGGGCGATATCATCCTGGTGCCGGAGAGGGCCCGTCAGG
>JAAZEM010000215.1 GCA_012512265.1 Armatimonadota bacterium | reverse complement strand
TCGCGGCGATCGCCGCGATGTCCTACCTCAGCGGCAAGGTGCAAACGAACTACAGCTCCGTCGGCAATCACCTCTGACGGTCTGAATAGGGGTGTTCGTAACCTGAGAGCACCGGGGGCGTGCTGCCCGGCATGGGCAACGCGCCCCTGATTCCCATATGGGCACGATTCCCGATGAGTTCCACCGGCCTTCGCGGCTCGTCACCACTCTCAGGAGTGCCCCTAACTCCCGGACCTCCGACAGCCCTCGGGAAGGAGTAGTACCGATGGGACACCTGCTATGCGCGCTCTGGGCGGAGGAGGATGGGCAGACGCTGGTCGAATACAGCCTGATCGTCGCCCTCATCTCCGTCACGATCATCACCGCCCTCGGGCTCGTGAGCGGGAAGATACAGGCCAAGTACAGCGACATTCGCAACGCGATGTAGCGTCCTCGCGCACTGCGTGAATCGGGCACCGGCGCCGGCTTCGCCCCCACAGTAAGCAGGGCCGGACGGCGCCGGCCCGGCCCCTGGAACCTCTCCTCCCAAACAGCCTAGAACAGGCCAAACGCCTTCGCGGCGGCACCTGCGGCAGCGGCGGCAACCATCCCCAGGCCCCCCACCAGGTAGGCCTGCCAGCGGGGCAACGGAACCAGCGTCACCCTCTTCAGGCGTTCGCTCCACTGCGCCGAGAGCGCCTGAAGCTGTGCCTCCATGCTCTGACGGGTCTCCTCTAGCTGTCGCTTGACCTCCGCGATGCGCGCCGCGTGCTCCTCCTGGATCCCCTCCACGCGCGCCGAGAAGCCCTCGAGCACGATGCTGACTTCCTGGCGGATCGTCGCGATTTGGGGGGGAATGGCTTCGGCCTCCTTCTCAAGCTCTGTGATGCGTGACTCTACTTCCTGGAACGCCGCGGTGACCACGGCGCTCGCGGGCCCGTTGAGATCCACCTCGCCAAAGAGGCTCTGGTCCATCACGCGCTTCGCCTCGAGCACCTCTTGCACCGCCGCCTCGAAGTGCCGCTGGTGAATCCGCTTGCGGTGATCCGGCCCTTCCTCGCCCGCCGCCATCTGGGCCGCCTTCAGCACCGCGTTCTTGATATCGCCCCCCGAGAGCGCATAGGCCTCGGCCAGGGCCCGAAAATCGACATCCTCCGCGAGAGGGGTCCGCTGCGGGTGGATCTGCACCTTCCAGATCAACTCGCGCTCGCGCGCGCCCGGCATCTCAAACAGGATGTGCGTCCGCACGCGGCGTTCAAAGGCCGGGTCGAAGTTGGCGCATAGGTTGGTGGCAAAGATCACCACGCCATCATAGTCTTCCAACTCCTTGAGCAGCACGTTCACAGCCTGGTTCGCCTCGCGCTCGTAGCCGTAGCTCATCGTGGTGAAGCGCCTGCTGGCGATGGAGTCCGCCTCGTCGAAGAGGAGCACTGCGTCCTGCTGGCGCGCTTCCCGGAAGACGGCCGCGATATTCTTGCCCGTCTCGCCCGCCCAGCAGCTCTCCAGCTCGCTGTACCGGATCCGGTAGAGGCGCTTCCCAAGGAGATTGGCAACCGCCTCGGCGCAGATCGTCTTTCCCGTTCCGGGCGGCCCGGCGAAGTTGAAGACCAGCCCTGTGCCGGTGCTGTGGCGCTCTCCCAACCCCCACGTGTCGAAGATGAGGTGGTGCTTCTCTATCTGAACCAGCGTGTCCGCGAGGGCGCGACGTGTCTTCTCGGGCAAGATGACATCCGAGAACGTCTTGCGCGGGACGATCAGCTCGACGAGGTCCCGACGCGGCCCCCAGTTGAGCAGGTCTCTTAGCATCGATTTCCTTTCCGATAGTGGATCGGGGAGCAGCTCCCCATCCTCATGCCTGCGACCACATCGATACCCCATCGGGACGCCGCCATCGCCGCGGTGTTCCCGAGAGCGCCTTCAGTCGCGCCACCCCCGGCACGCCGGAGCGCGCCCGCACCTTGGGGCCTTCTCCCCATTATACCGGCGAGCATCTCAGGAGTCAAAAAGAAGGTCAGGCGGTTTGGCAGCCGCCAGCATGCCGAGCGGGCGCAGGGAGGAAGCCTGCCCGCCGTGCCGAATAGCGATGAAGTAGGTGTGGTTGCACTGCCCCGGCCTTCGGCCCTTATCTGGGCGCGGCCTCACCCAAGTTGGCGTCCGGCCGTTCCGATGGAGATCTACGAAAGCAGAAACGCGGACCGCAGAACCTGAATGGCCTGGAGGACCCGGCAGACCGAGCCTGCCCCCGGCACGCCCGGTCCTCCCCGACAGAGACCATGGCGATCACCCAAGAGCAATTGGCCCACCGGCGACGCTGCCGGACGCGCTGGGTCCTCAACAGCGTTACAGCCTGGAATGTACTGGCGCCGCCCCCTACCGCCATCGTGCGCGCGCGGCTCATTCCGAACTCCTGGCTGGGCACCTCTCTTCCCTCGCGCACTCGCCCCTGCTACGAACGTGTCGGCGTGATCCATGTACACACCAATTACAGCGACGGCCTGAGCTCTTTTCAAGAGGTGGTGGAGGTGGCGCGCCGCTGCGACCTCGACTTCATGATCACCTCCGACCACAACACGCTGGCGCCACTGCGCGACGGGTGGGAGGGTTACTATGGCGATTGCCTGGCCCTCGTGGGCGTCGAGATTACCTGCGATGAGGGCTACGTGTTGGGCCTCAACCTGCCGCCCGAGTTCGAGCCGCGACGCGACGCGGCGGCCCGGGTGCTCTCCGAGATCCGCGGCGCGGGCGGTCTGGCGTTCCTCTGCCTCGTCTGCGATCCCCGGTTTGCCTGGCGGTCTCTCCCAAAGGATGGCTATGTGGGCATGGAGGTGATCAACCTGGGAACCCAAGGGATGCGTACCCTCAACCTGGTGAACCTCGCCCGTGCCGCGATCCGCTATCACCGTTCCGGGTCGATCCGAGCCTTTTCGCTCCTCGCGCGCCGGCCCGCCCCGGAGCTGAAGGTATGGGACGAGCTCTCGCGCGAGCGCCCGATTGTCGGCCTGGGATGCGTCGATGCTCACTCGCTGTTCAAGGTGAACGGCCGGCCCGTGCCCCTCCCCTCCTATCGGGATAACTTCAACTTGCTGCGCACCCATGTGCTGTGCCGGGAGAGCGCCACGGGGGACTTCCACCGCGACTCTGCCCTGCTCTATGAGGCGATCGCCTCCGGCCGCTGCTTCTTCTCCTACCACGTGCATGGCGACGCCACCGGCTTCCGCTTCCATGCTTTCTCCGAGGGGCACGAGGCGACCATGGGCGAGGAGATCTATCTGGGAGATGGGGTCCGCTTCTGCGCCTATCATCGCGGGGAGGAGGCGATCTACCGCCTCTTCCGCAATGGCCGGCCCATCGCGACCGTCCGGGGGGATCACCTCGATCTCACGGTCCACCAGGCCGGCGTCTACCGCGTCGAAGTGCTCCGCCCCAGCGGCCGCCTGGGAGCCTTCTGCCTTACCCCCCGTCCCTGGATCTACAGCAACCCGATTTACGTGCGCCCCGGGCATGCCGCCCTGGCACGCCTTCAGGCACGAGAGCAGGCGGCAGGATCCCGCATCCGCATGTAATCTGGCTGCGCGCTCGCCAAGCCGGCACCGACAAGGCCGGCCCGGCCGAGAGGGCACACGCACCGCGCGCTGGACGAAATGGCCTCGTGGAATGCACCACTTCGGTTGACATCACCCCACCCATCGTGTATGATCTGACGTGGGAGGAGCAGCCCTTCCATACTGCTGCCTTGATACTTTGAGGAGACCTGAAGGTGCGCAACAAGCAGATTCTCGCCATCCCCGGGCCAACACCTGTTCCGCCTGAGGCGCGCTTGGCCATGGCCCGTCCTATGATCAACCACCGGGGCTCGGAATACACCGCGATGCAGCGCGAAATCGTGGAAGGCCTCCAATATGCCTTTCAACCCGGCGGTGACGTGCTCATCTTCCCCGCTTCTGGTACCGGCGGCCTCGAAGCCGCTGTCGTCAACACCCTCTCGCCGGGCGACCGCGTCCTTTCGGGGAGCATCGGTGCCTTTGGCGACCGCTTTGCCGATATCGCTGAGGCGCATGGTGCCATCGTGGATCGCATTCCCACCGAGTGGGGCAGCGCCCTCGATCCTGAGGTGCTTCGCGCCCGCCTGGCCGAGGACCGCGACCACACCATCAAGGCCGTGCTCCTGACGCACAACGAGACCTCCACCGGCGTCACCAACGACATCCGCGCGCTCGCGGAGGTAATCCGTGATCATGGCGCCCTCGTCCTGGTCGACTCCATCAGTGGCCTGCTCGCGGCGGACCTTCAGACAGATGCGTGGGGCCTGGATGTGGTGGTCGCCGGCTCGCAGAAGGCGTTCATGATCCCGCCGGGCATGACCTTTGTCTCGGTGAGCGAGCGTGCCTGGGCGGCCCATCGGAATGCTCGCATGCCCCGCTACTACTTCGACTTCACGGCGATGAAGAAGTACATGGAGAAGGGCCAGACGCCCTACACGCCGGCCGTCTCGCTTCTCTATGGGCTGCAAACCACGCTGAGGATGCTCCGCGAGGAGGGCCTGCCGGAGTGCTTCGCCCGCCATGCCAGGCTCGGCGCCGCCGTGCGCGCTGGCGCGCAAGCCCTCGGATTGCGCCTGCTGGCAGACCCGCGCTATGCCAGTCCAGCGGTCACTTCCATCTATGCGCCCGAGGGGATCGATCCGAAGCAGCTGCGCCAGGTGGTCCGCGAGCGGTACGGCGTGGTCCTCGCCGGTGGCCAGGGCAAGCTGGCTGACCGCATCTTCCGCATTGGCCATCTCGGCTACGTGGGAGAGAACGACATTATCGCCGTGATGAGCGCCCTCGAACGCGGCCTCGGCGACCTCGGAGTCCGGATCACGCCCGGGGCCGGCATTGCCGCCACCCAGCAGGCGCTGGCCGCCTAACCCGCGCCATTCGCCGGTGCAAACCCAGGCGGCCCTCACGCCGCCAGGGCATTCGACGGCCTCTTCTGGAGCGCGCCGGCGAATCCAGCGGATCAACTCAGGAGAAACCATGCGAGTACTAGTATCCGATCCGGTGGCTGCCGAAGGCGTGGAGATCCTCCGCGGCGGCGCCGATGTCGACGTTATCACCGGCCTCACTAGGGAAGAGCTGATCGCCCGCATCAAGGAGTACGATGGTCTGGTGGTGCGCAGCGAGACGAAGGTGACGGCGGAAGTGATCCAGGCCGCCGAGCGCCTCAAGGTGATCGCGCGCGCCGGCGTGGGTGTGGACAACATCGACGTGCCTGCCGCCACCCATCGCGGGATCGTCGTGGTCAACTCGCCCGAGGGGAACACCATCGCCGCCGCGGAGCAGGCGTTGGCGCTCCTCTTCGCAGTGGCGCGGAGCACGCCCCAGGCGCACGCGTCGGTGCAGGCCGGGCGCTGGGAGCGCGGCAAGTTCGTCGGTGTCGAGCTCTACAAGAAGGTTCTGGGCGTCATCGGCCTGGGCAAGATCGGGCAACAGGTGGCCCGGCGCGCGCATGGCCTGGAGATGCGCGTCATCGTCAGCGACCCCTTCGTCACCCAGGAGCATGCCCAATCGCTCGGAGTGGAGCTGGTAGAGCTGCCGGAGCTCCTCGAAACGGCCGATTTCATCACCGTGCATGTGCCGCTCACGCGCGATACCCGGCACCTGATCGGCGAAGAGGCGTTCGCGCGCATGAAGACCGGCGTGCGCCTGGTCAACTGCGCGCGCGGCGGGGTGATCGACGAGGCAGCCCTCCTCCGGGCCATTGAGTCTGGGAAAGTGGCGATGGCCGGGCTGGACGTCTTCGAGAAAGAGCCGCTTCCGGCCGACAGCCCTCTTCGCGGCCACGACCGGATCATCACCACGCCCCACCTGGGTGCATCCACGCGCGAGGCTCAGGTGAATGTCGCTATCGATGTCTGCGAGCAGGTGCTGGAGATTCTCAACGGGCGCCCGGCGCGCAGCGCCGTCAACACCCCCGCCATCAGCGCCGAGGTGCTTGGGCGTCTGGAGCCGTTCCTGCGCCTGGCCGAAAAGCTTGGCCGCCTGCAGAGCCAACTCGCCGACGGCCCCATTGGCCAGGTGGAGGTGACCTACTCCGGCGACCTTGCTGACCTCGAGACGGCCCCCCTGACCCGGGCTCTGTTGAAAGGCTTGCTTGATCCGGTCGTTTCCGGGGTAAACTATGTGAGCGCACCGGCGATCGCGGAGCGACGTGGCATCCGGGTGACCGAGATCCGCTCGGGCGCTTCGGAGGATTATACGAGCCTGCTGACGGTCGGGGTGTGGACGCAATCGAAGAAGGTGGTCGTCTCTGGTACGCTCTTCGGAAAGCAGGATATTCGCATCGTCAGCCTGCATGGCTACCGGATTGATATTGAGCCAGAGGGATACCTTCTCTTCATGCTCCACCACGACCGCCCCGGGGTGATCGGGCAGGTAGGCACCATGCTGGGGCAGCATAACATCAATATCGCCGGAATGAGCGTGGGGCGAGAGGAGATCCGCGGCAAGGCGCTCATGGCTCTCAAGATCGACGAGCCGATGCCGCCGGCCCTGCGCGAGGAGATCGCCAAGATGCCGGAAGTTCGGAGTGCCGAACTCGTGGAACTGTAAGGACGCGATGCGGATTCTGCTGACGAACGACGATGGGATCAGCGCCGAGGGGATCCAGGCGCTGGCGTGCGCACTGCAGCCAATCGCCCAGGTCACCATTGTGGCGCCGGACCGCCCGCGCAGTGCCTCGGGCCACTCGATCACGCTGCATAAGCCGCTGCGAGTGACCCCGGTCAAACTGCGCGATGGGATCACCGCGTACGCCACCAATGGCACCCCATCCGACTGCGTCGCCCTGGCGATCCGAGACATCCTGGACGAACGTCCGGATCTCGTGGTTTCGGGGATCAACAAAGGCCCCAATCTCGGCAGGGACCTGACCTACTCCGGCACCGTGGCCGCGGCAATGGAGGGCGCCATCCTCGGCACGCCCGCCTTCGCGATCTCGGTGGCGTCCTACGCGGATGATCTCTCCTTCGCGCCGGCCGCGGCGTTCGCCCGGCGTCTCGCGTCCGAGGTCCTCCTGCACGGGTTGCCCCCGCAGACGCTTCTGAATGTGAACGTTCCCGGCGTTCCCGAAGAGGCGATTGCGGGGGTTCGCGTCACGCGCCTGGGTCGCCGCCACTACCCGGAGAACGTCGTCAAGCGCACCGACCCCTACGGCCGGGTCTACTACTGGCTGGGCGGTGAGCCGCCCGAGGATGTGCTGGAAGAAGGCACCGACGTGAAAGCAATCGCAGAGAACTGCATCTCCATCACGCCGGTGCAGCTCGATCTGACTGACTACGACCTGATCCCGGAGGTGAGCACCTGGAATGTCGTCGGCACTCTGAAGAGCTGAACGGGTATTCCGCTTCGTGCCGGCGGCAGTCAGCCCCATGTAAACTGAAAACACGGCCATAGGAGGGTTGCTGTGAAACTGCAACAGCGGCAAGAGCAGCGCATGGTGCAGAAGATCGACCCGCGGATGATCATGGCGAACAGCATGCTCCAGCTCTCGGCAATGGAGCTGATGCAGCTGATTGACCAGGAGCTATCCGACAACCCCGCGCTCGAGGTGGAGGAAGACCCGCTCTGCCCTCGCTGCAATGCCCCCCTCGATGGCCCCCGGTGCAAGAACTGCGGCTACTCCCTCCGCGAGCCCACAGAGGAGGTTCCCGAGCTCCTGGCCTTCGAGTATGGTGGCGGCGGCTCCTTCGATGACGAGGAGTACGACCCGTTCGCGCGCGTCGAGGCCGTGATGACCATTCAGGAGCATCTCCGCTTCCAGCTCCGCGCGCTCGCATCCCGCGAGGACTACCCGATCGGCGAGTGCATCATCTCCTACATCAACGACGATGGCTACGTGGAGGGATGGAGCCCCGCCGAGGTCGCCGAGGCGTGCCACGTCGAGGAGGCGAAGGTGGAGGAGGTGCTCCTCCAGGTGCAATCGCTTGACCCGGTTGGCGTAGGCGCGCGCAGCCTGCAAGAATGCCTCCTCATCCAACTTCGCTCGGATTCCCTGGCGGAAGACGCGGGCCTGGAGGCACTCGAGGCGCGTCAGGAGTTTCTGGCACTGCGCGACACCGCCATGCTCATGATAGAGCGGTGTTGGGATGAGTTGTGCGCCCAGAAGTACCCCGACATCGCGCGGCGCCTGAAGATGGATCTCGAGGATGCGCGAGAGGCGCATGCGTTCATTCAGCGCCACCTCAACCCCTACCCGGGCCGCGCCTTCCGGCCCGATTGGGCGCCCAACGTCACATCCAGCGGCGAGTATGTGAAGCCGGATGTCGTGGTCCGCCGTAACGGCGACAACTACGAGGTGCTCGTGGTCGAGTCCAACCGCTTCGTCCTGCGGGTGAATGAGTCTTACCGCGCCGCGTGCCGCGAAATGCAGCGCAATAAGGAGCGCTATTCCGAGGAGGAGCGCCAGCACACAGCCCAATACGTGGAACGCGCCGAGCTCTTCATCCGCAACCTCAATCAACGGAAGCGGACGCTCCACACGATCAGCACCTCCCTGGTGGATTACCACATCGGCTACTTCGATACAGGCGACGTCACGAAGCTGCGTCCGCTCACGCGCGGCAAGCTGGCCGCGCTCCTGGGAGTGCATGAAAGCACGGTGAGCCGCGCCACCGCGAACAAGTATATGCAGCTTCCCTGGCAAGAGGTGACGGGCTTCGATTTCTTCTTCGATTCCTCGCTCTCGGTAAAGGAGCTGATACGCGAGATCATCGATTCGGAGGATCCGCACAATCCTTATAGTGACCAGGCCATCGCCGATCTGCTGGTCAAGCGCTACCGCGTGGAGATCGCGCGGCGCACCGTCGAGAAATACCGTGACGAGATGAAGATCCTCTCTTCACGCAAGCGACGCAAGCGGCAATGAGCGGCCACCGCCCTCCGCGGCCCCCCGGACGGCGGTATGCGCCGGCGCCCCTTTTTCCGGGGACCAGATTTCTGTTCCTGTTTGAGCAAAAATATGATATGATGTTGCTGGCAGACAAGACGGTGGTGGCACGCCTGCGTCGGGTGTAACCGCAGACGCGGCACTGCAGAAGAACGCCTCGGTCCTGCCGCACGCGAGCGCGTGCCCTCTTGCTGGCTTCACGACTACTCCGGCGCTGCCGGCGTTGCCATACGTCGAGGATCCTCTCATGCATCCGCGCCGTACGGCAAAGGGAAGGGGTTTATGGCAGATCGTACGAGCAACATCGATGTCCTATCGCGGAAGAGAATCGTCATCATCAATGGCGAAATCCGCGAGGAGATGGTGGAGAACATCGTCAAGGAGCTGTTCCGCCTGGAAGCAGCCAACCCCACGGAGGATATCAGCGTCTACATCAACTCGCCGGGCGGGAGCGTCATCGCGGGGCTAGCCATCCACGACGTGATGAAGATGGTGCGGTGCGATATCTCCACAGTCTGCTACGGGCAGGCCTCCTCGATGGCGGCACTACTCCTCATGTCCGGCGCGCGTGGCAAGCGATACATCAGCCCAAACGCTCGCGTGCTCATCCACCAGCCGAGTGGTGGCGCCTTTGGCACCGCGACGGAAGTGGAGACAACCGCTCTCGAGATCACTCGCATCAAGAAGCGGCTCCTGGAGATGGTTTCCTTCTATACCGGCAGGCCGATTGAGCAAGTGGCCATCGATATGGAGCGCGACTTCTATATGGACGCCGATGCCGCTGTGCGCTACGGTGTCGCGGACCAGATCCGCTACCCGGGCCAGGGCGGCACGCCTGCCGCCGAGAAATAACCAGACGTACCGGCGCCGCAGGGATCGTCCAAAAGTAGATCGGCCTCTCCTACCCCAACCGTGTGGGGCAGGAGAGGCCGATTTGATCCTGCACTCCGCAGTTCCAGATCCTAGCCAGCATGGCCCAGCGGCATGAGCAACGGCCAGTCGCCCGGCTCCATATCCTCATCCACGAGCAGACCCCCCGCGTACGGATCCGCAGGGAAGATGCGGCTCGCATCGAGGATGCTGATCCCGCGCAGGTTCTCGTCACTGTCCAGATCGAGGAGGACATGACGCGATACCTGAATCGTGCGGGCAGCTTCACGATCGCTGAGATAGCAGTATACCGCATCCACCTGCTCGTCGTAAGTCACCTTCATCCACGTCTCCAATTCCCTATTCCCCACTCAGGACATACGGGTCAGATTATATGCCAGTCTCCAACCGCGTGTCAAGGTCAGTTCTACCGGGATTCATGTGAGGGCTTATGGAGAGAGTGACGGCCAGCTTCCCTGCCCCCGCCGGCAGCGATTCCGCGGATGGCAGGCCGAAAGCAGCGCGGAGCTTCGAGCTCCGCGCGCGCAGGCGGCCCTCTCCTTATGTCGGAATCCCAGCTAGCACCCTGAAAGGGTGCGACATTACGCAGTAGCGGTTTGTCCGACCCCTTTAGGGTCGTTGTCACATTTTCCGGTGCGTCACCCTGGGTGCAGACATCCTGGGCCGTGTTCCACGCCCCTTTCAGGGGCGAGAAGGCGCCACCCCCGCCGGCGAACCTTCGGGGTTCGCCCTGCCTTCGCTCCGTACGAACGCGACGGGTTTTGGGGCCGGACGCGGGCGGGGCGCCCACGCCCGGCCCCGTGATGCGCCTCCAAACAGCGCTTCGTGGCGTCAGTACCAGCTCGATCCGGCCTGACTCTCCACATCCTCCACTTCGTCCACCTCGGGGTCATAGATGAACCCGTGGTGTTCCGCGAAGGTGTGCGCCGGCGTCTCGGGGAGGCACCATGGCTCCGCCTCGCTGAAGACCGGGCGGGTGCGGAAGCGGTTCTTCACTTTTCCCCGCTTCTCCAGGTGCTTCATGCAACCCTGGATGCACCCGCGCGCCCCACAGATGGCGATTGGGTGCGCGGCGAGCGATTGAAACGCCGGCATCGTCGGGAAGAGCGCATAGCCGAGATCCCAGGCCTCTCGCCAGGTCACTTCCTGCTCGCTCACCGGAAGCGAAAGCCCCGGGAAACGCTTCGCGAAGAAGGGGCTCGACCGCTTGTTCAGGCCAAAGTGCGTCAGCTTGCACTTCCCCAGGTCCAGATCCCCCCATTCGATGCGGTGGCCTTCCACCTCGATCCCCACCGAGCGCTCGGTTGAAATGGCGCCCGCCGGGCACTCCTTCGCGCACCGCTTGCACCGGTCACACAGATGGCCTGTGCGGATCGGATCCGGCTCCAGCTCGGCTTCAGTGAGGACCACCCCGATGCGCTGGCGGGGCCCGAACTCCTCGGTGAGGAAGACCTTCGACCAGCCAATCTCCCCGAGCCCGGCCAGGGTCGCCGCGATTCGATGGTGCAGCACCACCTCGCGCGCAGGCTTGCCAGGCGCCGGACGTGGGCCGCGCACGCCGATCTCGCGGCTGGCAGCCGCGCCACTGAGGCCCGTGGCCTCATAGCCAAAACGCTCGATGAACCGGGCAATCTTGTAGGCCGAGGAGCCTAGCATCCGGTTGAGATGGGCATAGCCGAAGATCGAATAGGAGGGCCAGTGCGTGCCCTCGTCAATTCCCCGGTAGGTGCCGCGCACGATCCGCTTGATGAAAACGACCACGGAACGCGCGTTCGGCATGATATTCAGTGGATGCATATCGGGAGGCGCCTGCGCAAAACGCTCGATGTTGGCGATGCCGATCTTATCGACGCGCACCTCGTTGAGCGCGAACTCCTTCAGTCTCTCGGCTGTCAGCATGGCGCACCTTCCCTATTCCCGGAACCGCGACGCGAATTTGCGCGTCAACTTCCCACTATCCTCCAGGTGCGCGACGCAGGCACGTCCGCACGCCGCGGCCACGCGCAGCGGCTCGGACCCGGTGGAATACGGCATCGGGAGAACACACGTCTTGCACACCCGGCAGCTCTCCAGGTGGAGAGGATACCATCGCGCCGTGCCCTCGCACAGCGCTGCCTCGTTGAGGCGCGAGCGGTCGAGGGCACGCGCCGGGCACGCCTCGGCGCAAGCGCCACAGTCATCGCACAGCGATCCACGGAAAGGCGCATCCGCTTCGAGGGGAGCATCTGTGAGGATAGCGGTCAGGATCTGGCGCACCCCGAACTCCGGCGTCAGGAAGAACTTCCCGCGTCCTATCTCGCCCAGGCCCGCCGCGTGTGCGGCATAGACCAGATCCAGGATCACGTTCGGCTCCGGCTTGTCTGGGTGGACGCGCACCCCCTGGCCGCGCAGGTCGGCGCTCTGTGGGTAGAGCGGCGTGGCCTCCCACCCCTCGGACTCGAGGTGCCGGCAGACCAGGTAGGTACACTCCGTCACAATCGTTCCCGTGGGGAGCGACAGATTGAAGGTACTCCAGGCCGTCCCCGCCTCGACGCCGCGCAGGCCACCACGAGGGATGCTGAACCCGAGCACGATGACCGCCCTGGCATCCGGCTGGATGCTTACCGGGCTGGCCTCTGCCGG
>JAAZEM010000214.1 GCA_012512265.1 Armatimonadota bacterium | reverse complement strand
GCCGTGGGCGTGGTGTATGACCCGAAGTACGAAGGCTTCACCAACTACGTGCCCAGCGTGCTTCCGGAGCGGTATGACGCTTTCCTCTACTTTGACGAGACAGAGGCGCTCCACCCGCTCCATCTTCCCGCGCGCGCGGCGCCCGCAATGCCAGAGACCTACCCGGCGGGCGTGTGAGGAGACGCTCCTGTCATGGGATGAGCGAGTCTAGCACAATCGGCTGCAGCCAGGCCCTCTGCGGGTAGCGAGAGGGCTCGTCCGGATAGCAGACGGTGTCGTTCCAGAGCAGCACGCGAATCCACTTCTCGGTGCCCTGAAGCCGGTAGGTGATCTGGTTCGCGTCGACCTGGGCAAGAGTCCGCCCGCCGTCACCCACCACCTTGATGTGGGTGGCGTTCGGGCTGCGTACCGTGATGCTCTCGGCATCCATCTCGACCTGGTCGATTTGGATGCCGCACGACGCATAGAAGGCGCCCCGGCGCAGCGATTCCATCACCGCCGGCTTGGTGAGCTCTCGCACCCACACCATGTTCCACGCGCTCCCGGCCCCGGCGTAGTGATCCGGCTTCGTGTTGTGGGCGTCATCGTTGGCAAACCCCCAGAGAAGTTTGCCCGCATCGAGACAGGCATCCCACAGCTGCTCCGCGATCCCCTTGCTGCCATCGGGGTTGTCTCCCTTGCGGTTTTCGCGTGCCGTGAAACCGTTCATCACTTCCAGGCCGTCGATCTTCCGCATCTCCGGGTGGTCCAGGAGCCGCTCTGGAGTCTTGTTCCAATCGCCGGGGTGGACGACAAAGACGAGGCCGTTGTTCCCGTGGCACCAGTCAATGAATCCATATCCCTCGCGGGGGCGCGGGATCTTGCCGGTAGGGGGTTCGATCACGTTCGTGTGGTGATGCCCGAACGACGACTCCATCGAATTGAGGACCACGAACTCGCCAGGCCGGTTGAGCTTCCAGTCGCGCGGCACCCAAGGCGGGGCCGGCTTATCGTAGTCGCGCACGTAGGCTTCTACCCCGGAGCGGTACTCACGCGTGGGATGGGTGACGCCATCGCCGTCCCAATCGTGGACCGCCTGGTCCTTCTGGAAGAAGGATGAGCAAACGCCCCCGTCCTGATCGCCATAGGCGTCATGATCCGAGAGCGCCACGATCTGGTAGCCGTTCTCCTCATACCAGGCCGCCATCTCGTTGCAGGGGAGAGAACCGTCGGAGTGCCGGGTGTGACAGTGCAGGTTTGCCTTTCGCTGGGGGAATGTGAGGAACTCCGCGTAGGTGGAGGCGCCGCGGATGCCCCCCCGAGCCACCAGCACTTTCCGGCGCAGCCCGGCCTGCTCCTCCTGAAGAAGGTTCAGGCGTGCTGCCAGCTCCTGATAGCGGGCGGTGTTCACACTCTCAAGGCGGTCTATCTCCCGGGCAAACGCTGCGAACGATTGAACCATCCGCGTGCCCTGCGCCTCGTCCGGCGTTCCCTTCACGGCGTTTGCCAGGCGCTGCGCCAGTTCTGTCGCGCGGGCGAGGGGGGCTTTCAGGAGGACCGGCGACGGCCGCGCATCGAGACGCACATCCGTGATCAGCGCGCGGCAGTTCGAGGTGCCAAACCCGATCTGCCCGATGAGATGCGCCTTGTCTCCGGAGTGATCGATCGGCAGCGCCTGAGAGAGGTCCGCCTCAATCTGCCATCCGGGCGCAGCCTCATCCACGGGGTAGGCGCGCGCGCGAACGCGCGGTCCGATCACCTCCAGGTCCACGCGGTACCAGGCATCGAGGGGCAGCTTGCCGGGCACCAACCGGTGTGTCTTCCCGAAGGGCTGCCACACGCGGCGCCCTTCCGAGGGCCGGGAGCAGTACTCCGCCAGAGCGAGTTCCCCGGTTGCCTTCAGGTGAAGGCTGTAATAGTTCCTTGGACTTTGCGCCCGGAAGGCGATGACGACATATCCGGCCGCGGGATAGGACTGATGCACCTCCGCGAGCTTGCAGCGGAGCGACAAGGCGAGGTCTGCCAGCGAGCCATCGCGCAGATAGGCGCACCAGTACTCATCGGCCTTCTGCTGGCGCAGAGAGCCCTCCTCAAAGAGCCACTGCCCTCCAACGCCACGCCATTGCCCCGGTTCATCCGCCTTTCGAAAGTCCAGAGCGACCTGCCCGAACTCGGCCGCGGCACCGACACCGGCGAAAGCAAGGAGAGAGACGAGGGCAACAGCAACGAACATCAGATGTCTCATCGAAGCACCCACCCTTTCTACCCGAGCACCGCCCGAGCGCCGGGCGGCGGGCTGCCACGGGCGCCCCGCGAACCAGCGGGGCGGTCCTGGTTCTTGCCGCCTTCATACGGCAACGCCTACCCTATCTCCTTGTTACAGATCCTCTATGGGGACGAGGGGGTGGCCTGCTGGCAGGCGCCTCCAGCAGGATAGGGCAGGATTGCGCCGGGGAGTAGCCAACCAATCAGAGGAGAGCCTGGTCGGGCTTCTGCCGGCAGGGCGCTCGATGGAGGGAGTTGCTTTCGATGAGACGATCTGCGTGGCTGTCTGCCATCCTCATGGCACTACTGGGGATACCCCAAGCACTTCCAGCCGAGCCCACGACCGCGTTTACCGTGGTGAACGCCGGCCGGAGTGTGTGGCAGGGGAGCGTGCTCATGCCTCTGCGCATGGAGCGCCTGCGGGGTATTGCCGCCGTACGAGAGGGCACGACGCCCCTTGCCTGGCAGCGCGCTAAAGGCGGCATTCTCGTCCTGTTGCCGGGGACGACCCCCACGGGGATGGCACGCCGGGTCGTTGTCGAAGCAGGCAAACCCGCGGATCCTCCGCGCAGCGACCTCCAGGTGACGGAGACGGCCGGTGCCATCACCGTCGGGAATCTCTATTACCGGGTCGAGCATCCAAAGCGGGGCAACGGGGGCTTCCCGACCTCCATCCGGTTCAACCAGTCGGGAGTGGTGGAGAAGGGGTTTGTTTTCGAGGACCGGCTTTTCGAGAAGACGCGCGGCTCTCAGGCGTGGCGCTCGGATGCCGAGGCGACAGCGCGCGTGCTTGAAGCGGGTCCGGTGCAGGTGGTCATCGAAACGCGGGCGAAGGCCGCGAAGGAGCCAGGCAATCCGCGCGCCGTCTATCGCTATCATTACCGGGCTTCCTCGCCCGTAGTGGAGGTCACAGCCCGTATTGAGCGCGATGACGACTTTACCTGGAGCGAGCTCCACTTCTTGCAGATTTCGCGCAAGGATAGCAGCTTCGGGCGCTGGGCGGGCGGCGAGCCGCTCCAGACCGGGGTGTTTACCGATGCCCGGAAAGGCTATGCCCTCTCGAGATGGGCGATGATGGCCAACGATGAGGATGCCATCGGCCTGAGCCTCAACGGCACGGTTTCCCTCTACGATGGCGCCAACAGCTATTACAACTATATCCAGCAGACGATGGGCCCCTTCCGGGCGCCTGCCGCCGATCTGCGCGCCCGCGTCTACCTCGGGCCGGCGCGCGCGCCGGAGGAGATCCGGGCGCGCCTGGCAGAAGAGAGCCAGCTGCAGGTGCACGAGGATGTAGCGCCGGGTGGCCATGACCGGAGCGTTCCTTCGCCGCAGCCGGTGAGCATCGCGAGCGGCAGCCTCCGCCTTGGCTTCGCCCGTCCAGAAGAGGGGTTGGGGGCCACCAGCCTCTTCAGCCATCGGACCGGCCTCGAGTTCCTCACGCCGTCCGAGAAACCCCTGGTGTGGCGTTTGGTCCTACGCGGCCGCGATCTGCCTGATTTGAGGATTGATAATACGGCGGCGGCGCGGTGCTCTGCCGCTGAAACGCCCTCGAAGGATGGGAAGCGCCTGGAGCTCACCTGGGAGGACATCGATACCGGGGAGGAGAAGGGGGCGCTGCGCGTCCGCGTGACAGTGGACCTGCCCAAGGCCTCGCCCGGAATGTCGTTGTGGCGGATCGATGTGGACAACTCCAGCGAGCGGTATGGGCTTTGGGAAGTGCACTTCCCTCTCTTTGCCCGCCTCTCCGAGAAGGGGATGCCGGACGTGGCGGTGCCGCGAGGCAACTGGGGCTACCTCTACCGCAGCGCCAGCGCGCAGATCTTTGGCTCCTACCCGAGCGCCGACTGGCCGATGCAGTTCCTTCTGGTCAACGAGGGGGAGCATGGCCTCTATCTCGCCGCGCATGACCCGGGCGCCAGCCCCAAGCACTTTGCCTTCACGCCGGGCGGCGAGTTTCGCCTCACCACTCCCGTCGAAGGGATGGGGGTACCTGGGTCCGATTTCCGGGCGCCTTTCCCAGTGGCGATTGGCGTCTATCAGGGCGACTGGTGGCAGGGGGCAAAACGGTATCGCGAATGGGCGCTGAAACAGCCGTGGACCCGGCGCGGCCCGGTGGCCACGCGCAAAGATATGCCAGAGGCGATGAAGCGCCTCGGTCTCTGGATGCTCGCAAGCGGGACGCGCGAGCAGGTGGTGCCGCGGATGCTTGAGGCAAAGCGCCTGTTCGGCGTGCCGATGGGCGTCCACTGGTACAACTGGCATCAGATCCCGTTTGATGTCCACTATCCCGACTATTTCCCCACAAAGCCCGGGTTTGCCGAGGGCGTGCGCGAGCTTGTCAAAGAGGGTATCATCGCCATGCCCTACATCAACGGTCGGCTATGGGATACGGCGAATGATAACTTCGCGGTGGGGCGTGCCGCCGCGTGCAAGCAGCCGGATGGCACCTCGACCTACATCGAGGAGTATGGCAGTGGCGCCAAACTCGCGCCGATGTGCCCCGCGACAAAGCTGTGGCAGGAGAAAGTGAATGAGATCGTCGGACGCCTGATCCGAGAGTGTGGTGTGAATGCCATCTACCTCGACCAGATTGGCGCGGCCAGGCCACAGCTCTGCTTCGATCCCACGCATGGGCACCCGCTGGGCGGTGGCCGGCATTGGGTGGATGGCTACCGGGAGATGCTCGACCGCGTACGTGCTCAAACTGCTGGCCGCGTGGGCATCACCACGGAGAACAACGCCGAGCCCTACATGGATAACGTGGATGCTTTCCTGGTCTGGAACCCGCGCCGCGACGCCGAGATCCCGATGATGACCGCCGTCTACAGCGGCTACACGCTCTACTTCTCCAGCCCGGCGCGGACGATGGAGCCGCTTGCCTTCCGGATGGTTCAGGGGCGTGATTTCCTGTGGGGATGCCAGCCAGGCTGGATGGGCTTCGAGCTGCTCGATCCGGCCAACCGCGAAAACGCCGAGTACCTGCGCGAAGTGGCGCGCTACCGCGCGGTAGCCGCGGAGTTTGTGGTCACAGGCGAGTTGATCGGGGAGCTCCGCCCGGTGGCGCCGTTGGCCTCGCTGGAGGCCGAGTGGTCAACCGGGCGTGGAAAGGCGCCCGCGGCGCTACCCGCCACACTCGGAACGGTGTGGCGCGCGCGCGATGGCCACGTCGGACTCCTGATAGCCAACCTTTCGGATAGCTTCCAGCGCTACGCTTTCCGCTTCGAGCCGGGGGCGTGGGGACTATCCGGCAGTGATCAATGGGTCGTTCGCCGGCTCACTCCAGGAGCCGGAAAAGGCCACGCGGCGTCCCCCATCGCGCTGGTATCGGCGAACGACGAATCGCTGACTCAGGCACTTGCCCCGCGCGAGATCCGCGTGCTGGACCTCGCGCCCGTCCGCCCCGGACAGGCGTCCGCGATTCGCGCACGCATCGATCGCGACGGCCAGGCAGCGCCAACCCCCGAGGAGCTCCCGCAGGCACCGCGCACCGACGTCCGCTTCGTGACCCCGCCGCGCGCCGGCGAGACCACCGAGCTGAACGTGTGCGTCTGGGGAGGCGCGAAGCCGGTCACCGACGTGCGCCTGCTGCTTCATCTGCCGGCATCCTGGAGCGTGGAGCCCGGGCGTGCGCTGGTGATCGACCGGCTGGAGCCGGGCGAGGTGCTCTCCTTCCCGGTACGCTGCCAGGTGCCCGAAGGTGCCGCGGGCTCGGTGACGGTCCGCGCCGACCTCGTCACTCCCCAACCGGAGCGGCGCGTTCCTGTGGCGCCGGTGCGCCCTGCAGCTACAGCCAGGCGGTTTGCCCAGCCTCCCACTCTAGATGGAGACCTCTCTGAGTGGCAGGGGGTGGAGCCCATCGCCGTAAGCGCTCAGGCACAATCGAAGGTGAACGGGTGGAAGGGAACGACGGATCTCGCTGGCAAAGTGCGCGTGGCCTGGGATGCGAAAAACCTCTACGTGGCTGCCGAAGTCACCGACGACCATTTCGACCAGAGCTACCGGGAGAAGGAGATCTGGCGAGGGGACTGCATCCAGATCGCCTTCCGGCCTTCCGGTCCGGCACCCACTCCGGGATATGACGGCGTGCATGAGTTTGGCCTGGCTTTGACGCCCGGCGGCCCGCTCATCTGGAAGTGGCTGCCAGACGAACACACGGTCACCACAGGGACACTGGTGATCAAGCGCGTGCCGGGCGGCCTCGTCTACGAAGCCGCGATCCCCTGGTTGGAGGTGGGCCAGGCGACGCCTGTGCCCGGCGGCTGCCTCGGCTTCTCCTTCACGATCAACGACGCCGATGGTGACGGCTTCCGCGGTTGGATGGAGTGGACCCCCGGCATCTGCGGCGACGGCAAGGATGCCTCGCCCTTCGGCCGTCTGAGCCTGTTATCGGAGTAGGGGAGTAACCCCGCACGATCCAGGAGGCGCCTTCCGCGCCTCCTGGCTTGCCTTCTCCGGGGCCCGTGCTGCGTGCATCGCGCGGGTGAACACCGCCCATCCTGTATCGCGCGGCGGTTCGCCTCCGCGCCCGCCTGCTCTCCCCGCGTCTGGTCTCGTGTTTGCGTGTGACGGCGCTCCCGTGGTAGAATGAAGCCGGCGCGCCGCGGGTGCGGCCGGCCACACGAAACCACCATGCGAATCGGGCACGTCACCTATGGATATCGGCCAACTCTAGGGGGCGCAGAGACCTACCTGGTTGAACTGATTCGCGTCCTGGCCGAGGCGGGGCATACCCAACGGGTTTACCAGCGCAGCACGGGAGACGCGGGCCCGGATATTCTGCGGGTGCCAACCTGCCGGCGGCTCTCGCCCGGAATGCAGTTCTGGTCGTTGGCGGCCACCCTGCCCCTGCGCTGGCCCTGGCTCGCTCGCGAGGATCTCCTCATCGTTCACTACCCGCTCTACGCGCTGCCCGTGCTATGGCACCCGCGGATGATCGGGCTATCACATGGGGTGACCTGGGACGACCGGCCCGGATCCCGCGCGGCTCGCTTGAAGAAACGGCTGGCCCGGATTGCCTTCGCGCGTAGCCGTGCCTATGTGGCCAACGATACCTTCTTCCTGCGCGAGATGGGCCTGAATGCCCCGCCGGGCCAGGGGGCGTTCCAGCAGGTTGCCCCGGGGCGGTGGTTCATCCCCAACTGCGTCGACACGGAGTGGTTCGTGCCGACGCCGGGGCAGGATGAGCTCCGTGCCCTCAACGCCGTGTTGGTGCCGCGCAACCTCTACCGAAACCGCGGGATCCACCTCGCCATCGCTGCTTTCCCACGAGTTCTGGAGGCCTATCCGGAGACCCACCTGGTGATCGTGGGGGGGGAGGGCGACCCTGGCTACGGGGAGGAGGTGCGCCGCCAGGTCGCGAATAGCGGAGTGCAGCACCGCGTGCGTTTCCTCGGAAGCGTGCCCTGGCGTGAGATGCGAGCCGTCTATTCGGCAGCGCGCGTGACTGTGATCCCCTCCATCTGTGGCGAGGGCACCTCGCTTTCCGCGTTGGAGAGCATGGCGTGCGGCACGCCCGTCGTGGCAACCGCCGTCGGTGGCCTGCCGGATCTCCCGGCATGGCTGGCGGAGCCGAACCCCGATGCGCTGTCAGAGGCGATCCTGTGCGTGCTTGCCCGGCGAGACGAGGTTGCGCGCGCTCAGCAGGCCGAGGTGCGCGAGAGCTACCACCTAGGGCGTTGGGCTGCCGCGTGGCGGCAGGTGGTGAAGGAGGTCATAGAGTGATTGACGAGAAGCTGCTGAGCATCCTGGCTTGTCCCGCTTGCGATTCGCGCCCGCCCGTTCGTCGCGAGGGGAGCGGGCTGGTCTGCACGGAGTGCGGGCGCATCTACCCGATTCGCGACGGGATCCCGGTCATGATGGTGGACGAAGCGATACTCCCAGGAGAGGAGTCGAGGCGTGCGGATACGAGTGATTCACGGGCCTAACCTCAACCTGCTGGGGATGCGCGAGCCCGATCAGTATGGCTCGGAGACGCTGGAAGCGCTGAACGCCCGCATCGAGGAGCTGGCGCGTTCCCTTGGAGTGGAGGTGGAGATCTTCCAGTCGAACTCCGAGGGGGAGATTGTCGATCTGATCCAGCAGTGCATTGGCCGAGCAGACGCGCTCGTCATCAATCCGGGGGCCTACACGCACTACAGCATCGCGATTCGCGACGCCGTGGCCGCCATCCGCCTGCCCGTGGTAGAGGTCCACCTCTCCAACGTCTACGCGCGCGAGGAGTTCCGCCACCACTCGGTGATCGCGCCGGTGGCGCGCGGGCAGATCGCGGGCTTTGGGGGCGATTCTTACCTCCTGGGGGTGCGTGCAGCGATACGACTGGTGGAGGAGGGACGCGCGTGATCGTTCAAGAGGGACCCGGCGCTCGTCTGGCGAAGCTGCGCCGCCGTCTGGAAGAAGAGGGAATCGGCTGCCTGCTGGTCACCGATATCTTGAACGTGCAGTACCTCTCTGGGTTTACCGGATCCGCGGGGCAGGTGGTGGTGACTCCCGAACGGACCCTCTTCCTGGCCGATTCACGGTATCACCTTCGCGCGGAGCAAGAGACGTCCGGGTGCGAGGTGGTGCGCGTCGAGGGCCCGAAGAAGCCGTTCCAGGCGGTGGCCGAGGCTTTGTTGGGATTGGGCCTGACGGAAGTCTATTTCGAGCCAACGCTTTCCTATGGCACCTACGCAGAGCTGGCAAGCGAGCTCCCTGGGGTCGCGCTGAAGCAGGGCAAAGACCTGGTTGGCGAGCTCCGGATGGTGAAGGATGCCGGCGAGATCGAGCGGCTTCGCGCTGCAGCCGCGCTCACCGATGCGTGCTTCGACTTTGTTTTGGGGCTTCTGCGCCCGGGCATAACCGAGTGGGAAGTGGCCGCCGAGATCGAGTGCTTCTTCCGACGCAACGGCAGCGCGCGCGAGTCGTTCGAGACGATCGTGGCATCGGGGCCGCTTGCCGCCAGCCCGCACGCCAGCGCGACGGAGAAGCCGATTGCGGCGGGCGATCTGGTGCTGATGGACTTTGGGGCGATCTATCGCGGCTACGCCGCCGATATCACGCGAACGGTTGCCGTTGGGCATGCGGATGACCGCCAGCGCGAAGCGTACGCGGCCGTGCTCGAGGCGCAGGAAGCGGCCATCCAGGCGATCCGGCCGGGCGTTAGGGGCCGCGATGTGGATCAGGTGGCGCGCGACGTGATCACCGCCCGCGGTTTCGGCGAGGTATGCTATGCCCATGGCCTGGGCCACAGCCTCGGGAAGCACGTACATGATGGTCCGGCGCTCTCGCGCACGAGCGAGGTGGTGCTGGCGCCAGGGATGGTGATCACCGTGGAGCCAGGCATCTACGACCCGGAGTGGGGCGGCATCCGGATCGAGGACGATGTGCTCGTGACGGAGACCGGGTGCGAGTTGCTGACGCATTCACCGAAGGAGTTCACGGTTGTCGCGGCCGGGTAGGAGGGGTCCCATGCGCATCTCGGTGGAGCGGATGCAGCTATCAGATCTCAATGATGTCCTGCGCATCGAGCGCGCCAGCTATCCGACGCCCTGGCGGCCCGAGACGTTTCGCTACGAGATCTGCGACAACCCGAACGCCTACTACGTAGTGGCGCGCGTCCACCTCCCAGAGGGCCCCGTCACGGTAGGCTATGCCGGGATGTGGCTGATTATCGATGAGGCGCACATCACCACGATCGCCGTGGATCCCAACTACCGCGGCCTCAAGATTGGCGAGCGCCTCCTGTTGACGTTGTTGACCGCCGCGACCCAGAAGGGCGCCTGCCGGGCGACTCTCGAGGTGCGCGAGTCCAACCTGGTGGCGCAACGGCTCTATCTCAAATACCGCTTTGGAGCCGCCGGCATGCGCCGCGGCTACTATACTGACACGGGTGAGAATGCCATCATCATGTGGATTGAAAACCTGCACGATCCCGGATTGCAGCGCTTCATGAACGAGCGCCGGCGTTGTTTGGAGGAACAGGGTGCGCTTGCTCGGTGTTGAGACGAGCTGCGACGAAACCTCCGCCGCCGTGGTGGAGGACGGTCGCCGCATCCTCACCAATATCATCGCTTCTCAGGTCGATGTTCACGCACGTTTCGGCGGCGTAGTGCCGGAGATCGCTTCGCGCCATCATGTGGAGAGCATCGGTGCTATCCTTGCGGCCGCGGTGGCGGATGCCGGCACCGGCTTTGATGGGATCGATGCTGTGGCGACCACGGCCGGCCCCGGCCTCCAGGGGGCGCTCCTAGTGGGGCTGACCGCGGCAAAGGTGGTCGCCTTCACGCGTGGACTGCCCCTGGTGGGCGTTCACCACATCCACGGGCATGTGGCCGCCAATTTCCTCACGGACGAGCCGATCGCGTTTCCTGCGCTGTGCCTGGTCGTTTCAGGCGGGCACAGCGACCTGATCATTGTGCGCAGCGAGGTGGATCTCGAGCCGATTGGGCACACGCGCGACGACGCGGCAGGCGAGGCCCTGGATAAGGGCGCGCGCGTTCTTGGCCTGGGCTACCCTGGAGGCCCGATCATCGACCGGTTGGCTCAGCAGGGGGATCCGACCGCTGTTCACTTCCCGCGCGCGCTGCTCCCGGGAACGCACGACTTCAGCTTCAGCGGGATCAAGACGGCGCTGTTGCGCGAGGTGCAGTCGGGCTCTGGCCACCGGGTGGAGGACCTGGCGGCGGCCTACCAGCAGGCGATCGTGGAGACCCTGGTGCAGAAGACCATTGCCGCGGCGCGCGAGACCGGCGTGCGGCAGGTGCTCCTGGCCGGGGGTGTGGCATCCAACTCGGAGCTGCGTGCCGAGATGCAGAAGGCGTGTGCCGCCGAGGGCCTTCCCCTCCACATGCCTCCGCGTAGCCTGTGCACTGACAACGCCGCCATGATTGCTGCGGCGGGCTATCACCTCCTGCGCGCCGGCAGAGTATCCGACCTTGACCTCAATGCCACGGCCAATCTAGAGCTCGGGGGGTAGGCCGCTCTCGTGTCTGGCAAGAGTTCAGGAAGGCACGGGCGGCTCTCCCTGGCCCGCGGAAGGGGAAACCGCGCTCAGGACATCCTCATCCGTTCGCGCGATGGGGGCCGTGCCCAGAAAGCGGCCGGCGTGCTCTTTCCGCATGCATTCCTGGCGCTCCCTTTCCTCTCGCCCCGTTTTTGTGCTATAATCAGGCTGATGCCGGTAGCGTGCCGGCCGGTTGCTGTATGATAATCCCCGTGTTGGCACAGAATAGCATGAGGAGGGTATGTGATGGAGAGCAATGCGCGCGCGATCCTGCTGATCGGTGATGGAATGGCAGACCGTCCGGTGGCGTCGCTCGGGGGCCGAACCCCGCTAGAGGCGGCGGATACCCCAAACATGAATCGCCTCGCCCGGGAAGGGGAAAGCGGTCTGATGGATCCGATCCGGCCGGGCATCCGCGTGGGGAGCGACACCGGTCACCTTGCCATCCTCGGGTATGATCCGTATAAGATTTACACCGGCCGTGGGCCCTTCGAGGCGGCAGGCATCGGCATGGATGTCTCGCGTGGTGATGTCTCCTTCCGATGCAACTTCGCCACGGTGGATGCGAACCTGAAGGTGCTCGACCGGCGTGCCGGGCGGATCAGCGAGGGAACGAAGGAACTCGCTGATGCGATCAATGGCATCACCATCGACGATGTGACCTTCTTCTTCAAGGAGTCGGTGGCGCACCGCGGCGCCCTGGTGATGCATGGCCCCGGCCTGGGCGCCCAGGTGAGCGATATCGATCCGCACCGGGAGAACGAGCGCATCCTGGAAGCGGCACCCCTCGATGAGCAAGACAGCGCGAGCAAGAAGACCGCGGACCTGCTGAACCAGTGGGTCCTCCGCACCTACGAGATTCTCAAGGACCATCCGGTCAACAAGGCGAGGGAGGCCCAGGGGCAGCTTCCCGCGAACATTGTCCTCCCCCGAGGCGTGGGCATCGCCCCCGATATCGCTGAGTTCGACACGCTGCACGACGTGGTCAGCGCGTGCGTGGTCGAGACCGGCCTCATTCGCGGGATCGCTCGCTATCTGAATATGGATCTCATCGATGTGCCGGGGGCGACCGGCGGCCTGGATAGCGATCTCATGGCGATGGCCCATGCCGTCGTGGATGCGCTGGACAACCACACGTTCGTGCTCTGCAACGTCAAGGGGCCCGATGTGGCCGGCCATGACGGCGATGGGCAGGCGAAGGTGGAGGCGATCCAGCGCATCGATCAGATGGTGGGCTATCTGTACGAGAACCTGGGAGATACCGATGTGCTCGTCGTCACTGCCGACCACAGCACGCCCTGCGTGGTGAAAGACCATTCCGGCGACGCGGTGCCGATTGTCTTCTGGAGCCGCAGGGGCCGCATCGACGACTGCACTGAGTTCAATGAGCGCGCCGTCACCCGGGGCGGTGTCGGGCGCATCCGCGGCACCGATGTGATGCCGTTGATCACGCAGCTTATGGGCGTGCAGGAGAAGTTCGGCGCCTAGCCAGTCTCTCAGGAAAGGCGCGACCGCGTGCTTCTCCTGAGTGACGCCCATCTGCCGAAGAGATTCCCCCGCGGCTGTCAAGGAGCCTTGCCGGCCGCGGGGGGAATCGTTGAGTCGCACCATTCGGGGCGCCGGCTGTGCCACCGGATGCCCCGAGCGACTGAGCGATGGGAGGTTCGAAGCGATGTATCTTAATCGCAGGAGCGGGTTTACGCTGATCGAGCTGCTCGTCGTGATTGCCATCATCGCTATCCTGCTTCCCTACACGAAGAACACGCAGGTCTATTACTGCCCCACCCGCGGCAATAGCTATTAGGGCTACGGCTACAACACGGTGCACCTGGGCACAGGGGTCACTTTGGCCTCCATCGAGAAGGTCGCGGATCTGGTCGTCATCGCCGATGACGACAGCAACTACCGCACGCTCTACTGCCCGCAGTGCAGCGCCTTGTCAGACTGGAACAAGATGCCGGACGACCGGCACAGCGGGATGGTCAACTGTGCCTTCGCGGATGGGCACGCGAAGAGCATGAAGAAGTCGGTGCTCTACAACAACGGCAACCACAGCCCGTACTTCAACGGGAAGTAGCCCACCTAGCGAGTGAGCCTCCCGCTCCCGGCGATCGAGCCAGAAGGGCGCCGTAGGGAGCACCGGATGGCGTGCGAGTGGGACCACGCTCTGGGATCTGGGGTGCTGCCCTCGCCGTGGCGACCGGCGGCACCCCATGCGTGCGAATCCGCCATCTGGAGAGAGCCACGCGGCACGGCAGGAGGGCTCCTCGCAGCCGACGGGAGGCATCACCATAAGCCTTGAGCCAGCTGGCGCGTCTCTCTCTCGCCATTGACGCGTCAGTCGTGACGATGCTATAATCCGGTTGGCGGGGGGATGGCGGAACCGGTAGACGCAGGAGACTTAAAATCTCCCGGCCGAGAGGCCATGCGGGTTCGAGCCCCGCTCTCCCCACCAGGCCAAACCTAGCAATGATGCGGGTTTCCGGCATCTCCACGATTCCGGCGGATTGTCCGTTTCATGCCGCGATCTAATAACCATCTAATAGAAGCCCTCCTCATCTTGCTCTGTCTCATCTTGCTTTGTGTTGAAGAGGTTGTCGAGGCGCTGAGCAGCGGTGTCGTCCATCTCCTGTAGCACGTGCCCGTAGCGGCTCGAGGTTGGCCACAGGCCCGGCAATCGCCGGGCCTGTGGCTTGTACGCCCCTCCAGGCAAGACATCCCGCGCTTGGGGGCCAGGGTGTGCTGCGCAGCAAGAACTAGGATTGAAGTGCAGTAGGGAAGGGAAGGATCGCCTCAAGGATCGGCATCCCATCGGAAGGTGCCCTGGGGACGTGGGCGAGCGGCGGCGCCCGAAGGAACGACGCGGATGCGGCAGATAGGAAGGGTGAGAGCCGATGTCTAGACGCCTGCCCCGTCACATGCGGAGCAAGGAGAGCCGGCGCCAGCGCAGCGGTGCGCAGGCACCTCGTGGCGAGCAGACGGCCCCCGAATCGCCGGCGAGGCGGCCGGCGGCGCCTTCGACCCGGTCGGGCCGGCAGACCCGGGGTGGGGTGGCGACGGCCCGGCGGTCACGCTCGGCGGCCGGCGTCACCGCGATCCTGGTAGCGATACTCCTGGTGGCCGTGGCCCTACTTTACATGTGGCGTTTCATCAACCTGGGCGGCCCCTGACGGCGCCCTTCCAAGCCGCGCGCCGTCTTCCCGAAACGGGCTCGATGGCGAAACAAACGGGATTGAAGAGTAGAGCGCGGCCTCACGCTCGTTCTACCCACCTCTTGCCGGCTGCTTCGTACCCAGGGTGCTGCTGCTCACGCGCTCGTCATCGGGCTTTACAAACTGGGCGGGCTCTGGTATAATGGTAGCGGGCGACCGTATCCCTTCTGTCAGTTTCTGTATAGCCGCCCTGGAATGCGGAGCGACGCACATGCGAAACGCAATGCTGTACGCCAGGCAGTCTATCCCTTCTCTTCCCGTGACGGCTATAATCGGGCCCCATGACTAAACCGGTTGCCTCGCCGCGAGCCTACGTGTGGTAAGCTCTCCTTCTTGCGAGCCTGTGAAAGGAGCGCAGCAGTGAGCAAACAGTACATCGAGGGAGCCGACTTCTCCTTGGAGCGGCTCACCGATAGCGTGCCACAAGATGGCCGCTACTACCTCCTGAAAGACTCCCAGATCATCGCGGTGTTCGATTCGCCGGAAGAGGCGCAGGCCTACTATAAGCGATTGTGCCTCTCCTACTGGACCCGCATGCTGGGAAGTGATGACCTGACCCTGCGCTTGCAGGCAGCTCGTGGGCTTCTCCGCCGCGACCGTACCCATCGTCCCGCGCTGGAGACACTGGCCGCCTATGGCGATTCGAAGGAGAGGAGCTACGCGGCCGAAAGCTTGAGACGTTTGGAGCGCCAGCAGGCAACCGCCACCCCGGCGGAGGCCTGATTCCCCCGGAGGATGCGGTTCCACTCCTCTGAGGCGGGCGATTCCTGAAATGGCGAGGCGCCTGAAGCGCTGCTTCTGCATCGGCAGGAGAGTGGCGATGCAGAAGCAGCGCGCGTTTCCTCTGGGGTCCGCCAGGCCGCGCTCGATGGCTCGCCCGTGTGCGTCGAACGGGGCCGGCCTCGCTCGATTGCGATACCATCGTTGCCGGTTGTCTCCGCGCCTCTGAAAGGGCTGCAGCGAGTGAGAATCTTGGAGGTGGAGTACCTGGGCCCGCCGGCGATGGGCGGGGTCGAGCTCCTGGTGGAGGCGCTCCACCGAAAGTTCACGGGCGCCGGCCACGAGGTCGAGATCTGGTGCAGTGACCTGGCTGGCTTCGACGGCTCGCGCCTAGCGCCAGGCCACGCCGAGGTGAACGGGATGCGCGTTCGTCGCTTCCCCACGCGCCGGGTGCGCCCGTGGATCTTCGACCCCCACCACCTGGTCTGGTGTGGCCTTCGCCAGGCCCTGATTGAAGCCGCCGGGCAGGGCGCGGTGCTCCATGTCCACTCCTTTCCCTCCGATCAGGTCCTGAAGAGCCTGAGCGCGATGGCCGCGGGCGGGCGGGTGGTAATCACGCCACATCATGACACGGAGTCGCTGCGCCGCTACCTGCGGCTCTGGCGAGCGCAGGTGATCTGCCGCCGCCTCGTCCGAATGGCCCGTCGCCATCCCCGGGTGAGCCTCACCGTGCATACTCCTGCCGCGCGTGACCTATGGGTGAACGAGATCGGCTGGCCGGAGGCCCAGGTAAGGGTCATCCCTAACGGCGTAGACCTGGAGGAGTTCGACCGGGTGACGCCGGCCGAGATCGATGCTGCCACTCGCTACTGGCCCGGGTGCGACCTCCGCGTGCTCTTTGTCGGGCGCCTGGCGCGTTCCAAAGGGGTAGACACCCTCCTGCGCGCCCTCGCGCGGGTGCCGGGCGTTGGGTTACTGGTGATCGGCCCAGACGCGGGCGCGCGTGAAGAGTTGGATCGATTGCGACACGAGCTGAACCTGGAGGAGCGCGCCGTGTTCGCCACGATGCCGCGCCGGGAGCTCTGCGCCGCGTTCCGCGCGTGCGACCTCTTCGTCTTGCCCAGTCGGTTTGGAGAGAACTTCGGGATCGCGGCCGTCGAGGCGATGGCCGCCCGCAAGCCGATCCTGGTGAGCGACCGCGGCGGGTTGCCCTCGCTCGCGGAATCGGGGCGCAACGGGCTGGTTTTCACGGCCGAGTCGGTGGAATCCCTGGCCGATGCCCTCGCGCGTCTGGCCGCGTCCGAGGAGTTGCGGCGCCAGCTCGGAGAGGCCGGCAGGGCAGCCGTAGAGGCACGCTACACCTGGGATCACGTCGCGCGGGCGTATCTTGACCTCTTCGCCGCGGTAAAGTGACGCTCGCCCGATTCTCGTAAGGAGACCCCGACAGGCTGGGGATCACTCTCCAATCAGGTGGTGAAGGAGCATCTCGGCCCCGGCCTTATCGAGGGGTTGGTTGTTGTTACCGCACTTGGGCGATTGAATGCAGGATGGGCACCCGCTGGTGCAAGGGCACTCCTCGATCGCGCGTAGCGTGGCGCGGAGGATCTCCTCTAGAAGCGTGTAGGCCTTCTCAGCAATCCCCACGCCCCCCGGGATGGCATCGTGGATGCAGATCGTCGGGGCTCCCGTATCCGGGTGGTGCGCGTGCGACACGCCGCCGATATCCATCCGGTCGCATAGGACGTGCAGGGGCACGATCCCGATGGTGGCGTGTTCCACCGCGTGAATGCTTCCCGTCAGGTCATACTCCTCAGCAACCAGGCGCTCGGTGAGAGCCGGCGGCAACGTGAACCAGACTCCATGAGTGCGGAAACGTTGCGGGGGCAACTCGAGATCGACTTCAGCGAGGACGTCCTCGCTGAACAGCTTCTTGCGCCGGTAGCCCACCACTTGAGAGACCACCTCCACCGGGCCGTGGCAGAGGGTCGTCGTGCCCAGGGGACGCTGTGCCACCGCGCGCTCAAAGAAGACATCCACGCTCGTCCGCGGTTGCGTGTAGTGGTCTCCACTCGCCGGGGAGACCAGCGCCTTGCGACTCGCCACATCGAGCGTGCTCACGCGATACGATTCGCCCAAGTGAAGGTAGACGGCGCCCGGGTGCAGCGTCTCCAGGGCGTGCTCGGCATCCACGGTGCCGAGGATCTCACCCGTCTCCTCAAGGACTACGCGATAGGGATCGCTGAAAACGGAACGGATGTTGACTTGGCGGGCAGGGTGTTGCGATCCGGCCCCCCGGAGGGCACGCCCGGCGCGGCGCACTTTGCCATCGCGCGCCAACTCGCCTGCAAGCGCGCGGAACGACACCCCAAAGATGCGCTCGTCCGGGTCGGGTTGCAGCGGATGCTCGTAGGCGGCGCAGAGGAGGTGCTCGCGCAGGATGTGGGGATTCCCCGGATCCACGATGGCATGCTCCGGCGGGCTGCCAAAGAAATACTCCGGGTGGCGCATCAGGTATTGATCGAGGGGATTATCGAGGGCCACCAGGATAACCAGCGACTCGTCGTGCCCGCGCCCGCAGCGCCCTGCCTGTTGCCACGTGCTGGCGATGCTCCCCGGATAGCCCGCGATGATGCACGCGTGGAGGTTGCCGATATCGATCCCCAGCTCCAGCGCGTTGGTGGAGGTGACCCCGAGGAGCTCCCCGTCGAAAAGCGCGCGCTCGATTTCGCGGCGCTGCTCCGGGCTATAGCCGGCGCGGTAGGAGGTGATCCGGGCCGCGAGTTCCGGGGCCGTGTCTTGCAGAGCGAAGCGTGCATACCGCAAGATCAGCTCCGCCGTTTTCCGGGCACGCGTGAAGAGGATGGTGCGCACGCCGTCGCGCACCAGCGAGGCCAGGAGCTGCGTAGCCTCTAGGTTGGTGCTCACCCGGCCTCCGTCGCCCAGGGGAGGCGGGTTCCAGAAAAGGAAGTGCCTGGCCCCCCGAGGCGAGCCGTCATCGTCGATAATCGCCACCTCGCGGCCATCGCCCAGCAGGCGTTGCATCAGCTCCATCGGGTTGGCGACGGTGGCCGAGCAGCAGAGGAATTGCGGGTCGCTGCCATACAGGCGGCAGATTCGGCGCAGCCGGCGGAGAACATTGGCCACGTGCGAGCCGAACACCCCGCGGTAGGCGTGAATCTCGTCGATGACGATGTACTTCAAGTTGCGGAAGAAGGTAGCCCACGTGCCGTGGTAAGGGAGAATGCCCACGTGGAGCATATCCGGGTTGGTGAGCACCACGTTCAGCTCGCGCTTATACCGGGCACGGAAGTGCGCGGGCGTGTCACCGTCATAGGTGCCAGGCTTCAACAGCGGGTAGAGGTGGAAATCGCGCAGTTTCCCCAATTGGTCTTGCGCCAGTGCTTTCGTGGGGAAGAGGTAGAGCGCGCGCGACCGAGGGTCGCTGAGGAGCGTCTCGATGACCGGGAGGTTATAGGTGAGCGTCTTGCCGCTCGCGGTTGCGGTGATCGAGAGGACGTTCTTGCCTGCGCGCGCCGCAGTGATCGCCTGCGCCTGATGCGTGTAGAGCTGGGCAATGCCCTGGCGAGCCAGGTATTCCTGAAGGCGCGGCGGCAACGGCTGCGCGAGCTCCTGGTAGCGCGCGGGCCGCGCGTCGATGCGCCGGTGGCAGACCAGACGCCCACGGGCCTCAGGGGATGCGCGCAGGCCGGCCAGGAAGCGCCGGATGCTCACGCATCACTCCTCATCCATCAGCGCGGCAGCTTTCGCCTCAGCTCGCTCCACGAAGCGCACCAGGACGATGCTCAGAGCGTACAGGACCAGCAACGGGGCGGTCATGGCCATCATGGTGAAGGCATCGGCGGAGGGCGTGATCATCGCGGAGGCGCCTGCCGCGAGGACGATGGCCTGGCGCCAGTAGCGGATCAGAAAAGACGAATTGACGATGCCAATCTTGCCCAGGAAGAGGAGAACGACCGGAAGCTGGAAGACGACGCCGAAGCCGAGGCAGCTCTTGGCGAGAAAGAGCACATAGTCGTTCACCTTCTGCATCAGGCGCGTCTCGTCCGGCAGGAAGCCGAGGAACCAGCGCACGGCAGCGGGCAAAACAAAGAGGGTCGAGCCGACACCCGCTACGAAGAGGAAGACGCAGAGAGGCGCGACGAAGAAGACGGCGCGCCTTTCCGTACGCGTGAGCGCCGGCGCGATGAAGCCCCACGCCTCCAGCGAGATCAGCGGGAATGCGAGGATGATTCCGGCGACGGCCGTCACCTGCAGGCGGACGAAGAACGGCTCCAGGAAGCTGGTGAAGATGAAGCTCCACTCCGCTTGCGAGCGGATCGTCTCAATCGGCCGGATGAGCAGCGCGTAGAGGCTCGGGTAATAGAACCACGCCACCGCCATCCCAATCGTGCCGTAGATGATGCACCGAATGATCCGGGTCCGAAGCTCCGCGAGGTGCTCCGTCAGCTCCATCTCGCGGTCGAAGCTCTCGGGCTCCGGGCGCTGTTGCTTGGGGCGCCACAGACTTGGCAAACCGGTGATCATCAGAGGCTTCTAGGCCTACTCTTCCGTCTCAGTGGGCGGAGTGAACTCGAGCACCTCTTCAGCTTCAATGTTGTAGATCTGGCGCTGGGGCCGGCCCGGCATCCCGGGCATCCCGGGCATTCCCGGCATGCCCATGGGCTCCATCCCCGGCATGCCTTCGCCCGGCATCCCCATCCCTGTGTTTGGGGCCTGCGTGAGCACGAGGCGAATCGTCTTCTGATCGGTGACGCGCATTACCCGCCCGAGCTTGTAGGCAAAGAAGGTGTACCGCCGGCCACGCACCGTGAGCTCGCCGCCAGACGGCAGCGAGGTCGTTCCGGTCGCCAGGATGAGATGCTTCGAGGCCATCGGGTTCTTGATGCCGGCGATCTGGTAATCCGATCGGATGACGACCGTCTCCTGGCCGCCTTCCCACACGACGCGCTCGGCGACGTGCTTGGCAGGCGCAACGGCCGTCTTCCCCTTGAGCACCTCGGGGAGAACGAGCGACGACGTCCAGGGCTCGTTCAGCTTCACGCGATTGGCGGGCAGCGGAATGAGCTGGCTGACCGCCTCCACCAGCGGGTGATCCTTCTTGGTGACGACCTGCATCATCCCATGCGGGTCGAGCTCGAGGCGCACAGAACGGCTCATGTTCCATTTGTCGGCGAGCTGCGACCCGGTGTACTCGGTGCCGTCCACCAGTGCCTTGCGGAACCGACCAAGCAACACGAACTGGCCGTTATCAAGCTTCTCATCCACAAGGATGCGTGAGAAGATCTCGCCGCGGTGCCGCTGCGGCTGTTGCGAGCCGGGGGCCTTCACCTGGCTCTGGAACTGGTGATAGTACTCTAGCTCCTGCCCGGGCGTGAACTGGTAGCGGAGCAGGAAGCCTTCGGCTGCCTCGGCTGGGTGGATCGTGTTCCGGAGGGTAACCCTCACCTGGGAGGTCTGCTTCTGCTGACCGATATGTAGTTCCGCGCGGATGGTGTGGGGGCCATCTTTGGGGATGCGCGACTCCACGGTGCCTCGCCCTGGCAGCGGCTCCTTCGTGTTCCACTCAAAGCGGACGGCATCCGACCCCTTGACGGGCGCAAGGCCGACCACAAAGACGTTATCCACGAAGAAGCTGACAAACGCGCCCTCGGGCACGGAGGATGCGGGAACCGTGACGACCACGCGATCACGCACCTCGCTGCCGTCGGCAGGGGCGGAGATGTGGAAGCGCTCTGGAACCGCAGGTGCCGGCGCCGCCGCGGCGCGAGGCGCCCCCTGCCCGGAAGCCTTCTCCGCGGTGTTGAAGAACAGCTTCATGGGCTGCGCGATCTTCCCGGCGCGGCTCCGAAACTCCATATGCCCCGGGGCATTGATCGCCACCCCGTACTTTCGGTTCGGCTTGAGGGAGATCGGCACCGAGAAGGTGCGGCCGTCCGGAGAGAGCACCACCGGTGGCATCCCTTCCCAAGGGAGCTCTCGCCCG
>JAAZEM010000028.1 GCA_012512265.1 Armatimonadota bacterium | reverse complement strand
GCCCGCCTGGCTGGGCCGCCCTCGCCGCCGCCGGACGCGCTGGGCGTGGATGGACGCCCCGCGGCCAATGCCCTGGCCCCCGCGGCCGAGCTGCCCGTTACGGAGGTGAAGCGATGATGCCGATCATTCCGCTCCCCGACGCAGTGCCGGTGCCGGCGCCTATCTGGCTGGTTCATTTCCTACTGCTGCTCACCTTCACGCTCCATCTGGTGCCGATGAGCTTCACCCTCGGCGGAGGTATCCTCGCCGCGGTGGCCGCTTTCCGCGGCCGCCGGGATGAGAACCAGCGCCGGTTGAGCGAGGTGATTGCCCGGGCGCTCCCGTCAGTGACGGCGTTCACCATCACCACCGGGGTCGCGCCGCTCCTCTTCGTTCAGGTGGTCTATGGACAGCTGTTCTACACGTCGTCGGTGCTGATGGCGTGGCTCTGGATGGGCGTGATCCCGCTGCTGATCGCTGGCTATTATGGCTACTACGCCTGCGCGCTGGCGCCGCGGGCGCTCGGGAAGCATCAACCGTGGGTGGCGACAGCGAGTGCCGTGGCGGCTGCCGCTATCGGCTTCCTGTGGGTGATGAACGTCCTGCTGATGCTCTCGCCGGAGAAGTGGAGCGGCATCTACGCCCAAAGCGCGGCGGGGCTGTATGTCAATGTGACCGACCCGGTGGTGTGGCCTCGGTTCGCGCATATGCTGGTGGGCGCCCTGGCCGTGACCGGCGTCTGGATCGCTGTGCTCTCTCGGGCCCAGGCCCCGGTTGCCCCGGAGTTCGCCACCTGGATGCGCCGGCAGGGCATCGGCCTCTTCACGGGCGCCACCGCCGTGAACCTGGCGGTTGGCACCTGGTTCCTCTTCTCGCTTCCCAAGCCGGCGCTCGACCTCTTCTCGGGCGGAATGACGCCCTCGCTCCTTCTGCTCGGGCTTGGCATCCTACTGGGTGTGGCTGCGATCGGGCTACTGCGCGTCCACCTGTGGCTTGGCACCGCCGCCATTGCAGTTGCGCTGGCATGCATGGCCATCCTAAGGCACCAGGTTCGGCTGAGCTACGTCGCGCCGTACTTCAACCCGGAGACGCTGGCTGTCCAGCCGCAATGGGGCGTCTTCGCCATCTTCGCGGTGGCACTGGTGGTTGCCCTGGGCATCGTGGGGTGGATGACGGTCACCTACTTGAAAGCCGGCCGGAAGAAGGAAGCGGGGAGCGCGCGCGAAGCGTCGACCACTGCATCGTGACCAGGATGAGCCCGGGTGGCGCTTGGCCGCGCAGGCCTCGGCAGCCCCATCGGCGCGGGCCTGAAAACCCCCGCTGCTACCCGGCAGAATCAGGCGCGGACCCCCAAGATCCGCGCTGCCCGCGAGCGAAGCCCTACGGGCTGGTCCGAACAGGCCCGTAGGGCCGTTTACTCAGAAGGAGCGCAGGAGTCTCTGCCTGCGCGATGCTACACCCGCGTCGTGAATTCGCGCGGGTGAAGCTGCTTCTGGAAGGGATGAGGGCGAACGGCAGGTGATGATCGCACGCAAGGGCATCTGGATGATGCTTCTCTCGGCCGTGTTCTTCGCCGCCATGTCGGCGTTGGTGCGCGGCGCGACCGGGGTCCACTCTTACACGATGGTGCTGGCGCGGTTTGTCGTCGGCACGGTGCTCGTGGCGCTGTTCTTCGTGTTCGGCCTCGAGAAGATGCGCTGGAGGAACTGGCCCTGGATCGTTGCCCGGGGAGTAAGCGGGGGGATTGCCTGCATCCTCTCGTACTGGGCGATCCAGGAGGTTGGGCTGGCGCGCGCCGTGACGCTCCACCACACCTACGTGATCTTCGCCGCGCTCTTCGCGGTGCCTCTCCTGGGAGAGCGTGTCGGACTCCGGCAGTGGGTCGCCATCTTCACCGCGGCGGTGGGCACCGGACTCCTGTGCGGGGTGGGGATGCAGGCCGTCTCGTATGGCGACCTGGTCGCGCTCGTTTCCGGGATCGCGGCGGGGTTTGCCATCGTCTGCGTCACCCGGTGCCGGCGGACGGATAGCGCGAGCAACATCTTCTGGTCGCAGTCGATCTTCGGGATCGTCCTGGTCGCCTGGCCGGCGGCGCGCGTCTGGTCGCCCCCCACGCCGGCCGAGTGGCTGGTGCTCCTGGCGATCGGCCTACTGGCCACCGCCGGGCAGCTGACGATGACCTACGCCTACAAATTCACCGGCGCCGCCTATGGCAGCCTGCTCTCCCTTCTGAGCCCTGTGCTTACCGCGGCGATCGGGATCCTCTACTTCGGAGAGCATCAGGGTGCCGGTTTCTACACGGGGGCCTTCCTGGTGCTCCTCGCCTGCGCCGACCTCTCCCTCCACCCCGTTCGCCGATCCGCGCAGGATGTGGCCGATGCTCTGATGGAGGAGACCGCGTCGGCGAAGCCAGTGCTGCGGTGAAAGGGAGAAAGAATGGAGACAACCGGCCGAATCCTGTTGCTCCTCGGGATGGCGCTTCTCTGCGTGCCGGCGCTCGGCGCGGAGTACTTCCTGTCGCCCGATGGAAACGATGAGAACCCAGGCACGCGCGCCCGTCCGTGGCGGAGCATCGCGCGCGCGAATGAGACGCTCCGGCCCGGCGATACGGCCACCTTCCTGCCCGGGCGGTATGCCGGCGTGATCGAGCCGGGCGTCTCTGGCGAGAAGGGGAAGCCGATCACCTATCGCTCGGAGCAGCGGCTGGGGGCGATTCTCACGGGCGGGAAGTCGAGTGATGGGCTTTCCCTCTGCGTGCGCCTGAAGGAGCGTGACCACATCACTATCGAGGGCTTCCACCTGCTGCCCGAGGCGGGCGACTGGGTGCTGTTCGAAACAACGCGGTATTGCATCTTGCGCCGCTGCCGTATGGAGGGCGCGTCTCGAAGCTACATCCCCGCGCGGATGATCGATTGCCACTACAACCGCTACGAGGAGCTCGAAGTGTGGCGATCCGTGCAGCTGGGGCAGACCGGGCATGTATCGGGCAACATGTTCCAGCTCAACGCGAGCAGCCACAACGTGATCGAGAAGTGCCACTTCGGCCGGGCGGGCCACTGTCCGTTCTGCCTCTGGATCGACTCGCACCACAACGTCGTCCGCGGGTGCGTCTTCGATGGGCGCTGGGGGCGCAACTTCGAGCTGTTCACGGCGCCGCGCACGCTCTTCGAGGGATGCGTGATCACCAACACCTACCACGGGAGCGGCTCCGCCGACGGCCGGGCCAAGCTGTTCACGCGCGACGGCATCTTCCGGCGCAACCTGGTCTACCGCAACTACTACCAGCCGCTCAGCATCCACGCCTATCGCTACCAGCAAATGGAGCCGTTCGGAATGATCAGCTCGCGGCTCTACCAGAACACCTTCGTGGCCAACTACGAGTCCGGCTTCGAGATGTTCGATATCTCTGCCCGGCCCGACCCGCACATGGTCCGTGGCAACGTCCTCCTCAACAACCTTTTCGCGTTCAACGACGCGGATGGCGACGGCGTGGCCCTGAACCTGGGGCCGAGCATCGGGCGCGACAACCGATTCATCCACAACCTCTTCTGTGGCCCGAAGCCGGGAGTGCCCTCCATCCGCTATGCCTGGAATGACGGGCGCCCCGGTGCACTCCGCACCGCGGCGGAGGCGAACGCCGCTTGCCCGGATCAGTTCACCGGCAACCTGGATGGCGACCCGCGCTTCGTGGACGCGGAGCGCGACGACTACCGCCTGCGTCCCGATAGCCCCGCCCTCGACGCGGGCGCGCCGCTCACGGTAACGCGGGAGGCCGGGCGTGGCCGCACGCTCCCTGTGGAAGACGCACGCCCGTTCTACGACGGTTTCGGCATCCCCGGCGAGCAGGGCGACCTGATCTTCATCGGGCCACGGAAGCGCCAGGCGCGCGTCGTGAAGGTGGACCTGGACGCGAATACGCTCCTCCTGGACCGCGAGGTGAGCTGGGAGAAGGGCGAGGGCGTCTCACTCCCCTATGTCGGGAAAGCGCCCGACCTGGGCGCCTACGAGCGGGGCGCGGAGAACGAGGCGTGGTACCGCGCGCCGCGCGTGCCCGAGGGGGTGCGCCTGCCCACGATGGAGACGGCGACGGAGCCGACCGTGGTCGTTGATTTCGAGCCGGAGAACCGCGAGGAGTGGTTCTACCGCTGGTACCTCAACCGGCAGCCCAACACCACATCGCGCATCGACAACACGACCGCGGCCTCCGGAAAGCACTCGCTCCGCGTCTTTGCCACCGATGATGGCGCTGTGATGGGCGCGCTCATCCGCCCGCGCGGGTGGGATATCGACCGCTTCCCCCTGGTCCGCTTCTCCTACCGCGTTCCGCCGGGCGTGCCGGTCGGGATCTGGGTGGAGGGGTTCCCTCAGGCGATGCGAGGCGGCGGGATGGTCTGCCTGGGCGGGAGCCCGGCGCGTGCCTGCGGCCGGTCGCGCGACCTGAAGAAGGTGCTCCTGGTGGATGATGGCGAGTGGCACGAGGTAGTGGTCGACGTGCGCGCTATCCGCGAGGTTCACCCCGAGGTGCGCCGGCTGCGCACCTTCTACCTCTACACGCAGGGCAACGGGAAGAAGGGCCAGGAGTACTGGCTCGACCACTTCCGGATCACGCCGGAAGGGAAGGAGTGAGCCCGGATTACGCGGCGTGTTCCTCGCGCCGGATGATCTCCTCCTGGGCGCCGCGCGTCATGTCGGTGAAAAGGGCGCTGTAGCCGGTGATCCGGACGACCAGGTCGCGGTGCGCCTCGGGTTGCTCCTGGGCATCGCGAAGCGTGGCCGTGTCTGCCAGGGAGAGCTGCGCCTGCAGCCCGCCCATCCGGAAGTAGGCGCGGAGCAGCGCGGCCAGGCGCGAGAGGCCCTCTTCGCCCGCCACCAGGCGCGGTTGCAGCCGGATGTTGAGCGCGCCGGAGCAGATGCGATGCAGCGGCAGCTTCGCGAGGGAATGGAGCATCGCCGTGAGCCCGCGCGTGCAGGAGCCAGGCGAGGGCGAGGTGTTCTCGCTGGTGGGCATTCCGGCATGCCGGCCATCCGGCGTGGCTCCCGTCTGCGCCCCGGTAAGCCGGTGGCGCATGTCCGTCTCCAGACAACGAAAGAGCGTCACCGCCTCTGGCGTGCCGCGCCCGCTGGCCTCATCGATCGCGGCGAGTAGCCCTTCGATCAGGCGCACGGCGTGTCGATCGGCGCAGTCGTCATCGCGGCCGAACTTCGGGGCCTCCTGGCAGAGCCGGCGCAGTGGCTCGCATTCGGCGAAATCAGTCCGAAGCGCCTCGCGCAGCTCCTCCAGCGAGACGCGGCGCGCACGGAACACCAGCTCATCCACGACGGCGAAGCAGTCGGCGGTGGTGGCGAGCGAGTGGAGCGTGCAGGTGATGGTGTGATACTGCACCCCGCCTAGCTGCCACGAGCGTGCCCGGGCCACCGGTCCATCCAGGAAGCAGTCGTCCACGCGTAGGGTGCCGGGGGCGAGCTCGTCCCAGCGCGCCCGGTGCGCGCGGATCTCGTCGCACTTCTTGGCGACCTCCTGGCGGAAGAGCGCGAAGAACCGCGCGTAGAGCGTGTCGATGCACGGCAGCACCGGCGGCGTCTCTCCCTCGCCTCCCAGGAGCGCGGTGAGGAAGAGCTTCGGCAAGGGCGGCTCGCAGTGGCTCACTGTCCGCTGGATCCCCGGCACGTCGGGCCAGTTGCAGCCGTGCATCGTGTAGGTGACCGCGTCCTCTTCGGCAATGCCGGCGTCTACGAGCGCGGGGATGACCGCCGCGTCGTTATACACCATCATGCTGGCGTTGGCGCGCATCTTCTCGCACGCCAGGCGCCACAGCGGCTCCGGCAGGTCGTCCGTCCAGCGGAGGACGATCACCGGGTTCTTGAACCCGGGCACCACGCGTTCCAGGAAGAGGCGAGTGAGATCGTTGGCGACCGGGGAGCCGTCGCGTCGGTGCCCGCCGAGCACAACGTACTGGGGGGAATCGTAGCACAAGTTGCGGCGCCATCCGGTGTCCTTCTCCGGGTCGCCCCCCATCTGATGCTCGCCCCGCCCGAGGATCAAGTTGTTCTTGCAGTAGAACTCCTCGATCAGGTCGCCGGCCTCGTCAGGAGTGAGCCTGCCGGCGGCGAGATCCTCGCGATAAAAGGGGAGGAGGAGCCCGTCGAGGCGCCCGAAGGTGAGGGTCGGATTCGCCGCGACCATCGTGCAGTAGACGTGGCCGACGAGCCAGATCAGCTGCAGGGCCTCGGCGAAGTGGCGCGGGGGACGCTCGGCAATCGCCGCGCATCGGGCGCCGGCCTCTTCCAATCCAGCGGCGCGCGCGGCCGCCGCGTAACGGCGCGCGTAGGCGCGGAGCCCGGCATAGACTAACTCGGCCCCTTTCAGGAAGTGAAGCGAGGCTTCCTTCGCGCCCTCGGCTTTGCGCCGCTCACGCTCGCTACGGGCGAACGCCTCCAATCCAGACAGCCCTAGGCGGAGCAGGCGCTCCCACGCGAAACACTCGTGGCCCGAATCGCGCAACCAGGCGGGGCGCGAGTCACCACCCCAGCGCGTAACGGCCTCCTGGAACAGCCGCTCACCTTCGGGATCTGGCACCTCCTCGTGGATGCGCCCGAGGAGCTGGTCATCCGGGGAGAGTGGCAGCCCGATCCGCTCCAGGAGGTACGTCAGGCCGTGGCCAAGCTGCAGCGGCTGGGGGAGACCCTGAACCGCCGCGTCCGCCTCGATCAGGAGGCGGACGCGCTCCAGCGTGGTGCAACGCACATCCTTCTCGCGCAGCGCCCGGTAGGCCTCCTCGATGCGCCGCCGCGCGGCTTCTCCTTGGGCTCCTGGTCGCACCGTCGCCTGCGTGCCCATCGCGCCATTTCTCCCTCGGAACGCGGCGTTGCGCTCCGGCCCGGCTCAGGGGATCTCGACCGCGCCCTCGGCGCTCATGAGGCGGAGGTACTCCACGACCGTCTCCAGCGGGATCTGGCCCTCGAAGCGCAGACGCTCCTCAATCTCACGTGCCGTCCGCCTCCCGTTGATCCAGGGCCAGATGCGCGCGGCATTCGGTCCGAGCGCGGCCAGGCGCTCCTGGCTTGCGGGGGAGAGTGTCTGCGGGGATGGCGCGTGCCAGCGCAGCCGGCGGGCCACGATCTCACCATCGGGCTCCCCAGCCGAAGCTGCTGGCCGGGCCACCTCCACCGTGGGATCCAGCAGGCGTGCCCCGCCGATGGCTTCGCGCTCCGCAAAGGCCGATACATCATCCGCAAGGGCGCGCAGCACCTCATTCGCGCCGGGATCGCCTTGAGCGAAGCGTGCCGCCTGCATCACGGCATCGCGTGCCTGCAGGCCGAGATGACGCACGGAGGCCACGAGCTGGTCGGCCGCCGCGGGGTTCGGTTCGCTCAGCCCCCCGGTGATCTTTTCGGTGACGGCCCGGCAGATGCGACGCTTCCAGTCGTCCGCGGCGAGCAGCCCGAACCAGCGGGCTTCCGCGGCGTCGGCGCGGGCAAGGAGGTAGAGGAACGATCCGGCTGCGGCGCCGACGCGCCCCAGGGTGTCGGCGCTCATTCGGTCGGGCGTGTCGTGCGAGCTGTGATAGTAGCGGTCGGGCCAGGTAGTGAGCTGCGGCGTTGGGATATCGAAAAACCCATCCGAGATGAAGGCATCGTTGCCCCAGAAGGGCGCCGTGCGCCAGGGGAAGGTGGCATAGTTGTCGCGCGAGAAGCGCGCCGCCGGCTCTGCGGACACGGCACCGAGCAGCGTCTCCATCAGCCCGTCGACAAAGGATGCGTTCTGTTCGGGCGAGCGATAGAGGACCAGGAAGCCGCCGTCGTGCGCCAGATCCAGGCCCACCGAATCGAGGCAGAGCCCGGCAACCACTTGGCGACCCAGGCGATCGCGGTTGGCGTCGATGAAGGGGAGGAAGCCGTGCACCTCCACGGCGTGCATGAAGCGGATTGTGCGCCGGGGGGGCGGAAGCACGCCCTGGCGGATCAGCGCCGTGAGTGTTCGCGCCAGTTCCACGCTCAGGCAGCACCCGGAGGCGTTGTCGCGCGCGCCCGGCTCCGAGAGATGGGCCAGCACCCAGATCTCCTCCTCGGCCAGATCCGTGCCCGGGATGGTGGCGTGGATGAAGTCGGAAGAGCCCTCGACCAACTCGGCGCGCACCTCCGCGTGCAATCGCACCGGCTCCGAGGATTGCTCGATCAGGCGGCGCAGGCGCCGGCCCTGCCGGACGGAGAGGTTGAAGCCGAAGAGGGGCCGGTCGTCACGCCGGCCGCTGAAGATGGTCCACATCACCAGGTCCGGAGCATCCTCCGGCTCGCGGACCGGCGGGTATTGCACCAGCCAGGGCGGGCTGATGCAGTCGGAGATCACGCCAATCGCGCCGGCCTTGCGGGCGGCCGCCTCGACCGTTCCCGCGGGCTGGTCGGTGAACAGGAACCGGCCTGCCATTTCCCCCGGGGCCACAGCGGTTGCTGGCAAGGGACCATGGCGCACTACGACCTCAGCGGTCACGCCTCCTGGGGGCGTGGCGGTGCTGTTGCTGACGAGGCAGAGCGGCTCTTCGGCGTAGCGGCAAATCGTCTCCTTCACCGGCTGGACCACCGACAGGGTAGCATCCTCGGGGCGCCATTCCAGGGGATTACGCGAGCCATCGAGGAACTCGGTGCGATCATCAGCGGGGTAGGGGATGATCTCGGCGCCCGTCGTCCCGCTCTCCTCGTAGCGGCGCTTCAGAATCTCCGCGGCGCGGCGCATCCCCGGTCCGGGCACGGTGCACCGGCACGACCAGTGATTCGCGATATCTCTGAGGCAGGACCCCATGTTCAGCTCGCCGATGATGGCATCCAGAACAGAACGAAACATGTAGCAGCGTCCCTTCGGTGAAGACGGGAGCGGCGTTGCGGTCAGGCTCCCGGCACCCCAATGTGCGCTCGCGCTGGGGCAAGCGCACCCGGCGTATCTCTTCTTCGTCTCTCCTTTCGGGCTTGCCCCAGCCCCATCCTTCCTGCCGCTCGCATAGGCTACGGCTGGTCTGGCGAGCCCCGCGCGAGCGGCCTGGAGCTTGAGGGGGGCTTCTGCGACATCCGCGCGTTAGCCCGCCTTCGCGGGGGCCGGCATCGATACCACGAGTGAACGTAATAGGCACGGATGGAGAGGTTGGGCACCCTGGGTTGCGCGATTCCTTCGGGGGCCTTGAGACACCCGCGCGGGAGGTTGCCTTTCTGGGGCCCGCGTGGGGCCAGCCCGCTGTGGGAAAGTGGCAAGGAGGAGTTCCGCGATAGGCGCGCGAACAGAGGAGCAAGCGCGGCTTCCCACAGCGGCGGGGGATCGAAAATGGCAGGCGTGCGTCTTGACAACGTTTCTGAGCGCGTGCTATACTAACTGTGATTAGTACTGCAACGACATTTCGGATCCGCTTGGGGATGAGTTGGGGGGCTTTGGCGCCGTGGCCATCAGGCCGGATGAAGAGGTGCCCACGTTATTTTCGCGGATCTCTAGAGTGGCCGGCGGGGTGTCGGCCGTATAGGCTGTCGTTGTAGGGTATGGGAGGCCGTGGGGCCGGACGAACCCTATGATCCGGCAAAGAAATCCCGTCTACCCTCGCAAAGTGCCATCCGGTGTGTGCGTTGGGTACTGTGTGCCTCCGCCTCTCTCGGTGAGAGCAGGCGCACCGAAGGGGTCAGGAGATGGGAGCGCAACCCGCACGAGAGGAGATGGACGCCCGTTATGCCCGCGGGGTCGAGCTCCGGATCAACGGGCAGTATGACGAGGCGATCCAGATCCTGGATAGTATCCTGGAAGCGGATCCCGGGCATGTGCAGGCGCGGCATGAGAAGGCTCTCGCGCTTTGCTATAGCGGGCTCTTCGATGAGTCGATCGCGGAGTTCGAGCGGGTCCGCGAAGAAGCCCCGGATTTCCTTCAGGCCCGAAACAACCTGGGCCTCACCTACGCCATGCTCGGGATGAACGACGAGGCGAAGGCCGAGTTTCAATTCGTGCTGGCGCGGGATCCGAACAACGAAGTTGCCTTGAAGAATATTGTGTACTTCCAATGATGCACCCCAGCGTGGAGTGGAAGGCACCCTAATATGTGCGCCAAGCCGGAGCGGGCTGACCGCTTCGGCTTTTTGGTTGGCGGACCGGAAACGGGCTTCCATCGAGTGGCACCGCTCTTGCGCATTCGGAGACCGGTTGGGGGATGCCCATGTGGTCGAAGGCGCGGAGCGACAGGCAGGCCGCGCGAGAGCCTGCCTGGGGTGAGGGTAAGGTCTTGTCGGCATTGACCCAGTCGGATACGTTGCGCCAGTTCAGCCGCTACAGCGTCGTCGGACTGAGCGGCTTCTTCGTCGATTTTGGCACCTACTGGATTCTCACCCGGTGCTTCTCTTTCTGGCGCACCTACCTCCTGGCGGCCAACGCCATTGCCTTCACCCTGGCGGTCATCAACAACTTCACCTGGCACAAGCTGTGGACCTTCCGAGGGCAGAAGTCCGTGGAGCCGGCGCCAGATGCCCAGCGCGCTCAGGCATCCGAGCCGGGTCGGCTTCGCCGCCTCGGCGGCCAGTTCGCAACCTTCGCCCTCATCAGCGTGATCGGACTCGGGCTGAACACAACCATCCTTGCGACCGTCTACCGGCAGGCGCTGGTGCAGAGCATCTTCGGATCCCACGCCGATCTCTTCGCCAAAGTGATTGCCACCGGCGTTGTCTGGTTTTGGAACTTCGGTGCGAACAAGTTCTGGACTTTCCGGCAAGGCTAGGGGACGCCGCTCGGCCGCGTTGCCTGCCGCCCCGCCTCTCTCCGAGGGGGTAAAGCAGGGCTCCGAGCGCGCGCGGGATGCCGCATGCCTCGGGGTGTTGGCGGCGCTGACAGGCGCGTTCTTCTGGCGCGCGCTCTTCACCGGCGCGGTGCTCCTCCCCGCGGATATTCTCCTGCGACTGCAGCCGTGGCGCCTCTACTCCTACCATCAGTTCCCCGAGTTCCGGCGGATCTACAACCCGCTTCTGGATGCTGTTCTCCTCTTTTTTCCCTGGCGTGTCTTCGCCGCGCGCTCTATCCGTGCCGGGGAGATCCCGCTCTGGAACCCCGACTCCTTCTGCGGGCAGCCGTTTCTGGCGAACGTTTCGTCCGCGGTGCTCTACCCGCTGAACGCGCTCTTCTACGTGATCGATCCAGCGCGTGCCTATGGCTACGTCGTCGCCCTACATATCTTCCTGGCGGGGGCCTTCACCTTTCTCTTCCTGCGCGTGCTGGGCCTCCGCCGTCCGGCAGCTCTCCTCGGCGGCATCGGGTTCATGTTCTGCGGCTTCCTTATCGTCTGGGCAGAGTATCAGACGCCCGTGGCTGCCACGGTGTGGTTGCCGCTCGCCCTCTACTTCTGGGAGCGATACGCCCGCGGCCAGGGAAGGCGGTATGCGCTCTATGCTGCGCTCCCGTTGGGGATGTCGCTGCTAGGCGGGCACTTGCAGTATGCCGTTTACGTGCTCCTGGCTTTTGGCGCCTACGCGCTGTGGCGCAGCAGGCTTGACTGGCGCTCGCTCGTCGCGGCCTTCGCTGCCGGGGCCATTGGGCTCGCGCTGGCCGCTCACCAGATCTTGCCCTCGCTGGAACTGGGCCGCTACAACCACCGCGCGGGTGGGCAATCGCTGGAGGGGGTCCTCAGCGCCGCGATGCCGGCGAAGCAGCTGATCACCCTCTTGGTCCCCAACTTCTTTGGCAACAGCGTCGATTACAACTACTGGGGGCATATCAACTTTGTCGAGTTTTGCGGCTACCTGGGCTTGTTGCCGTTGCTCCTCGCGGCGGCGGGGTTGTGGCTGCGCCGTGACCGGCAGACGTGGTTTTTCGCGCTTCTCGCCGTGATCACGCTCCTGATGGTGCTCGGCACGCCGCTGTATGCGCCCTTCTACTATCTGGTACCTGGGTTCAAGCAGCTCTCCAACCCGGCGCGGCTCCTGGGCGTCTTCAGTTTCGCGGTCGCCTGTCTGGGGGCTCTTGGCGCGGATGCCGTGCTCGGTCTCCCCCCCGAGCGCCGGCGCGGCCTGGCGTATTTCACCGGCGGGTTCTTCCTGGCGGCGCTCACCGCCGTCGCTCTGGTCTATCTCCTCTGTGCGGGCGAGATGGCCAGCTACGGCGTCGCCCCCTACGTCGAGCGTGCCATTCTGCTCTTTCTCGCCACCGCGCTGGTCATCGTGGCTGCCGTCGTAGGAACTGCCGGGCGCGGGCGCGCGGCCTACCTCCTGCCGGCGCTCGCCGCTGCGGATCTCTTCCTCTTCGGCATGCGGTTCAACCCGGCGCAGGATCCGGCGATGCTCTACTTTGAAACCGAATCGCTGCGCCTCCTCCGGCAGGAGATCCGCGACGCCCGGATGATCGCCCTGCCCGCCCCTGGCGATGACTTCATGAACGCCATGATCCCCAACTGCAACCTGGTGGTCGGACTCCCCGAGGTGCAGGGCGGAGACGCGATGTACCCGCGCCGCTACCGGGAGTTTGTCGAGTTTGTCGAGACGCGCCACCAGGGGAAGCCGGTCAGCACAGGCAACGGGCTCCGCTTCAGCAGCATCGATACCCCCGGGCTCGACTTCCTCAACGCCGGCTATGTGCTCAGTGGCACCGAGTTGAAGAGCGAGCGTCTGGAGCATCTCGGCTCGCCTGATGCCCATCTCTACCGGAACCGGTTTGCCAGGCCGCGGGCGTTCCTCGTTCACCAGGCGCGCGTGGAGCCCACGGAGCGCGTCCTGGACGCGATGGCGGAGGAAGGTTTCGGTCTGGACCGCGTTGCTCTGCTCGAGGAGGAGCCGGGGATCGCCCTGACGCCCGCCGCCGGCCCCGAATCGGCGCGGATTGTCGAGAGCCGCAACGGCCGGGTGCGCATCGAGGTGGTGGCGACCGGCGGCGCGCTCCTGATCCTCGCCGATCAGTTCTATCCGGGATGGCGGGCCACCGTCGACGGAAAGCCCGCGCCCCTCCTCGCGGCAAACTACATTCTGCGCGCGGTTCCCGTGCCCCCCGGCCGGCACACCGTCACGATGGCCTACCGGCCGGTCACGTTCCTCTTTGGCCTCTACCTCTCCCTCGCCGCCGCCAGCTTCCTGATCACGGTGGCGACCGCGACCGCCCTCCAGACCCGCGCTCGTTGAGCCCGCGGTGGCCTCGGGCGCCGGCGGAGGCGGCAGGAGTGCGCGGGCTGATGGGGAACAAGGGACCATGCCGCGGCCATTGCCCGGATTTCGCGGCTGGCCATAGTCCCGGCGATAGACCGGGTGGCGACATGTGATGATCCGGTGCGTGTGGCAAGGCAAGGACACCCGGAGATGCGATACCGTTTGGCTCGAAACCGCCGCAGCAAGCTGAGGTGCGCTGGCTTGCTTCTCACTCTCCTCCTGCTTGGTGCTCGCGCCGAAAGGGTGGAGGCGTGGGGCCCCCATGCGGAGATCACCAAGGCGGCGCTTGCCGTGCTCCCAGAGAGGGCGCGCTGGGAGGAGCTGCTCGGCGAGGAGAACCTGACGGCGCTCATCGCCTATTCCTGGCTGCCGGATCAGCAGGGCGAGGACCTGGGGAGCTTCTACGCTGACGACTACCTGCTCATCCCTGCCCATCCACGCTATCCCCCTCATGGAATGCCCGGAGTGCGCGCCACCTACCCGGCCTACTTCCGCCGGGCGCTGCAGGCCCTGCGCACCGAGACACCGGTGAATGCCTGCCGCCAGCTCGGCCCGCTGATTCACCTGGTCGAGGACTCGGGCGCACCGCCCCACGCGAGGCCCAACACTCCGCATCATAGCGAGCTGGAGAACTGGATCCGGACCGACGCGATCACGATCGCCGGATACCGCCCGCGCTTGCTGGGGCGCACCGATGACGAGGCGCTGACGGCGCTGCAGCGGCGCATGGACCGATTGATCGCTTTCGCTGCGGAGAGGGCTGAGCGGGCGCTTCCCCTCGTATCCGCTCCCAAGCCGAACCGCGCTCAGGTGGAGCCGATTCTTCTGGAGGCGGCCCTGGAATGCGCGCGCGTGGTGGCCGACCTGCTCCACACCCTCTTTACGTTGGGCCTGGCGCCGCAGCCCGAGGGCGCCAGCCTGTCGGGCACCGTCACCGCCGCCGAGATCCCTCTGCGCAATGACCATGGGGCGCGCATCGTGCTCCTGGGCACGGAGTTCGGCACGCTCGCGGTGACGGCGGAGGAGATGCCGGCGGCCGGATGGCGTGGAGCCTACCATCTGCGCAACCTGCCTGAGGGCACTTACCGCGTGCTTGCCTACCGTACGGGCTCGCGGCCCCAGGTATCCGATCCCATCACCTTGGTCGCGGGCAAGACGGCCCACCTCGATTTTACGCTGCCCTCTACGGAACCGGCGGGCAATCTCGTTGAAAACCCCGATGTGACCCTCTCCTATCTGCAGGAGGGAGCGCCTGATCGCTGGCGGCGTGTCCAGGTGGGCGGGAAGCGCGTCTGGCAAAGCGCGCCAGCCAGGGTGAAGTCGGGCGTCTCCTATCGCCTGGGGGCGGCGCTGAAGGACCCGGCGGCCCGCGTCCACTTCCGCTTCCTTCTCAGGGTGATGAAACGGGAGTGGAACGCCACTCTCGTTTCCCTGCCTCCTGGCGAGACCGCTCCCGCGGAGAAGCGTTTCGCTCCCAACATCCTTCACTCGGCGGTGCAGGTCCTCGTTGAGACCGACAAGCCGCTCGCCGAGGCGATCGACCGCGTATGGGTCGTTCCTGAAGTCGAGTAGAGTGGAAGGCCGGAACACCGGCGCGAAACGCGCGAGAGCCGGGCGAAACTCCATCCGGTAGGGGCTCCCATCTTCGCGGGAGGACAGGGGCGCCGTGGTGACCGGGCCCTCTGGCAGGGAACGGAAAGCCTGGACGCGAAGAGTACGCTACCGATCACAGCCCTCGAAAGGAGCCTCCAATGCGACCAACCTGTCGATCCCTATCCGAAGCAGCCTCGGTCACCCGGGTGGTTATGCTCGTGCGCGCCCTCATGGCGGTCGCTCTGGGGACGGCCCTTGGCCTGCCGCCGGTGAATGGCGCTGCCAAGCGGGAGGAGACGGCGCCGCCGATGAAGGCGGCGACGGCGGTCCGTCTGGAGGGCAGCCTAACGCTAGATGGGAAGCTGGACGAGCCTGCCTGGGAGAAAGCACCGGTGCACACCGGTTTTGAGATGCCTCTCAGCACCGCCAACCGCCAGCCGATCCCCGAGGAGCTACAAACCTCCTTCCGCGTGCTGTATGATGACACCGCGCTCTACTTCGGGGTTCGCTGCAACGAGCCCCGGCCCGATGATCTGGTGGTGCATGCCGCGCGGAAGCACGACGCGGCGATGTGGTCGGATGACGATATTGAGATCTTCCTCGATCCGGTGGGTGACCGTACGGAGTTCTACCAGTTCGCCATCAACTCCGAGGGCACGCAGGTCGATATCTACTGCCAGGAGTCCGGCAACATCCATCGCGCCGAGTGGTCCTCGCTTTGGCAGGCCGCGGTTCATCGGGGCAGCGATTTCTGGTCGGTGGAGGTGGTCCTCCCGTTCGCGGTCTTCCATCATCGTCCGGCAAAGATGTGGTCCGACACCTGGGTCTTCTCCCTCTCGCGGACGCGCTCCGTGGCCCCTCGCTACTACTCGCAGTTTAGCCCGGCACAAGGCTACCACGACGTGAAGAACTTCGGCACGCTCGAAGGGATCCGGGTGAACAAGGAGGCGTATAACCTCTACGCGGAGTCGCCGCAGTTCCGTTTGGAGCCGTCGGAAGGGGGCTATGCCGTTCTCGCGTCGCTGATGGTGGAGAACCGGGGTGACCAGGCGTTCGAGGGGTCGCTGGGCATGGAGATCCTGGCCGCGGGCGCGCAGGGAAGTCGGGTGCCGCTGAAGCTGAAGCCCGGCCAGAAGGCGCGCGTGGAGGTGCCCGGGGGGAGAGTGGCGGAGCAGGGGAAGTGGCCCGTCGCGTTTCGCGCCGAGAGCGCGGGCGGCACCGGCCTCCTCGCGGCGCGATTCGATACGTGGCTGACCTACACGCCGGTCCGGATCAAGGTGACGCGCCCGAACTATCGCAACACGATCTATGCCACGCAGCAGGTGGATGCGATCCAGGGCTACCTGGAGCTGGGGATTCCACTGGCGAACGTCAAGGGATCGATAGCCCGAGTTACGCTCTTCTCCAGCCTGCTCCAGCCGCGCACGTGCGAGGTGAAGATTGAGACGGCGCGCGTGCCGTTCGAGCTTCCGGCAGCCGGCATCCCCGAGGGGCGACATCTCCTGCGTGCCGAGATCCTCCGGCCGGCGAGCCGGGACAAGGGTGGCGAGGGGCAGCCCGAGGTGATCGCAGCGGCGGAGGTCCCCTTGCGCAAGCTCCCACCCGCGCCCGCCGTCGAGGCGCGCATCGATGACCAGGGGAACTTGCTTATCGATGGCAGCCCTGTCTTCATCCGGGGCTGGTACGGCAGCACGCGCTACATCGTGAGCGCCGCGTCCTTCCCGCAGGCCCAACTCCCACACTCGACCAACTACCTGATGGGAGCCAGCGAGTACGAGCAGATGAATATGGGCCTCTACACGCTGTGCGGGATCACTCGGGAGATCGACGAGGCGAAGGCAAAGCTGGATCAGCCGATTGATGACGCGTTGAAGGCGCGCCTGCGCCCCATCATCGCCAGCGTGCGCCATCGCCGTAACGTGATCGGCTACTACATCTCGGACGAGCCGGAGTGCAGGGGGCTCTCGCCGGTCTTCCTGAAGAGCCTTTATGAGTTCCTCGCCGAGGAAGACCCCTACCGCTTCTGCAAGATTGTCTCGCGTGCGCCGGTGGAGTATCTGGAGGCGTGCGACGTCATCTGCCCGCACCCCTACATGAACCCGCAGATCGCGGAGGATGGCGGGCGCGTTTTCGGTGCCCCGCTTCGCACCATTCACAACAACATCACGGACGCCTGTGCCGCCAACGATGGGAGTAAAGCGGTCTGGTGCATGCCCCAGACCTTCTCCTATGGCGGCCTGCGCGGGCAGCACCCCGATTTCAAGGAGTCGCGCTGGTTTGCCCTGACGGCACTGGCCTGCGGCGCGAAGGGATTGGTGCCCTTCATCTTCAACAGCTACTGGAACCACCGGCCGAATCGCATCGCGATGGACTACATCTTCGAGGAGGTGGCTTTCCTGGCGCCGGCGTGGCTCGCGCGCGACTCCGCGACTGAAGTGACGGCGGACTCCCCGAGCGTGGATGTCATCGCCAAGTACTACAAGCCAGAGGGCGCTGCGCGCGGGCACTTCTTCATCGTGGCCGCGAACCAAAGCCTCGATCCGGTTCAGGTGAGCTTCACCGTGCCACTCATGGGTAAGCAGAAGTCCGCTCGCGTGCTGGTATTGCGCGAGAACCGGGTGATCCCCGTGCGCGACGGCAAGTTCACGGATGAGCTGGAGGGCCTTGGCGCGCGAATCTACACCACGCTGGAGGTGCTTCCAGACTTCCGATTCCTGGATGAGATCGAGGATGAGATTGCTACGGCGATAGAGCGCCCGGCGCTCGCCGGGAACATCCTCGCCGAGGGCGCGGTGAAGTGGACCATCGGCGATTCGGAAGGAACCTTCAGTTGCGATAGCGATCTGGCGGATGCAGTTTCCAGCGCCGCCGGGTGGATCCCGGTCTATGGAGACCGCTCGCAGTGCGTTATCCGCTTCGAAAAGCCGGTCGTCTTCTCTCGTGTCGAGTTTTGCTCGCCCACCATCGCCAGCGCCGATCTCGATATCTGGCAAGACAACACCTGGAAGACGATCCACCAGTGGAAGGATGAGTACGGTCGCCGTCTGGAGTACAAGGGGAAGCGCGTGAGGACCGACCGCATTCGCATTCGGCCGACCGCCGCGCGTCAGGGCTTCGGAACGAGCGCCCTCTACGAGATCACCGAGTTGGGCCTCTACCGGTGAGCTGCCCGGGCCCGGCCCGATTGAACCCTGGGGCTTTCTCCTGCGTCCGTATAGGTAGGCATGGGGTGTGCAGCGCGTTGACGGGTGCCCTCGATCCTGATAGGATAGGGCGGAGGAGCAGGACGATGACGACAATACGAGCTTCCGCAAGGCGTCCGGGTCTCGCCTCAGCGCTGGTGCTCTTCGTTGCGTGCGCGCTGCTGGCCTTCCTCGCGTCTCCCCCCGCGCTGGCGGGTGGCCTCAACGACTTCTTCAAGAAGGGTAGCAAGGAGTCGCAGAGTAGCAGCAAGTCGTCGGAGAGCGCGTCCGGCAAGAACCGCCCCGAGTCGGGCACCGCGCGGGAGAAAAAGAGCCCCTTTTCCGATAGTGATACCGACATCTGGGGGAAGCCGGGGAAGCGGGAGACAGGCACGCCGGGGAAGAGTGGCGGGCTCCTCGATCTTTTCAAGAAGAGCGGGAAACCGCAGCCGGCGCCGCATGGCAGCCAGCCGGACGGATCACTGCCTCCGGTGAGCTATGAGCGCGTGCAACCCGGATCGGGTGGGCTGATCGATCTCTTTCGAAAGCCGGGGCGCCCGCAGCCGGCACCGAGCACGTCTACTTCGCCCCCGCCCGCGGTGGTGATCTACCACTACTACGACCCGTGGTTCTACCCCTACGATCGCTTCTTCTACCGCTACTATGGCCCCTACATCATCCGCGAGCGGGAGTACTACTTTGGGGGATGGCCGTATCACTACGAGCGACCCGATCCCCAGGAAGAGGCGGAGGAGAGCGCCAACGAAGCCCTGCGCAACATCGAGCGGGGCTGGCGGGAGAGCCGCTACGCCCTGATCGCGCGCCATGTGGATGATGACGAGAGCATCGCTGTCTTCCATGATGGCGACTATAGCCATGCGATGACGGCTCGCGAGTTCCGCGCGCTCACGCTGCAGGCGTTTGAGGATGTGCAGACCGTTCGCTTCCGCTTTTTCGAAACGCGGATGGCCGGCACCACCCAGTGCATGGCCGATGGGGAGCACGTCTTCATCGGCCCGGACGGCACTGAGCGCCGTGTCGAGCTTCAGTACATGCTCCGCAAGAAGAGGCGACGGTGGTACATCCACTCTATCGATTTGCGCCAGGAGCGGCTTCTCTCCTCGTTGCGTGCTCCAGAGCAGGTGTTGCCCTTGCTTTCGCTCGCGTCTTTCAAGCCGGCGGTGGATCTGGATGAAGAGACGACCGAGGCGCGCGCCTACACTGGCCTGGAAGAGGAGCTGCTGGGGCCGCCGGCGATTCCCGCACCCTCCGGGCCGAGGGTGACCCTGGCAAGCATCACCAGCCAAGTAGCTACCGATGAAGCGACGCCCTATCCGGCTGCCATCGTGGTCGCCTCCGCCGCGCCGGTCGCTGTGCGCCGGCCGGTCGCCGAGAGCGCGCTCCGCATCACGTGCGAGAGCAAGCCGGTCCGAATGGCAGCTGTATCTGGCGCTCGAAACCCGGTGAAGGTCGCGACCGTGACGTGCGTGGTGGTCCAGGCCGCGCCGGGGAGCACCCTCGTTCCCGGCTCGCGCCTGACGTGTGATGTGAACGTTCGCTCCACGAAGGATGGTCTCGCCTGGAGCGTGCTTCACCGGGGAGAGACGCGCACTCTCGAGGCGGGCACCATTCCGTGGGCGCAGCTCCAGCCTGCCCGGACAGGCCACCTGCGCGTGGTGGTCGACCGTGTGGCCACGCCCGGTACTGCGGCTACCCCAGGCGAGCAGCGGCACACTCTCTACAGGAAGAGCGATTGGGACTACCAGGTGGCCCTCGTCGCCTCCCCGAAGCCGGCTTCAAGCCAAACCGCGCGCACCGAACTCCTCGTCGCCCCGAAGACGCGCTAGCCCTCCTGTTACGACCTCGCCATGCGGGGGACGCCTGCAACGCCAGTGCTTCCTCCTTCCGGGTTCGCGCACCAGGCAGACATTCAGGTTTGACCGGGGGCGCGATGGCGCATAATGTAGTGGGGGAAGGAACACAAACCGCAAGAGCTGGATCCCGGAGAGCATGGAGGGGCCGTGAGGGCACGAGGGAGCGGGCGAAGGCGATCACGGCGGATGGTCGGCTGGCCTGCGCCGGTTCGCCCGGCGCGACGCCATGAGGAGCTGGTGTTGGTGAGCCACGCCACCTTCATCATCGGCACGACAACGGCGCTGCTGGCAGGCCTCTTGCTCGGATTGGTCTGGGGTGCCCGCCTGAATCAGGAACGGCGTAGCGTGCGCGCCCGGCCTGGCATCGCGGCAGCTCCCTTGACGAGGGATGTGCAGCCGGGTATAATCTGGACATGCTCGCAAGGAACTGCACGCGGGACGTGATCATCGCCGATGACGTTCGCGTTGCGCGCTCCTGGTGGAACCGTTTTCGCGGCCTGATGCTGGTGCCGGCGCTCGCTGCCGGGAAGGGCCTCTTGATCGAGCGCTGCCGTTCGATCCACACCCACTTCATGCGCTTTCCCATCGATGCCCTCTTCCTCGACCGTGACGGCGTTGTGGTGGCTGCAGTGGAGAGGATGCGCCCATGGCGCATCGGCCGCTACTACCCCCGAGCGTGCGCGGTGCTGGAGTTGCCCGCGGGCACGATTGCTTCGACAGAAACCAGGCCAGGCGACCGCGTCTGCTTCGAGGATGGAGGCGGGCGTGTGGTTTAGAAGCGCCTCGGAGCGGGTATACCGGAAACGGTGCGGCGAAGGCATGCCGAACACTCGAGGAGGGTTCCGATGAGCCAAGTCGACCTGCTGATCAACGTGACCCGGGAGGCGGGAGGGATCCCTGTGATCCGGTTGGAGGGCGAGGTGGATATCTACACCTGTCCTCAACTCAAGGAGACCATCCTGCGCCTGATCGATGACGGGGAATACCACATCATCATCGACATGGAGAAAGTCCCCTACATCGATAGTGCCGGATTGGGGGTGTTGGTGGGAGCGCGCCGGCGCGTCGGAGAGCACGACGGCTCAATCAGTATCGTCAATCCGAATCCCTCCGTGTATAAGGTTCTGGAGATCACGCGCCTGACCAAGATTTTCGAAGTGTACCAAGACAAGGAGGGGGCGTTGACAGCCCTCGGCAGGTAATCCTCCCAAGCGATGGCGGTGAGCGGCGGCGGCAAGGGCGGCAAACCCAAGCCTCTATCCCCTTGTGCCATGCCGGCGGCCGCTCACTATGCCCCCACAGAAGGAACCATGCGCCTTTCTCACCTTATCACTCTCTGCAATCGGATCGCTCCCGAGACGTTGGCCGAGGAGTGGGATCATGTGGGCCTGCAGTGCGGTGATCCGGAGGCGGAGGTCTCCAAGCTGCTCCTTTGCCTCGATCTCACCGATGCGGTTCTCGCCGAAGCGCGCGCCCTGGACGCGGAATGTATCCTCTCGCACCACCCGCTTCTTTTTCGGCCGGTTTTCTCGCTCCGCGAGGATCGCTATCCGGCGCGCCTCCTGGCCGGCCTGATCCGCTCGGGCATCGCCGCCTACGCCATGCACACGAACCTCGATTCAACGCGCCCGGGCACCAGCGATGCCCTCGCCGAAGCTCTGGGGATCGTCGAAACGGAGCCACTCGTGCCCGCGGCTCGCCCCGCCGAAACCGCGCACTACAAGCTGGCCGTCTTTGTGCCCGCCGCCGATGCCGACCGCGTTCGGAAGGCCCTAGGTGACGCCGGCGCGGGTGCTTTGGGCAACTACTCGCATTGCAGCTTCAGCGCGCGCGGGACCGGGTCGTTCCGCCCGCTGGAGGGAGCTCATCCCGCCATCGGGAGTATCGGCACGCAGGAGTATGTGCCGGAGGAGAAGGTCGAAGTGATCGTCCCGAAAGGGATCCTCCCCCGCGTGCTCGACGCGATGCTGGCGGCGCACCCTTATGAAGAGGTGGCCTACGATCTCCTTCCGCTGGTGCCGCCACCCACCGGCGCCGGCCTGGGCCGCTTCGGTCGGATGGAAACGCCTTGCACCGTCGAGGAGCTGGCCGAACGCGCCCGGGCGTGCCTGCCCACGTCTCGCGTGGCCCTCGCAGGAGACCCCGGCCGCCGCGTGGAGCGAGTCGCCGTGTGCGGCGGCGCTGGTGGCGACCTGGTGGATGCCGCCGCAGCCGCGGGCGCGGATCTTCTCTTAACCGGCGATGTGAAACACCACCAGGCGCATCATGCCCTCGAACGGGGTCTCGCGGTGATCGATGCCGGCCATTACGGCACCGAGCGCCCGGTGCTGGATCTCCTGGCGCGCCTCCTCCGAGAGAACGCCGGCGACGCGCTGGAAGTACATCTTTCGCGGGTCTGCACCGATCCCTTCACCTGAGCGACCCAGGCTGGCACCATGGATGTCATCGTCCGCGCTGCCCGTGGGCCGGGGGGGCATATCGCGTGGGCGTAACATCCGGCGCTGCGTGTGTCTTGCGGATTGTCGGATGCGCCTGTTGGCCCGTGCCGGTTGAGCGGCGCGCGATGCCCCTGTCTCCCCGCCGGATAGGGCATCTGCGAGCCCTCGAACACCGCGCGTTCTCGTTTGACTCAACGATCCCCCTATGGTATCATAACCGTCGGTATTATCACCCATGAGGACCAACTGATGAGCATTCTTACTCATATTACCAAATTGATGTTTGATGGGAACGAACGCGAGGTGCGTCGTCTCCAGGGCATCGTCGATCAGGTGAACGCGCTCGAACCTGAATTGCTTGCGCTGTCAGACGATGAGATTCGCGCGCGCGGACCGATGTTCCGGGAGCGCATCCAGGAGTCGCTGGCAAAGCGTTTGACGCCCGAGGAGAGAGAGCAGCAGGGGCCGGAGTATGTGGCGGCCCTCCAAGATGTTTTGACTGACATGCTCCCCGAGGTGTTTGCTACGGTGCGGGAAGCCTCGCGCCGCACCCTTGGAGAGGGGCGCCCGCCGACCGATCCACGCGCTATGCGTCATTTTGACGTCCAGATCATGGGTGGCGTGGTCCTCCATCAGGGGCGTATTGCGGAGATGAAGACGGGTGAGGGGAAGACGCTTGTCGCCACCCTCCCGGTCTGCCTGAATGCCCTGTCTGGAGACGGCGTCCACGTTGCCACGGTGAACGACTACCTGGCAAAGCGCGACGCGCGTTGGAACGGCCCGATCTACCACATGCTGGGTCTTAGCGTTGCCGTGATTCAGTCGGTGCCGCACGAATCCGCCTACCTCTACGATCCGGAGTACGTCTCGGACGATCCGACGATGCACCAGTTGCGCCCCATCACGCGGCGCGAAGCCTACCTGGCGGATATTACCTATGGCACGCATGCCGAGTTCGGGTTTGACTATCTGCGCGACAATCTGGAGTTTGACGAGCAGCGCCTGCGTCAGCGCCCACTCAACTTCGCGATTGTGGACGAGGTGGACTCGATCCTGGTGGACGAGGCGCGCACGCCGCTGATCATCTCTGGCTTCGCTGAGGAGTCGACCGAGCTCTACACGCGCGTGGACCGGGTGGTGCGCAGCCTGACCGCGGAGCGCGACTACACCGTGGACGAGAAGCAGCGCACGGCAACCCTCACCGATGAGGGCGTGGCGCGGGTGGAGCGTGGTCTCGGAATCCAGAACATCGCGGATGACATGCGCGTCCTGGGCATCGTGAACGCATCCCTGAAGGCGCACTATGTCTTCCGCAAGGATATTGACTACGTCGTCTATCAGCATAAGGATGAGTCCGGACGCCGCGGCGAGCAAGAGATCGTCATCGTTGATGAGAATACCGGACGGTTGATGTTCGGTCGCCGCTACTCCGAGGGCCTGCACCAGGCCATCGAGGCCAAGGAGAACGTGCGCGTCCAGCACGAGAGCCAGACGATCGCCACGATCACCTACCAGAACTACTTCCGTATGTACCGCAAGCTGGCCGGTATGACCGGTACGGCGAAGACGGAAGAGGGCGAGTTCCGGAAGATCTACAACCTCGACGTGGTCCAGATCCCGACCAACCGCCCGATGATCCGCATCGATCACTCCGATGTGGTCTACAAGACGGAAGAGGCGAAGTTCCGGGGCTGCGTGGCCGATATCCTGCAGTGCTTCTGCCGCAAGCAGCCGGTGCTCGTCGGAACGCGCACCATCGAGGTCTCGGAGCGCCTGGCCGACCGCCTGTCGGCGGACAATCTCCAGCTCATGGCGATGATCTGGCTCCTGCGCGATCGCGTCTACGGCGACAAGGCGCTGTCCAAGGAAGAGAAAGCCGAAAAGCATGCCTTCCTCAACCGGAAGATCCTCTACTCCGCGGACCGCGCGCGTCTCACTCCGGAAGAGCGGCGCGAGCGCTTCGAGTCGGTGCGCGATCTCTGGCCGATGGCGAAGGAGCTTGGCGTGTCGACCGACGTTCTCTCAGAGGAGAACGTGGACCGGCTCGCGGCGATCCTAGAGGTCCAGAACAAGCGACGCCTGCAGATGGCGCTGACCTACGGCATTCCGCACTCGGTCTTGAACGCGAAGTACCACGAGAAGGAGGCGCAGATCATCGCCGAGGCAGGCCGGGCCGGCGCCGTGACCATCGCGACCAACATGGCCGGGCGCGGTGTGGATATCATCCTGGGCGGCACACCGGACCCGAACGCCGATGGCTCTGGCCGGCTCCTGCCGACGGATATCCGGGATATGACGGCGCTTGCCAAGAAGCTGCACGCGGCCCGCGACCCGCTGACGCGCTACCTTCAGGGTCGGCTGAGCGCGGAGACGCGGCAGCTGATGGAGATCGACCTCTACGAGGGCGCGATGGCGGCCTCGGAGAAGCTGGAGGCAGCGCTGGTGGAGGAGCTCAATCGGGTGATCCTGGGGCCTTCCATCTATGACCCTCAGCGCTTCCAGCATCTGATGCTCTCGGATGAGGCACGCGAAATGGTGGCGCACGACGGGCCGCTATCGCCCGAGCAGACGGCCTGGCTGAACCGCCGGCTCCTGGAAAGCGCCTTCCCGCGGGAGATTGCGCGGGCCTACTCGCCTGCGGAGGCCGCTCTCGTCCGCGAGGTAGGCGGCCTGCACATCCTGGGTACCGAGCGCCATGAAGCGCGGCGCATCGATAACCAGCTCCGCGGTCGCGCGGGTCGCCAGGGAGACCCCGGGTCGAGCCGCTTCTATCTCTCGCTCGAAGATGAGCTGTGGCGCCTCTTCGGCGACCGTGGGCATGCCCTGCTTGGATCGTGGCCGGAGGAAGAGCCGGTCGAGGCGAAGTTGCTGACCAAGGCGATTGCGCGCGCGCAGAAGAAAGTGGAGGAGCGCAACTTCGGAATCCGCGAGCACACCCTGAAGTACGACGATGTGATGAACGAGCAGCGCCGCGTTATCTACGAGCAGCGCCGGCGCATCCTGCTCGGCGGCCGCGTTTGGAACGGCGTTCACTACCCGCCGGTCGATTTGCGCGCCAACATCATGGAGTCGGCACAAGAGCTGATCGTGGATGCAGTCAACACGCACTGCCCGCCGGAAGTGGCTCCCAACGAGTGGGATATCCCGGGGCTCTACCGATCGCTCCACGATATCTTCGAGGTGTCGCGGTTCCTGCATGAGAGTGATCTCTACGGGAAGGAGCCGAACGAGCTGATTGAGCTGCTCGTGCAGACGGCCGAGCGCGTCTATGCCGAGCGCGAGCAGGTCTTCACGCCCGAGATCGTGCGCGAGCTGGAGCGCAACATCTTCTTGCACGTAGTCAACGAGAAGTGGGTGGCGCACCTCGACGCAATGGATTACCTGCGTGAGGGTATTCACCTGCGCGCCTATGCCCAGGTGGATCCGCTGGTCGCCTACACCAAGGAAGCCTACGAGATGTGGCAGGCGCTTCAGGCGGATATCCGCCAGGATGTGGTCCGCTGGGCGTTCTACGCGCGACCCGCGGTGCAGGTGGTGCAGCAGCCGAAGTACCAGATGGTGGAGAGCGGCAGCACCGACGTCGCGGACGAGCCACAGTCAAAGACGATCCGCAAGAAGAACGGCAAGATCGGGCGCAACGATCCTTGCCCGTGTGGCAGCGGTAAGAAATACAAGCACTGCTGCCTCGGCAAGAACTGATACCTCACAAGTTCCGGCGGGGGCTGGGCGACACCCGGGTGCGGTGCTAAAGCGCCGCGCTGCCTCTCAGCAAAGCCCTTCGGGCTTCCCCTCCCAGCCCTCGCCGCGCCTGGGTGTCCGTGTGTGCGGCCGGGCCTAGCCCGATAGGGCTTCGCTCGCAAGCATCGCGGGGATTGATCTCCCTGCGATGCGGCTGCCGAACCACTTCCCCCGCCCGGTGCCGAACCTACACCCTCCTTGACATGCCCGCTGGCAAGCGCCTATACTACGAGAGATCGTTCCGTCTGCGGGGGAGGAGCCACCCCGTGGGCGGAGTAGGGCTGAGGATGACCAGGGGAAACGCGGGCAATGGGGTTGCAGCTTAGTGGTGTACGGATCTCGGCGGCAGGCAAAGCGGTGCCTCCCAAGGGCTGGGTCTGCCCCCGGCGGACGCTCTCGGAGCATCTGCTTCTCTATGTGCGAAAAGGCACCGGAACGCTTCAGGCTGGCGAGCAGACTCTCGCGTTGCGCGGCAGCCACCTCTGCCTGATCCGTGCTGGCACTCCCCACCTCCTCGGCGCCGATTCCGGCCGGGTGCTGGAGCATTGGTACCTTCACTTTGTGCTTCTGGATGCCCATGGCGCGGCGCTCGCCCCAGAGGCGCTGCGCCTGCCGGAGGCGGTGGTGTTGCCCGCGCGCAGGGCCACGGAACGAGAGTTTCTGCGCTGCGTCCTGTGCGCGGGGGAGCAGGGATGCGTCTCCGCGGCGGGAATGCTCGCATCCTTCTTTACCGTGCTGGAGCAAGTGTTGCAGGAGGGGACCGGGGCGGCCGGGGGGGAGGGCGCGGCCTCGCTCCAAGGCAGAGGAACGCAAGCTCGCCGCTCGGCACAGGTGATGGAAGCCGTCGAGCTGATGATGCGTCACGTCTCCGATGACCTCTCGATGGAGGAGATCGCCGCGCAGGTGGGCATGAGCGCGTCGCATTTCGAGAAGGTGTTTAGACGCTTTACCGGCACCACTCCCTATACCTATTACCTCGGCGTGAAGATGGAGCGGGCCAAGGCGCTGATGGCCGCCTCCAACCGCCGTCTCAGCGATATCGCCATCGAACTCGGTTTCTCCAGCTTGCATCATTTCTCGCGCGCGTTCAAGCAGTACGAGGGCGAGCTGCCCTCCCGCTATGCCGCCCGCGTTCGCCCTCCACGCCCCAAGGGATCGGGCCGGGCTCCACAGGATGCCAACCTTTGACCGTCGGAGCGTCGTGTAGCTAACGCCCCCGACGGATCCTCCCCGCGGTGGAGAGTGAGAGACGCTGGCTCTGAGGGGCCCCTCCTCCCGCGAAGCGCCGGCATATGGCGCGGTTCTTGCCTGGCTGAGAGCGGACGCCGAGCAGCAGCGCGCCGGGAGGATGATGACGATGACATGTCTCTCGGAGGATGAGGCCACCACGCGTCTCCAGGGGCTTCCAGGGTGGAGGATTTGCGAAAACGGGATTCGGAAGACGTACGCGTTTCGCAGTTTCCGGGAGGCGATTGAGTTTACGCAGGCCGTCGCCGAGATTGCGGAGGCGTACAAGCACATCCCTCTGATCGAAATCCGCCGCAACGAAGTGACGATCACCTTTCCCCCGCAAGGCGGTTGTGGCATTTCCGACCTCGATATTGCCCTAGCGACTCACGTGGATCTGGCGCAGGAGTGACGCCTTGGCCAGAGAAGTCCCTATCGACGCGGTCTATCCTGCCCGGTAGTTCGCCGGGCAGGCGCAAGGAAGGGGCAGCTATGGTCAACATCATCGCCTGTAACCTGGGCAGCTATGGTCGCTATCGGGCAGTGGCATATGAGCACCTGCGCGCCATCGGCCTGACTAACGTCGAGATCCCCGTGCCGGCGCCGGATGCGCTCCAGGGGGTGCTGGATGATCTGGACCGTTACGGCTTGAAGGTGACCTCGGTCCTGGGGAAGTGCGATCTGTCGAATCCGGGGTGCGTTGAGGGGCTGAAGCCGCAGGCAGAGGCCGCCACGCGCCTGGGCGCTAAGATTGTATTCCTCAGCGTGAAGACGAACGGCATCCCGCTGTCGGAGGCCTATGAGCGCCTTCGCGGCGTGGGCGAGGTGATGGCCGCCGCGGGGCTGACGGCCGCGCTGGAGACGCATCCAGACCTGATCCAGAACGCCAGCGTCGCCCTGGAGACGATGCGCGCGGTGGACCATCCGTGCGTGCGCGTCAACTTCGATACGGCGAACATCTACTACTACAACGAGGGCTGCACGGCCGTGGAGGAGCTGCGCAAGATCGCGCCCTACGTGGTGAGTGTGCACCTGAAGGATACGAACGGGGGCTACCGCGCCCACCACTTCCCCACGCTGGGTCAGGGAGTCGTGGATTATCCAGAGGTCTTCCGCATCTTGAACGGGCAGGGGATGTACGGCCCGTTTACCTTGGAGCTGGAGGGGATCGCCGGGGAGCAGCTTTCGGAGGAGCAGCAGAAAGCGCGGGTGGCAGACTCCTTCGCCTACCTGAAGCAAATCGGCGCCGCCTGATAGGCGCCACTAGCGAGAGCGCCCGAAGCTGGCCGCGCAGAGGTGCATGTGCTTGCACCAGACGCCGGCCAGCTCCTCGCGGCGGGCGATGCGCCGCTGGAAGTCAGGACAGGTGCAGGTGCCGGCATCGAGATTCACGAGGTAGGTGGTGCCGTCTACCTTCTCGACCCGATAGGTGCCATCTTCCAGTGGCACCACCGAGTAATCGCTATACGCGCGGCTGGCGGTCGCCCGTCGCTTGTAATGCTCCTGAATGCGCCTGCTCACCGCCTTCCCCCTGATCCAAGGCGCTATCTCGCGCTACGCCTCCTGCGGTTCCGTGGCGACGCGGTTGCGCCCGCTTCTCTTGACCATATAGAGCGCCCGGTCGGCGGACGCGACGAGACTCTCTGGCGTATCTGCCTGGCCGAGTTGGGCTACCCCGATGCTTACCGTGATATGGATCACATCACCGGCGGCCTGGACATCCTGAGCCTCCGTCCGAGTCCGAATGCGCTCGCCTAGCTTGCAGGCAGAGAGCAGCGGCGTGCCGGGCGTGATCACCATGAACTCTTCACCGCCGTAGCGGCCCACAACATCGGATACACGAGTGGATTCCCGGAGAACTTGCGCGACGACCTGGAGCACGCGGTCGCCCTCCTGGTGGCCGAAGGTATCGTTGATGCGCTTGAACCGGTCCACGTCCACCATCAGGCACGAGAGCGGGAACTGGTGCCGCTTAGCGAGCGCCACCTCCTCGGCAAGGCGTTGATCCAGATGGCGGCGGTTGTAGAGCCCAGTCAGCTCGTCGGTGACGGAAAGCGCGGCGAGTTGGGCGTTGGCTGCCTTCAGAGCATCCGATTGCTGCTTGATGCGGATAGCCACCTCGACGCGGGCAACGAGTTCATCGCGGTGGAAGGGCTTGGTGATATAATCATTCGCCCCCAGGCTGAAGCCCTGCACTTTCTGGCGCGTTTCGCAAAATCCGGTCACGAAGACGATGGGGATGTCGGCGGTAACCGGCCGACTCTTCAGGACGCGGGCGACCTCGTAGCCGTCCATCCCGGGCATGGAGACGTCCAGCAGCACCACGTCGGGGGCATCCTCGGCGCAAGCGTTCAGCACCGCTTCCCCGCTATCCACCAGCCGGACGTCGTGCCCCCCCTTCATCAGGACACGCTTCATCAAAGCGCCCGCGTCATGGTCATCTTCTGCAATGAGCAACTTAGCCATGGATCTCCACCTGTGAGGCACTATCCCATCAGGGGCAGGCAGGAGCTCCTCGAGGGCTTTCAATGGCCCGCGTCAGGAGGAAAAAGCTAGCCCTCCCCCGGAACAAGCGATGCCCTGTAGGAAGGTTTGCTTTCGGCCGGAGAATCTCCTTCCGTTGCCAGCAACCCCGCATCGGGAACCCCTGGGATTCCGACATAAGGAAACCGAAGCCACGGAGGCAGGGCGCAATCCGGCGCGCGGCGATAAATCACCGCGCTGCTTGCGAGCGAAGCCCTGCCGGGCTGGGTTGGGGATACTCCCAGATGCCTCAAAACAGCGGTGGCTGGGAGGAGAAGCCCCGAAGGGCTTTGCCGGAAAGCAGGGTGGAGCTTCGAGCTCCGCGCGTGCGCGCGGTCTTCTCCTTATGTCGGAATCCCAGCTCACCCATGCGGCACATGACAAGCTCCTCCCTTTCTGGTATAATGGCAAAGACAGCAATGCCAACCAGGGGGCCCCACGATGGCACAAGGACGTTACACCGGACGCTCTTCCCTCACTCTCTTGTGGCAGCAGGTGGTGGGGAGCTCTTGCATACCAGCGTGCCGAGTGAAGATTGACACTGATGTTCGATTTGCCTCCGCTCTGGAGACCAGGAAAATCCTGGAGGTCGAGCGTGCTGAGGCCTTGGAGCAGAGCGATCGCCTGGATCGATTCCATCAGGCGCTCTGCTGGGAGCGAGGGTTCCACTAGCCCAGCGTCCCCGCGTTTCATGGCCGCGTGCGCGCGTCGGGGAGGGGGGGCTCACCAGGTTCCAATCACCGGGAGAGTCTTCTCTACGCGCCGCCATGCCTCGCGCGCGTGTATCGCAGGCGCTCGATGCCTTGCCATTGGAGTGCTTGGCCTCCTCCTGCTGCTTTCGCACCGGGCCGAGGCGCATGCCGGCGCGCGCATTGCCATCCTGGATGGTCAAGTCCGCCACGGATGGACCACGGAGAGCACGCGCTACCTCGGAGTTCGCCTGGAGAGAGATCTCCTCGTGGTGCGTCCCACCGACCGCACGCGCGCCTATGCCACGGCGGCGCTGGTGGCCGGCCCGGACGCCGCGCCCATCGATGGCCGGGAGTGCGCCTACCTCACTTTCGAAATCAACACCCTCGGTGGGTCCACCGGCGCGCATCGGGCGCCCTCCTTGCGCGTGGGTCTCTCCGATTCCACGAGGCGCACGCGCCAGCCACTCCTATCGCGATACATCCACCTGGATGCCGACCCGACCACCTGGCAGCAAGTGCTCATCCCTTTGAGCCACCTCGTCGACCGCGGCGTGCGTGCCGACGCGCTGACGTGCGTCAGCTGGCAGTACGCCGGTTCCACCGCGCCCTTCGCCGTTCGCCGGGTCGCGCTCGCAGGCAGCCCCGGTCCGTCCGATCTTCCTGGCGATGGCCCGGGGAATCTGCTGGCAGACTCCAGCTTCGAGGCACGGGCGGATGCTCGGCCCATCTGGGCGCTGACCGGCGACTATCGGGATGAGGCCGCGCCAGGAGAACGCGAACTGCGCCGCGGCTACGCGGCCCATGGCCGGCGCTTCCTGCGCCTGCGGGGAAGCCGGGCCTACTTCTTCGAGGCGCTGGCGCCACGCGCCGATGCTGTCGGGTTTTCCGTTGCCTTGCGCGCCGACCGGCGCCGGGCCGAGGAGGGGGCACAGCGGGTGTCGCTACTCGCGCCTCCCGACGCAGGGGCTCCGCCATCGCCCGGGCCAGTAGCTGCGCAAGACGCGCGAGCCGGCGCGGGGCGGGCGGAGATCGGGTGCGAGGTGGTTGGCTTCGGTGGCGGAGGGGGCGTCGCCATCGTCGGGCGCGCCGTTCGCACGGTGACGCCGGAAGCGAGCTGGAGGCGCCATTCGCTTTCGGCGATCGTCCAGCCCGCGGACGTGCCCCCCGATGAAGGCACTCTCTTCCTGTATCGCGGGTGGGTTCGGCCGCTAGACGACGGGCTGGATTTGGATGCCGTGCAGCTGGCCCCAATGCCCCTCCGGGATGACCAATATCAGGAGCGGCGCGCGAACGCGCTGGCGGCAGGCGAGGGGATCTTCCGGCAGGTGCGCGGGCTGATCGCGTATCGCGAGCATAGTGACGAGCGCGACGAACCGGTGCCCCCCCGTTTGCAGTCCGATCTCCCCCCGTTGAGCGTTCCGGTACATGCCCGTGAATGGGCCGGGCGCGCATGGTCGCCCGCCATCATCTCCGGAAGCGTGCCGCTGGCCCGGGGCCTTGTCTTCTCTCCCGACGCCCTCCGGCTGCGTGCCCCCGATGGCAGCGAGGTCCCGTTTCAGTTCGATGTGCTGCGCCGTGACCGGCGCGACGGATCGGTGCGCAGTCTCTGGCTGACCTTCCAGGCGCCCCTGGCTGCGGGAGAGCGGGCGAGCTATACGCTGGAGTCGGGCGCCACCACGGCACCGCCGCCGTTGCTTCCTGTTGCCTCCCGGGAGGGCGATGAGGTCTTCCTCCATACCGGGGATCTCCTGGCGCGGGCCTCGGGCAAGGAGTTCTCGCTTCTCACGGAACCACGGTGGGGAGATTCCCTCGCGCCAGGGGAGCGAGGCGGGATCCGCCTGGAGCTGTTGGATGGAACGCGCCTCACCTCTCACGGGCCGCCCTCGCAGGTTGTCGTCGAGCGAAATGGGCCGCTGCATGCGGTCGTGGTCGTGCGCGGCTACCTAGCGCCCGCGGATGGAGACGTGCAGCAGCGTTTCCGCTACGAAGCTCGGCTGCGCGCCTGGCGGGGCATTCCCGGCATGCGGGTCGATCTCGCCGTCACGAACCTCACTCCTGAGCCGGCTACGCCGGTCCGGTCGCTGGCGTTGGTGTTGCCCACGGGCCGGGCACGCCGGGCGGAGGGTGCCATCGGGATCGCCGGTGGAGCGCCGGTCACCGCGACGCTTGGTCGAGGCGAACTCCTTCGCGTCACCCAGCGCCGTGATCCCTTCCGGTCCGGGCGGGAAGACCTCCTTGTCGAGGCGCCCGGCGCCGATCCTTCGCGTGTCTTCGGGCGCGCCGGTGGCTGGGCGACCTGGCAGGCCCTGGATCGCCCGCCGATCCTTCTGGCGTTTAGCCATATGGCAGACCGCCATCCTTCGGCGCTGGAGGTCACTCCGGGCGAGATGGCCGCCTACCTGATCCCGCCGGCCGGGGTGCAGGCGTTCGACTTCCCGTTCGGCCTCAGCGCCTATGGTGAGTTCTGGGTTGGCTCCGGGGAAGCCCCCGCCCTGGTGCTCGACCGGCTACAATGCCCACCGCTGGTGGTGCCGGATCCGGAACACGCGGCGCGCACTGGGGTGTTTGGTGCCTTCAGCACGGCGGCAGAGACCCGGCGGCGCTTCCCGCTCCTGGAGTGGATCCTGGACCGGGAGATGGCGCTGGGGATTGGCGATCAGGAGCGCGCTGGCGAGACCGGATGGCTGAACGATGGCGACACCGGCTCCTTCGGATGTTGGCTGCATGGGGAGGCCGGTGCCGCAGAGGGGCTCTACACCCACTTTTTGCGCACAGGAGACCCGGCGATCTGGGCGCGTGCCCGGCGGCAGGTGCTGCATTTGCGCGAGGTGTGCACCTGGTGGAGCAACGAGGAGAGCGCTTTCCAGCACCCTCGGAGCGGGGGCACGCACTTCGGGTATCGCCCCGACTTTGAAAGCCTCGGGATCACCGGCCTACTTTACGACTACTGGATCACGGGCGATGCCCGCTCGCTACAGACAGCCGAGGGCCTGGGCGCGCAGCTCCTTTCCCGGACCGGCTCTAGCTCCTACCACGCCTGGGAGCGCGGCCGAGTCCTGCTGCACCTGGCGGAGCTGTACACAGCGACCGGGCGCCAGGTCTATCGTGACGGTCTGTTGCGTCTCCTGGCGCGGCGCCCGCCTCCAGAGGTGGAGCTCGCTGAGGCCGGAGTGACGGTGGCCGCACTGGCCGAAGCGGTGGAAGCGATGGAGCGACCGGAGCTGCAGGCCCAATTCCAACAGCAGCTGGCGGCTTTGCAGCGCGCCCTGCGGGCCGCGTCCCCAGTGCGTAGCGTGCCCGGGGCGCGAGAGAACTACCTTTTCCAGGCGCTATCGCGTGCGTCGGCGTCCGAGGTCGGCCCCGCCGTATGGGATGCGGCGCTCCAGCAGATGCTGTGGCTTTTCCTGACGCCTCACGGGCGCGATCTCTCCTTGCCGCGGGCGACGCAGGCGCTGCCCGCGATTGCCGCCGCCGGAGGCCAGCTTCCGGCCTGGGCACGCGGAACCGCTCTCGGGGTGGGCAACCTCAGCGGACAAGACCGGGTGCTGACGGTGCGCGTGCATCGCCAAGGAAACGACACGGCGGCGGTGATGGTGTGCCGGATGCGCGCGCCGCGAGCCGACCCAAGCCGGCGGTATCGGGTGGCCCTGGAGGTGCGCGACCCGCTGGGGCGAATCATCCAGCGCGACCTGCTGGAAGGTGATGCGTTCACCACGCGCGAGGTGACCTTCCCCCGGCGAAGCCTGGAGGGCGACTACCTGCTGCACCTCACGTGCGAGGAAGACGGCCTGGTGGAAGTCGTTACCGACCATCCGTACACCTACCTGCGCGCCGACGAGTGGAAGATCCCGCGCCATGCCAACGCCCGCCTCCGCTTCTACCTGCGTGGCCCGTCCGGCGGGGAAGTGCGGGTCGCGGCCCGGGGCACGATTGCTCGACAGGGTGATGGCCTTCTGGGGGCGGCGTTGCGCGTTCCAGATGGCCGGCTGTTGGCGCACGCCCGTTGGTCGGTGCCCCTGGCAGGCACTGGAGCGGATGGCCAGGTGCCCTCGCGCGTCCTGCCAGACGAGCCGCTGCGCCTGCCGGTGCCCTCGGAACTGCGCGGGAAACCGCTGCTTCTGGAGGTGACCGCGCCCCGGTCGGTAGAGTGGCGCGTGGAAGGCCTGGACGAGCCATGGCTGGCCTCCGTGCCGGATGCCTTCCCAGGCCGCACTCCGTGATCTCCGGAGGGGGGCGAGATGTCCGAGAAGGTGTTGATCATCGAGGACGAGCAGGCCATTGCCGATTCGGTGGCCTACTCGCTCGCCAAAGAGGGCTTCGAGGTTCTTACTGCTTCCGATGGAACGCAGGGGCTGGCCCTCGCCGAAGCGGAGAAGCCGGACCTGCTGATCCTGGATCTACTTTTGCCCGGGGTGGGCGGTCTGGATGTATGCCGCACGCTCCGCCGGACGAGCAACGTGCCAATCATCATGCTCACCGCGCGCGGCGAGGAGGTGGACCGCGTCGTCGGCCTCGAAGTGGGCGCGGATGATTACGTGACCAAGCCGTTCAGCATGCGGGAGCTGATCGCCCGGGTTCGTGCGGTGCTGCGGCGAGTGCAGCCCGAGCAGGTTTCACCCGACGGCATTCTCCGGAGTGGCGACCTGGAGATCAACACGCGGCAACACCTGGCCTACCGTTGTGGCCAGTCCCTCCGGCTGACGCTCAAGGAGTTCGAGGTATTGAGGATCCTCGTGGCTCACCGTGGCGAAGCTGTCTCGCGCAAGATGCTGCTGGATGAAGTGTGGGACGGCGTGCGCTATCGCGACCCACGCACGGTGGATGTGCATATCCGGTGGCTTCGCGAGAAGATTGAGGAGAATCCCAGCCGTCCACGGCGCATCCTCACCGTGCATGGCGTCGGCTACAAGCTGGTGGAGTGACCCGATGCGCAGCATCCGCTGGCGACTCATGCTCACCTATTGCGCGGTGACGCTGCTCTCTACCACGGCGCTCAGCGCCGTATTGCTTCGCGCCGTGGAGCGGAGCTATGTGGACGAGCGCCTCCAGGTGCTCAAGGCGCACGCCACCCTGATCAAGAGCAATCTGAGCGCCGCCGCGGGGCTTGGGTCTCCGGATGTGGAGTTTGCCTGCCTCTGCCGGCGGCTCTCTCAGTGCCTGCGTACCCGTGTCGTGCTCACCGCCCTGGATGGCCGGCGCATCGTAGACACCGCGCAGGAAGCAACCGGGCTGGTCAGCGCGCAGCAACCTTGCGCACCGGCGCGGTTCCAGTGCCGGGCGTGCCATAGCACCGCGCACGGCCCGAGCAGGCTGCACATCACCGTGCCCGTCGAGGTGGGGGATGAGGCCTATCTCCTCACCGTCTCCTCTCCCAGCACCGGTCTGGAGCAGATCATGGCCCGGATCCACGCAGCAACGGCGATGGCGCTCCTCGTGGCCCTCGGGCTTGTCGGCCTCATTAGCCTCTCCCTCTCCTCCGGGATCACCGCGCCGCTGGTGCGCATGAGCCGGATGGCCCGGCGAATGGCCGAAGGCGACCTCGACCAGCAGGTGGGAGTGGCCGGAAACGACGAAGTGGCCGACCTGGCGGCCAGCTTCAACGACATGGCGGAGCGCATCCGCCAGGCGATGAACGCCCTCGCTGAAGAGAAGGGGAAGCTGGAAACTGTGCTGGCGCAGATGGCCGACGGTATCATCGTGACTGATACGCGCGGGCGAATCGGCGTCGTCAACCCGGCCTGCGAGCGCCTCCTTGGCATCCCCGGGGGCTCCATGCTCGGGCAGCAGGTGTATGGCCCGACGTTCAACCCGGACCTTCAGCGCGCGGTGACCCGGGCTCTCGCGGGCGAGACGGTGGAGGAGGAGGTCCGGCTCCATCACCCGCAGCCGATGGTGCTGGGCGTGCACGCCTCCCCGTTTCGCGACGCCGAGGGGCTGACCCAGGGCGCGATCGTCCTCGTGCAGGACCGCACCGAGATGCGCCGCGCTGTTGAGCTGCAGCGCGAGTTCATCGCCAACGCCAGCCATGAACTCCGCACGCCCGTCGCCTCGCTCCAGGCAACCGTCGACACGCTCATTGATGGCGCCAAGGATGACCCCGGCGCTCGCGACCGCTTCCTCGAGACGCTATCGCGCGAGACGGCGCGCCTCTCCTCCCTCCTGACGAACCTGCTGGACCTCTCTCGCCTGGAGGCCACCGGCCCGGTGAAGAAGAGCCTGGTCGATCTCGCCGGCGCGTGGCAAGACGTACTCGCGCTCGCTTCACCGCTGCTCGCCGTGCGAGAGCTCGATATTCAGGCCGACATTCCGGAGGGGCTGGCGGTGCCCGCGGATTACACCCAGTTGATCCAGGTTCTAGCGAATCTCCTGGATAACGCCATCAAGTACACCCCGGACGGCGGCGAGATCCGCGTGTCCGCGTTCCAGGATGGGGAGCACGTCTGCATCCGGGTCTCCGATACCGGCGTGGGGATTCCGGAGGCGGATCAGGCGCGTCTCTTCGAGCGCTTCTATCGCGTCGATAAGGCGCGGTCGCGTGCCCAGGGGGGCACCGGCCTCGGCCTCGCCATCGCCCGTGAAGCCGTGGAGGCGCACGGCGGCACTATCACGGTAGAGAGCGCGCCGGGGAAGGGGAGCGCCTTCCTCGTCACTCTCCCGGCGACGCTTTCGGACGAGCCCGCGCCCGCCTGAGCCCGCATTATTCGTTAGAATAATGAAAAGAAGTCTCTCTGCCGAGTGTGGCGCGGCTTCGCGGGCACTGCCCTCGAAAACACTCTGCCACCGGACGCTCGTGGCGGCAACAGCGTGCCACCAGGCAAGAGACTTCTTTTGAAGTATTCTGGTGAATACTTCGGGCGAGAGGGGCAGGCGCGCCTGGCATGAGCTGCGTCTATTTGGTCGGTTCTTCGACCGCTGTGCCCTGGGAGGGCAGGCGCGCGGGGCAGATGCAGACCTCATCCGCCCGGATCTGGCGCGTGCCGGTGCTGGCACCCCAGGCACGGATCACAAGCCCGGGCGTGATCTCATCGAAGGCAGCGGGGTCGCCATAGCGACGGACCTGTGCCCGGCTGGCGTCTACGGTGAAGAGCCCATCGCGCCGCGACTGGACCGTCAGCTTTCGCCCGCTTGCGATCGCGGTCACCGTGCCGGTGATGCCCAGGTTGGTGTTGCGGAAACCCGCCACGCGCCCCGGCTCGGGGGTGGTGGGGCAGATGCACACCTCCTCGGCAGTGATCTGTCCCGCCGTGCGCGTCCCGAAAGCTGTGACTACCTGACCGGGCTTCACCGCGTCGAAGTTCACCACGCGGCCAAGCTGGCGGATCGTGGCGTTGCGGGCGTTGACGGTGAACCGGCCATCGCGCTGCGAGAGGATCACGAAAGAGCGTCCCTCGGGCGCTGCCTGCACGGTGCCGGTCACCGCTTGCCAGCGTTGGGCCGCAGGGCGAGAGTCCTCCCTCATCGCCTGTCCGGCATAGAGCGCCGCCGCACCAAGAAGAGCAACCGTTACAACCGCAATCGCTTTCCTCATGCCCCCTCCTCCCAATCATTTACAGGCACATGGGAAGGGCCCGCCGATGCCCAATACGCCAGGCCTGGCAGGGTGGCATTGCCTGCGCCCTGGCCACTGGGCGTGCAACGAGAGAGCCACGGTAGGCGGGCCTAGCCCGCCCTGGGTGCAGGGACCGTGCCAAAGACCAAACGATGGTCACGGGGATCTGGGGAAACGGGGAGGATCTGGATGAGGAAGGGGGCGCCGTTCGTCTGCCGCCTCATCGGAGCCCGCGGGTAGCTGAGAGACGCGACAACGGGTCCCCGGGGCCTCGCCGGTGTGGTGGGGAGCCGTTGTCGCGGGACAATAGCTGTGCTGGCGTGGGCTACGCACCCTCCGCGGGCGCTTCCTCGCCGGCGAGGAGCGGTACTCGAATGGTGATCCGAAACTCGCGGACCCGGCCTCCCTCCTTGTCATCCTTCTCCGCGGCGCTGTAGGCCGTGAGGAAGGCCGAGGGATAGTTCTCCGTCAGGTAGCCGCGCAGAGACGCGTGAACACGGTCAAAATCAGCGCGCTCGGCGACGCGGAAGGTCAGCCGGAAATCGCGCACTGGCCCCAGCTCCTTGTCCTCCTTATCGGCAGCGCCGAAGGCGTGGATCATCGCGTTGTGCTGGGTGACCAGGAAGCCGCACAGCTCGTTCTTGAGCTCCTCGTAGGATGGCATTTGGTGATGGTCTTTCCTCTCATCGATGGCTGTCAGGGGACATGCTTGTTTCATTCTTTCGCGGTTGCGGCGCCCGGTTCCTATGCGAGGTGGCGGAGGGCAGGCGGTTTGAAAGTGGGTCAACCGGCGGTATAACTCCCTATCGAGCGCGGGTGGCGGCGATGGAGGGAGAGAGGATGCAGCTAGCTGGCAAGGTGGCCCTCGTCACGGGGGCGGGCTCTGGAATTGGCGAGGCCTCGGCGGTTCTCTTCGCGCGCGAGGGCGCGCGCGTTGGGGCGCTCGACCGGACACACGAGAAGCTGCAGGCGGTGGTGGGCCGGATCGAGCAAAGTGGTGGGGAAGCCATGGCGCTCGTGGCAGACGTCTCTCATCCGGGCGAGATGGAGAGCGCCATCCGGGAGCTCACGGATCGCTGGGGCCGGCTCGATATCGTCTTCGCCAACGCGGGGATCAACGGCGTGTGGGCGCCCCTGGATGCGCTGTCGCCCGAGGAGTGGAACCGCACGCTCTCCATCAACCTGACCGGGACCTTCCTCACGGTGAAATACGCCGTGCCCTACCTGAAGCAGAACGGCGGATCGGTGATCATCACCTCCTCGGTGAACGGTACCCGCGTCTTCAGCAACACCGGCGCGACTGCCTACTCCTGCTCGAAGGCGGGGCAGGTGGCTTTCGCGAAGATGGTTGCCGCGGAGTTGGCCCCACATCGGGTGCGGGTGAACGTGATCTGCCCGGGCGCCATCCGGACGGATATCGGTGAGAGTACCGAGCAGCGGGATCTGGAAGGGGTGGGCACGCCCATCGAGTATCCAGAGGGAAAGATCCCGCTGACGCACGGCGCGCCGGGCACGACGAAGCAGGTGGCGCAGCTGGCGCTCTTCCTGGCATCGGAGGCGTCCAGTCACATCACCGGCACCGAGGTGTGGATTGACGGCGGGGAATCGCTCGTCGTCGGCTGAGACCCGCGGCAGCGCCGGCCGGGCGGGCATCCGGGATGCAGCCTCCACGGCGGCTATTGGCCGCCGTGGAGGAGCCGCGCCGTGACCAACTACTCGCGCTCGTGCTGCTTCCCTTTATCGATCAGCTCGCGGACGCGCTGGCCCCCCTTATGGCCCAACTCTTCGTAGCCTTCGTGGCCCAGCTCTTCCTTCCGAGCCTGGCCCAGCATCTCGCCCGCTTCGCGCATCTGCTCGTGAAGCCTCTTCTTTTCCTCCTTCTTGCGCATTGATCCTTCCCTCTCTGCACCGCAGCCGGCCGTGGCGTCGAGACTGCACGGCAGCGCAATGCTTCTCCGCTGCCTCTCTTTCCACACGACACCGCGCGTGAAACGGCGCGAGCATGGCGCGACCCAATCGGGTCCGGCGGCGGAATGGAGACCAGCCCAAACATGGAAGCGCGGGGCCCCCGCCCTCGCCCACGCGCGGGGGACGCGCAACCAGGCGTGCGGCGATAAATCACCGCGCTGCTTGCGAGCGAAGCCCTGCCGGGCTGGGGTTGGCAACACACCCGGGTGCCTGAGAACGGCAGGGGCTGGGGGGGAAGCCCCGAAGGGACTTTGCCAGGAAGCAGCGCGGAGCTTCGAGGTCCGCGCGTGCGGGCTTATCCCGAAAACCCCCACCGCGGGTGCCTCCCTTGCGGGCGGGAGCAATCCTTGCTATACTGGACAGGAGCCCCTTCCTCTATGGGGGAGGGAGCAGCGCGTTCCAGGGAGGTAGTTAGGTGAGAGAACAGCCGATCCATGGGCGGCCCCGCGGCTGGGGGCGTACCCGCATCCTTCTCTTTTGTGTAGGTCTTCTCTGCGCCATCGGCGTGGTGGCCCCGGCGGGCGCGGCGGTGCGCCTCGAGAACAAGCATCTCCGCCTCAGCTTCGATGAGGCACGGGGCTTCGCGCTGACGGAGCTCGCGCACCTCGGACGGCAAACCGCGTTTCTGGGTGATCGCACCGGGCCGTTGTGGCGGCTCACGTTCCGCGATGGCGCGGGGAACGACCTCGTCATCGCCGCGGATGCCCCGGCCACCCGGCGGGCCGAACCCGCGCAGGGCCGGCTCGCGTTGGTGTGGGAGGGAGTCCGCGCCGGTCAGGGTGCCGCCCGCGTTCGCGTCACCATTTCGCTCGGTCCGGATGCGAAGCTCTCGGAGTGGCGGCTCGCTCTCGATTGGACCGACCCGAAGCTGACGCTGCGCGAGGTGGAGTTCCCCCGGGTTGCCGGGATCCGCAAGGTCGCTGAGGACGACGCGCTCACCCTTCCGGTCTACTGGGGCCGGCTGGCGACGGATCCCTTGCGCCGGCTGAATAGCTACACGGTCACCTATCCCTGCCCCGGTTCGATGCAGTATGCGTCCTACTACGGCGGGGGAGCCGGGCTCTACGTGGCCGCCGCCGATCCCGATTGCTGGATGAAGCACATCCAATGGAGCGCGGATACGAAGGCCGCGACGGGCGAGCTTTCGCTCATCCTCCCCGCGCCGGATCCCTTGCCGAAGCCACGCCAGTGGGAGCTCCCCTATCCTGCCATGGTCGGCGTTTTTGACGGCGACTGGTACGACTCGGCCCAGGTCTACCGCGAGTGGGCGCTGCGCCAGAAGTGGTGCGCCGAAGGCCCCATCGCCACGCGCCGGTCGATCCCCGAGTGGTTCAAGGAGGCGGCGCTCTGGCTGAAGTACTACAACGAGCCGGGCAAGGTGCTCGGCGAGCTGGCTGACCACTTCGACTACCTGCGCGTGCCCACCGCTGTGCATTACTACCGCTACCCGGTGGCGAAGTTCGATGATAACTATCCGGAGATGCTCCCCGCGAAGCCCGGCTACCTCCAGAGCGTGCGCGCCATACAGGCGCTCGGTGCGCATGTGATCCCCTACACCCAGGGGAGCATCTGGGATATGGATACTGAAAGCTGGCGGCTGGAGAACGGCGCGGCCGCAGCCGCCAAGACCGAGGCGGGCGACTTCTACCTCTGGCCGATTGCGGAGAACACCTTTGCCTGGATGTGCCCCTTCACCCGGCAGTGGCAGGAGAAGGTGTTCGATTTCGTCAGCAAGCAGGTATGGGATTACGGCCTGGATGGCGTCTACCTCGACGTCCTCTCCGCCGGGCGCGCGCGGCCCTGCTTCGACAAGAAGCACGGGCACCCGCTCAACGGCGGGAACTACTGGGGCGAGGGGAACCGCGTCCTGATGCGCCGCCTCCGCGACCGAATCCGCGAGCGCGAGCCGGAAGCCGTCTTCACCACCGAGGAGATCTGCGAAGCCTACCTGGATGGCTTCGATGGCTTCCTGACGCTCGACGTGACGCGCGGCGGCTACACCCCTCTCATCAAGCTCTGCCCGCTCTTCACCGCGGTCTACCATGACTATGCCATTCAGTATGGCAGCGACTGCGCGCTAAGCCGCGACACCGATACCTTCTGCGCCCTGATGGCGGAGCACCTGGCGTGGGGCGCCGTGCCGACGCTTTCCGAAAACGCCCCCCCGAAGATTGGCGAGAAGCCCGAGAGTGCCGCCTACCTGCGCGCGACGACGCACACTTTCCACGCCGGGAGAGCGTTCCTCCTGGAAGGGAAGTGGCTCCGCCCGCCGGCGCTCGACGTGCCGGAACGGAAGATGTCCATCGGCTTCACGCACAGCGCGACGGTCTCGATGCCCGTCGTCCGCCACTCTCTCTGGAAGGCGCCGGATGGCCGCGTCGGCCTGCTCCTCACCAACTGGACCGGCGAGGTCCAGCCCGTGTCGCTGCGGTGTGAACCGGTGGCGTGGGGTGTGCCGTCCGGCTCGATCCGCCCGCACCAGCTCTGGGCAGGGCAAGAGAGGACCGGCACCGTGGAGATGGGGCCGGATGGAACCCTGCGGGCCCAGCTGCCAGCGCGTAGCGTGCTCCTGCTGGAGTTTGGCGGCAAGGAACCGTCCGCGGCCCCCGCGCGGGCGGATCTTCCGTTCCTCTTCCTGCGCAAGGGCAAGGATGGAACTTTCCCGCAAGCGCGCGTTGAGCCCGGTAGCCTGTGGTATGCCGAGGGCGCCGAGCTGGAGATTGCGCCCGATGGTACCCTCACCGCGACCGGCACGCGGGCCGACCAGGATTTCCTCCTGGCGCTGCGCCATCCGGCGACGATTGAGCCCCCAGTTCGCGCGCGTGTGGCCGATGCCTCGCGCGGCGGCCTGGTCGTGACCGTGGACGGCGCGCAGGCGCTCCAGCTTCGCGGAGTCGAGGGCCTGCAGGTCGTCGCTCGCGAGGCGACCGGCGCGCTCGCCGCGCTCGCGTCTGAGGCCGGTTCCGTCCGGCTGGCGCCCGGTGCAGCACGGCGCGAGGTGCACCTGCCCCTCCGGGCGATCCCTGGCCTGACCCCTTCGCCTCAAACCGGGCGGTATGACCTGGGCGCGCTCGCCAGGCGCTCGCGCGAGCTGGCCGAGCAGTGCCACCGGCTGGCGGTTGCCAAGGCGCCGCTGCCCCAGCTGGAAGAGGTGGAGCGCCAGCGCGCCGCCGTTGGCGCCGCGATTGCCGCTCAGACCGGCGCCCGGATCCGGCTGTCGGTCGCCGCGGGAGCGCGTCTCGCGCCGTTTATCCCTTGCGAGGTGACTGTCGAGTGCCAGCCGGGCGCGAGCGGGCAGCTGGTGTCGGAGCCACGGCTCACCGTGGCCCGCGCGGCGCGCCCGGAGGCGGTGGCGATCCGCCCGAAGCCGGGCGCCCGGCAACCCGGGCAGTTCGAGGTCGTTGTCACCGACCGGCGGCTCGTCGAGCACACGGTCGCTCTCCTGGCCGAGGTGCAGGTGCGCGCGGGCAACGAAACGTTCACCCTGTCCGACCAGGTGACGCTGCCGTGCGACACGCCGTTCCTGGCGGCGCTGGCCGAGCGCAAGCGAACTCTGGTGGCGGGGCGGCCCGCTGAAGTCGCCGTAGAAATCCGCAACGTGATGCCCCACGAGATCCAGGTTCGCAGCCGCCCGGTGCTCCCCAAGGGGTGGTCGTGGCAGCTGGCCGGACCGGAGACGGTGACGGTTGGCCCGGCGGGTCTGGAGCCCGGGACGGCGACCGTGCGCCTCACGATCACGGCGCCGCCGGATGCGCGCCCGGGCACCGTGCGCATCCCGATCGAAACGAGCTATACCAATGCGTCCGGCTCGTCCATCTTCTGTGAGCTGGCGTGCGACCTCCTCCCCAGGCTCGCTCCCGTGGCGGGAAAGGGGGCCGGGTTCGAGCCGTCTCCCGGACCGGCGCGGGTCCGGCAGCGCGGGCGTGCGCTCCTCTATGCCGAGGCGGGCGAGACGATCTCGCTGAAGGTGACGAACGTCCGCGTGACTACCTTCCGCGATACCGCAAGCTACCGGCTGCTCGATCCCGACCTGAAGGAGCTGGCGAAGGGTGCGGTCAAGGTCGATGAGAGCGCGACGGTCACGGTGAAGGCCGAGAAGACCGGCACGCACTTCGTCGAGATCGTGCCGAAGGGCGGCTCATGCACCATCGAAAGCGAGAACCGTTGCCTGGTGCTGGAGGCGTCGGAGTCGGAGCCACTCCAGGTGATTTACCAGATGCCGGTTTCCTACCTCTACGTGCCAGAGAATGCGCGCGAGTTTACCCTGCGCGTGAAGTGCGGCGGCGAGACGGAGCCGGTGGAGCTGGTGCTCACCGATCCCTCCGGGCGCGAGGCGTTGAGGCAGAGTGGCGCGCTCCTCGAAAACGAGTTCAAGATCAGTGTGCCGCCGGAGGGCCGGGGGAAGGCGTGGAAGCTGGAGATGACGCCGAAGGAGGACGTTTTGTTCTTCCTGGCGGGCGACGTGGTTCCGTTCCTGGCCGACCACCCCGCCCGGCTGCTGAAGTGACCGGTGCCGGGCGCGCGGTACTCATCCCGAGACCGCGCGCCCGGCCACTTTTGAGCCAGCGCTGCCGGATCAGCTGGCGACGGCCAGGAGCATATCCGACGTTTCCGGGTTGAACACCGAGCCGTCAAACCCGCCGAGCAGGCGCACTTCCGCGAAGCCGGCCTCGCGCATCTGGCGCTCGAGCTCCGCGCCGAAAACGGGAAGGTGCGTTGCGCTGGAGACGTCGAACCGCCACTCGCTGTCGACGCGCGTGAACCGCAGGATGTTGAACCGCCACGTCTCCGGACCGAAGTCGAACATCCGCAGGAGGAGCTGCTCCTGACCGTTCACGACGCCGTGCGAGAGCGGCTGGAACCGCTCGTGTGTGGCGGCCAATTGATCGTAGTTGAGGGTTTGCACCACGCATACTCCGCCCGATCCCAGGCACGCGCGGAAGCCGCGAAGCGCCTGCATGCGCGCGGCGTGCGTGGCCGCGTGGGGAAGGGTGTTCCCCAGGCAGACGACCGCCTCGAACGGCGGGTTTACCGCTTGCGGCAGGTCTTCGAAACCGGCCTGCACGAGCTGCACCGGCAGGCCCGCCGTCACCTCGCGTGCCTTCTCCAGCATCGCGGCGCTTGGGTCCAGGGCGACCACCTCGATTCCCCATTGGGCGAAGAGCCGGGCGTGCCAGCCCGTGCCCGCGCCCACGTCCAGCAGCCGGCGGACTCCATGCCGCGCGAAAAGATCCTGGTAGAAAGGCGTCTCCCGGGCGAGGCGCCGCTCCCAGTGGATCACGATGTCGTATCCCGCGCCGAGATCGTCGTAAAGATCAACACTCATGCGCTCTCTCCCTTACTCCGGGCGTGCCCCGGCGCGCCGGGGCAGCAGTTACGCCGGGCGGTGAATCTGGCAGCATACTCCGGGTGGTTCCTCCAGCTCTGGATGCGATGAGTAGACGCGCCCCATCGGGATCGCGGGTAGGGGAGGGGAACGCGGGCCGGGCCCCGTAAGCCGGGCGGCGGCTGGGGTGGCGACGGGATACCTACCCCGGGTCTGGCTAAGGTTCGATCAGCGTGGAGCCTACCAGGCCGATATCGGGTCACGCCGCCCGATGCGTTTCGGGTCCGGGCCCGCAGTAGATATGCGACAGTTCGCATCTGCTGATCAGTATAGCAAGTCAACATTAGAACACCATTAAAAACGCATTAGAGTTTTCTAATCATCGGCGGGGTGGCCGGGCGCTGACGCATCCACCGGCCCAGAGGGGTCCACGCGGGGGATATAGACGGTGAAGCAGGAGCCCTCGCCCAGGGTGCTCTGGACGTCGATCCAGCCGTGGTGGCCGTCGATGATCCACTGGCAGATCGCCAGGCCGAGCCCGGTGCCCCCCATCTCGCGGCTGCGCGCCCGGTCGGCGCGGAAGAAGCGGTCGAAAATGTGGGGTACATCCTCGGGGGCGATTCCGATCCCGGTGTCTTCCACCGAGACCACGGCAAAGCCGCTGTCGCCGCGCACGCGCAGGCGAACCTGGCCGCCCTCGGGCGTGTATTTGATCGCGTTGTCGATCAAGTTGAGGAAGAGCTGGCGGAGCTTGTCGGAATCGCCGAGGACCATCACCGGGCCTTCCTTCTCGAGCGTGACGGTGATCTCCTTTCGCCCGGCCAGGAGCACCGCCTGCGGGTGCAGCTCCTCCAGCAGCGCGTCTATCGAGACGGGGGCGCGCTCAATCAGGATCTGCCCGGAATCGGCGCGCGCCAGGAGCAGGAGGTGCTCGACGATGGCGGAGACGCGGTTCATCTCCTCCAGTACGCTGGCCAGAACGCGCTGATACTCTTCGGGGGTGCGGCTAGTGCGCAACGCCACTTCCACCTCGCCGCGCATGATCGTGAGCGGCGTGCGCAGCTCATGCGAGGCATCGGCGTGGAACTGGCGCATCTGGCGTAGGTTGGAGTCGAGGCGGGCCAGGGCCTGGTTTAGCTCCTCGGTGCGCAGCGCCACCTCGGCGCGCAGCTCCGCGTCCCAGCCCTGGAGCCGGCTTGCCATCCGGTTGAACGCCTCCGCGAGGACGCGCAGGTCCTTCGGACCCTCAATCGGCACGCGCCGGCTCCAGTCGCCGGCGCTCAGGCCCTCGGCGGCGCGCACCACGCCGTGGATGCGGCGGCCAACGCCGTTCGCCACGATGAAGCTCGCGCACAGCCCCAAGAGGACGGCCACCACGCCCACGAAGATCAGCGTGAGGCGCATCCGGTCCAGCAGCCGAAACTCCTCCTGGAGAGGGCGCTGGATGACGTAGGCGCCCACCACTTTCCGGCCCTCCCCGCGGATTGGGGCGGTGACGGAGAGGTACTGCACCTCCTCGCCGAGGTCCATCACGTAGGGGCTCTCCAGGCCCTCCGAGGGCACGCTGAGCGGGTTGCGCCCCATCGCCAGCATCGCCTCCTGCAGGCGGAGCATCGCCTCGCCAGGAAGCGTGGACGCCACCACGGTGGGAACTGGGGCATCGCTGCCGGGCCGGGGCGCAAAGAAGGTGATCGCCGCGCCGGACATGCTACTCAGCCGGATCGCGAGGCGCTTGTCGATGGGGGTGCCCAGCACCAGGAGGCCCACCGGCATCCCGGTTCGGGCGTGGCGCACCCGGCACCACGCCGTCTGGTAGATCCCCGCGGCGCTGACATCGATCCCCGGAGGCGTGGCGCCCGCCAGCGCCTGGCGGACGCTATCGTAGAGGGGCGCGCGGTGTCCCCGAGGCGCGGGCAGCCCCCGGCTGGCGAGAGGCCTGCCGTCTGGAGTGGTGATCAGCACCGCCTCCGCGCCGGGCATCGTGGCGTAATCCTCGAGGACGCTCTGCACCTCTTCGGGCGACTGGCGCGTCACCGCCGCGCGTAGCCGCGTCAGATTCGCGAGAATCAGGCACTGGCTCTGGAGATCCTCGCCGCTCATCCGGTGGATGTTCTCAAAGAGCGTTCGCGTGCGCATCAGCTCGGAGTAGACCTGGTTGCGCATGTCGCGGGTGATGCGAAGGTGCAGGAAAAGCAGGACGCAGCCCAAGACGCCCAGGATGATCGCCGTGAACCACAGCATCATCCGGTGCTGGATGTTGAGGCGCTCGAGCGCTTCGCTCACCTTGCCCACGACTACTTTTCTGCTTCCTCCCGGCGGAGCACGTAGCCGACGCCGCGCACCGTGTGGATGAGCCGCGGCCGGCCGTTCTGGTCGAGCTTCTTGCGCAGGTAGTTGACGTAGACGTCAATCACGTTGGTGAAGCTGTCGAAGTGGTAGCCCCAGATCTGCTCGGAGATCATGGTGCGCGTGAGCACCTGCCCCGGATGGCGCAGGAACAGCTCGAGCAGGGCATACTCCTTGCCCGTCAGCTCCACCGCCTCGCCGTCGCGGGTGACGCGATGCGTGCGCAGATCCATGGAGATCCCGAACGCCTCCAGGCGATCCTCGGCGCTGCGCTGCTGCCCCCGGCGGATCAGCGCCCGGAGGCGCGCCAGAAGCTCCGCAAAGGCGAACGGCTTGGTCAGGTAGTCATCGCCGCCGCTATCCAGCGCGGTCACCTTATCCTCCACGGAGTCGCGCACGGTGAGCATGAGCACCGGCGTGGTGATGCCGCGTCCGCGTAGCGAGCGGAGCACCTCCAGGCCATCCATGCCCGGAAGCTGAATGTCGAGGATGATCGCGTCGTAGCTCTCGGAGACGGCCAGGCTGGCGCCCGTCGGTCCATCGTGGGCCACGTCTACCTGGTAGCGCTCCTCCTCCAGACCCCGCTGGATGAAGCTGGCGACCTTTTTCTCATCCTCCACGAGCAGAATCTTCATCGGAAGAACGTGGCCCTTTCCTATCGGCTATCGGTGTGCCGCTGCCTCCAGCGCCTGCTCGCCGAGCGCGAAGTGGATGAACTGGCGCGCGGAGCGCCCGGACCAGCCGTTATACCGTGCCGCCCACTGCAGCGCGCGCCGGCGCAGCGTCTCCGCCGGCCACTCCAGCCCCAATCGCTTCGCCAGGCCCTCCACGATAGCCAGGTAACCCTCTTGATCCGGCGAGAGGAAGGTGATCGTGATCCCGAACCGGTCGCTGAGCGACAGCTTCTCTTGCGACGTATCGCGGGCGTGGATCTCCGGGTCCACGTGGTCGCGATCCGAGAACCGCTCCGGGAGCAGGTGGCGGCGGTTGGAGGTCGCGTAGAGGAGCACGTTCTCCGGGCGCGTCTCCAGCCCGCCTTCCAGCACGGCTTTCAGATCCTTGTAATTCGTCTCGTTTTCCTCGAAGGAGAGGTCATCCACGAAGAGAATAAAACGCTCGCGCCGCCCGCGCAGCAGCTTCAAGATCCGCGGGAACGCCGAGAGGTGCTGCTTCTGGACCTCCAGCAGGCGCAGGCCGCGCTCCGCGTAGGCGTTGAGCAGCGCCTTCACCATGGACGACTTCCCGGTGCCCCGGTCGCCATAGAGCAGGACGTTGTTCGCCGGGCTGCCGGCAAGGAACTGCTCGGTGTTGCGCAACAGCACGCGGCACTCCTCCTCGCACCCGATGAGATCCTCCAGCGAGATCGGATCGGGATGGGCGATCCCCTCCAGGTGACCGCCGGTAGCGTCGGACACCCAGCGGAACGCTCGATACCGGCGGAAGAGACCGCTGCCCGAGCGTGCGTAGTGCAGGGCGAGATCACCCACCAGGGCGCCCCAATCCCCGGCAGTTGCAAACTGGCGCAGGAGCTCGGCCTCTTCTGGATTGCCCGGCGGGACCTCTGCCAGAGGGCGCAGATCCTCCCACGCGACGAGGGGGCTCGCCGCCTGTTCCGATGCGCTCCAGCGCTCACGCCGGGCCAGCGCCGCCCGGAAGAGCGACGACTCCAGCCGGTAGAGCACCTGGAGGTGCCGGAGGTCCTGCTCGGCGGCTGCGCGGAGCGCGGGGCTCACCTCGCCCGAGGGGCTGAGCGCCGCTTTGCGCGAGAAGGTGTTTTCATCCGCGAGGAGGGCCTCCAGGAGGAGGGTACGCCAGGCATCGCCCGCCAGATGGCGCTCGCGCAGTTCTATCTCCTCGGCCAGGACGCGGAAGAAGCGCTGGTACGCGCCCAGCGCCGCCTCGGAATCGGCGATCCCATTCGTGGAGAAAGCTTCCAGCAAATCGCCCATCGCCTCCACAACCGGGGGCCGCTCCGTTGCGAAGAAGAGGATGAGGCGCCGGTATGCACGGTGCGCCTCGCTCAAGCGTTCCTGGACTTCGGCCAGACTTGTGGTTTCGATCAAGGGTTTCCCTTCAGCGTGCAACGCCGCCGTCCATCCGGAACAGCCACGAGATCTGCTCGGGGGGAGAAGCGTGGAGAGGCCCGTCGGGGGAGGCCGCGCTCGTCCCTCATCCCTTCGCGCTCTGCACCGGCCTTTCGCGGCTGCGAAACGGGCGGCCGCCTGCAAAGCCGAAGCCGCGTCCGGCCTGCCGGCGGCAAGCCCCGAACGGCGTAGTGACACTCTCACGTTCGCGTCCGGCAAGGGAGGATCCTGCTTCTGGCGGCCAGAGAACGCGGCCTTGCCCCCTTGAGTGCAGGGGCTTCGGACGCCCGGATGTTGCCCGCTCTCGCGCGCGG
>JAAZEM010000027.1 GCA_012512265.1 Armatimonadota bacterium | reverse complement strand
GGCAGCGCGCGATAGCAAAGTCGCAAGCATCTGCCGCGCAAGCCAAACCTGCGGTGCCCAACCCAAAGGCCAGGGCGCGGCAGATGTCCTATCTGCATTCATGCGTATGAGCTCGGGAGAGTGCCATTCTTTGGCGCCACTCAATTGTGTGTTAGTGACATTTTCGCTAAGCAAACTACTGACATTTTCCCTGAGCAGGAACACTTCTGCACGGAGATCAACCTGTTCGACGCCGGCGTGAACAACACGATCGTGCATTTCCGGAAGGCGCCGCCGACCAGCGACCACCAGCCGACTCGCGTTCGCCGCTGGGGCGAACACCGCGAGGAGTTCGAGCACAACGTCGAGCTACTCCCTACGGCATCGCAATTGGCGCTGCAGGACGGCGTCTTCAGAGAGCATGCGGGCCGATCTGATGGAGCCGCAGCGGCCGGCGTTCCTCTAGGGATGATCTGCTACATCAGCAAGGGAATGGTGATCCACGCGGATGAGCGCAAGGCGCAGGGCACATTCAGAGCGGAGGACTTGGTGCAAGAAAAGCGCGACGCCAGGCACCCGAAGCCGTTCATAGAAGGGAAAGACATCGTCCGGTGGGTAGTACGCCACATCCGCTATCTGGAATGGGGAACTGAGCGAGCACCGGCGCGCTTCTCCCGGCAGACCTTTCCCGAGTTGCACGAAGCTCCGGAACGGCTACTTGCGCTTCGGATATGCGGCGATACACCAACGGTGACGTTCGACGATAGGCAAGTATACTGCAACCACACGGCAATCGTGTTCGTACCATGGCACTTGCTTCGTGGGGTTCGCAACCGCTCGATCCGCAAGTCTGCGAAGTACTCAGACGAGAGCAAACCCCTAGAATCACAGACGGGTTGCCTCCGTGAGGATTTGGAGAACTTGTCATCCGAGTACCATGTCAAGTATCTTCTCGCTGTCATGAACTCATCTTGGGCATGCCAGTTTCTCAGAAACGTCCGTCGAACACAGACCGACATCTATCCGGACGATTGGAAGCAGCTACCGATCCCTACTGGCACGCCGGAAGAGCAGGAGGAGATCGCCGCGCTGGTGGATGAGATCCTGGCGCTCTACGCGAAACACGGGCATCCGTTGCCCGCGGGCGCCGATGAGCAGCTCCGCGAGCTGGAGCGGGAGATTGACGAGCGCGTGGCCGCGCTGTACGGGTTGTAAGCCTGGCCCCGGCGGGAGCAGGGCGAACCGTGAACGTTCGCCCCAACAGCGCGCGGGCGGTTTGGGAGCAGGGCCTGGGAGGGGGTGCTCCGAAGAGGCTTTGCCGGGAAGCAGCGCAGTGCTTCAGCGCCGCGCACGGGCCTCACGGGCGCCCCCGGATGGGGTGCGCGACCCGGATCCGGGGAAAGGGCCCCACCGTGCCTCGCGGAAGCGGCGCGCGACCACGTCGTAGGCCAGCTTGGGCCGGCGGTATTCGTCCACCAGCCCGGCGCTGTTGTAGCCACGCGGCTTCACGCGGATATTCCCCGTGTTCACGTAAGAGCGCGTGTCGCAGAATTGCCAGAGTGCCAGACCCGCGTAGCGCGGCTCCTCCAGAATCGCCCGGCATGCCTCGTCAAAGTAGTCCGCCTGAAACTCCTCTGACCATTGAGCGCGGGCGCGATCATGGCACCCGTACAGCCCGCACGCGCCGATCTCGCTCACCAGGAGCGGCTTTCCCTCCAGCCCCGGGCGCGCGCAGTAGTCGGCCTTCTCCGCCAGATAGGGGGCGATGAGCGAGAGATTGGGCGTGCTCCAATCGCCGGTCGGGTGGATCCAGCCGGGGTAGAAGTTGAGCGAGACGACGTCGGCGAACTCCCAGCAGAGGTCGCGTTCGTAGCGGTGCGAGGCCCACGTGACCAGCCGGGTGGGATCGAGCTCGCGGATCGCCTGAGAGATCTCGCGGTAGACCGGCACCGCCGTGGGATGGTCTGAGGCGCTCTCGTTCAGGAACGCCCACAAGATGATCGACGGATGGTTGATCCCATCCGACACCATGCGCCGCGCCTGGTCCACCATCTGGGCACGCGCGCGGGGGCTAAGAAACTCCCTCTCTCCCAGTTGCCAGCCCATGGTCTCTTCCCAGACCAGCAGGCCGAGCTCGTCGCACAGGTCGAGGGCGATGGGGTCGTGCGGGTAGTGGACAAGCCGGACGAAGTTGCACCCCAGCGCCTTGATCATCTGGAGGTCCTCGGCGACCAGCGCGGGCGGCAGGGCCGGCCCCAGTTGCGGGTGGGCTTCATGCCGGTTGATGCCCAGCAGGCGCACGCGCTCGCCGTTGAGCCAGATGGCGCCGTCGCGCGCCGCGACGGTGCGCAGGCCAAACCGCTCGATAATCTGGTCGTGCGCGAGCGTGACGGTGACCGTATGCAGCTCGGGGTGATCGGGAGACCACGGGCGCGCGTCAGGCAAGACGCGCTCCAGGCGGACCACGCCTCCCTCCGGCCGGGCCACGACGAGCTCCCCATCGTCTCCATCAAAGGCAAGCCGGAGGGTGAGCTCATCGGGCACGTCGCCCCCCAGGCGGATCTCCAGGCCCACCCGGGCGGCGTCGAGGTCCAGGGTTTGCACCCGGACGCGCTCGACGCGCAGGGGAGGCAGCTCCTCCAGCTCGATGCTCCGGTAGATGCCGCCGTAGGCGTAGAAGTCGCTGTATGGCGGGAAGAGCGGCGTGCGCTCCGCATCGAAGCGGTTATCGACGGCGATGGCCAGGTCGTGGCAATCGGCGCCGTTTGCGGTGATCTCGAACGTGTAGCCGCTGTAGGGGAGCTCGACGTCGCCGAGGCACTCGCCATCCCACCAGACGCGGCCCCACAGCCCCAGGCCGTTGAGGCGCAGTCGCAGCCGCGTCCCAGCCGGAGCGGGGAAGGGAACGCGCCGGCGGTAGACGCCGGTTCCTCGCGCGCCATACCGCTTGATGCCGGTATCGAAGACGCCCGGCACGGCCTCGATTTCATCGAAGCGGAGGCGTGCCGGGTCGAGCGAGGAGAGATCGGCCTCGCCCAGCCATGCGAACTCCCAGGCGCCATCGAGGTTGATGGCGCGCCGGATGGGGTGGAGTGGATACGCCTTCACAACGCTTGCGGCGAGAAACCTTCTGCTTCGGGGGCGAAACCCGGGTCGCGTGATGCGCAACCGCGCCTCTCGCCGCATCCTCCTTCCTCATCGATACGCGGCCTGACCGGCCCGCGCAGAGTACCGCTCTCGAAGCAGTTCGCCACGCGCCCCGTCCCTCCCCGCCGGCCGGCGCCGGGCGGGTTCATTTCGCGGGAGTGGATGCGGCGAGGATGCGTTCCGGGCGGAGGAGCGAGGCGTAGCGCGCCCGGATCGCTCCCAAGACCTCGGGCACCGTGATGGAGCGGAGGCAGTCGCCGTGGGGGCATCGCGAGGGCTTGCCGCAGGCGTGGCTGCTACAGGGGCTGCAGGGCAGACGGTGATAGAGGGTGGTGCAGTGCTCTCCCCACGGCCCCTCTTTTTCTGGTGCGGTCGGGCCGTAGAGACCCAGCGCGGGGGTGCGCATGGCGGCCGCGATATGGAGCGGGCCAGCGTCGCACGAGATGACGAGGGCGCAGCGCGCCATCAGGCTGGCCAGCTGGGGAATGTTCAGATGCCCGGAGGCATCCACGGCCTCATGATGCATCGCGCGCAACGCTTCGGCTGCGAGGGGGGTCTCTTTCGCGGAGCCGGTGAAGACCACCTGCACGCCATACTCCGCGATCAGCGCGTCCGCCAGTTGCGCGAAGCGCTCCGTGGGCCAGCGCGGCCCTGCCGGACCGTCGTCCGCGCCCAGGTGAATGGCGACGAGCGGCCGCTCCGGCGCCAGGTGCTGCTGGAGCGCGAAGCTTTCGACCACGGCTTCGTCGGCGAGTGGGTAGTGGATGGGGGTGAGCTGGAGCCGCCCGACGGCGGGGGCGCCCAGCCGCTCCGCGAGGCGGTGGAACGCCTCCACGAGATGGATGTGCTCCTCGTAGGGTACCGGAAGGTTGAACAGCTGCCCTCGGGCATGGCCCGGCGTGTCGAAGCCGGCGCGCAGGGGAATGCCGCTCAGGAAGGAGAGGAGCGCGGTGCAGCGCGAGGAGGGCTCCAGGTCCACCACCAGGTCGTAGCCGCCACGGCAGAGATGCCGGAAGAGCCGCCAGAAGCCAGCCGCCGTGGCGCAGGGCGAACTCGTATCGAGATAGTAGACCTCATCGACGTCGATGTTGGTCTCCAGAAGGCGCCGGTTGGCCAGCTGGGTGATAAACGTGATATGCGCACTTGGGAAGCGCGCGCGCAGCGACGCGAGCGTTGGGGATGCGAGCACCAGGCTGCCAAGGCCAGCAAGCTTCAGCACCGCGATGCGCTCCACCTCTTCGGGCGCGGGTGCAGGAGCGGGGGCACGCCGGACCTTGCCGATGGACGGGGCAAGGAGCTGGCAGAGCAGGAACCCCACGTTGCGATCCACGGAGAATGTAGCAGGGGGCTGCCGTCTTTTCATATCGCGTCCGCCTCGGGCGGAAGGAATCCGGCCCCCGCCTTCCTCCTTTCCTGGAAATGTGGCATCACACGCCTGTGCTTTGATACTCCCCTTGGGGGAGAAGCTGCCTGGCCGCGGGTGCGGCAGCGCCTTCGGGGTTTGGACGTAGGCGGTTGCGGCAGGCAAAGAGCTGCCGCGCAAGGCGTTTGGGCATCTTCGATGCCATCACGCCCGGCACCATTCTAGCATAGCGTTCCGCCGTGTGTCAATCTGCAGCGCCGCGAGCCTCACGCGGTAGCCCCTTTCCCTGGGGCCGGCGCATTCGCGCGGGCGTATCGTCATCCGCAGATGGACACAGATGAACGCGGACAAATGGAACTGGAAGCGTCTTGGGATGATGCCGGGTGCAGACAATGCTTCCTTCGGAATAGCTGGTCTATCCTGCGAGGTTCATATCGCCCGCGCCCGTGGGAGCCCACTGTGCCTGCACCCTGCCCATCCGTGCCCGTTCCTCTCATTCGTGGTGTCGATGCCGGCGGGGGCCCGAGGTGCCCGCACCATCCCATCCGCGTCCGTCCACTTCATCCGCCGTGTCGCCGCTCGCGCGGGGCCGGGCCGACGCCAGCCCGCGGCGGGCTCACGAGCGCATCCAGCCCGGTTCGGAGGGGAGCCCGCCCGAAGTGGTCGCAGAGGGCAGCGTTTCTGGGCGTGACTGGTCGCGTTTGCTCGGCCTCTCGTCACCATCGCGCGGGGGATCGCCCCCGGAAGCATCCGGCTGCCCCGGCCGCCGGTCTTGCGGCGACTGCCGATCCGTCTTCTCGCCTTGATCCATGGCCGCTCTATGCTTCACATCTGTCATGGTCGCGTGACTCCTTCCCTGCGGGGCGAGCCCCGCAAGCTGAGGAGGCATGCTGCCCCCAGGCGGCAGAGATGACTCCGTACGTGGAGAGCGCGCATCTTCAAGCATTTACCCGGCGCCAGACGGTACCTAAACGGAAGAGTGCGCCAAACCACGCAGACACGCGAGACCGATACAGTGACTGTCTTTGGGCTGGTTACGGAAAAGCGACCTGGCCCAGGATGGCCGGCTGCCCGCCAGTTGCACCCGGCACGTTTGCCGGCACGCCCAAGAGGGCCTCATTCCCGAGGAGGGCGAATGCCAGCGCCTCTTTGGCATCATCCGGAATGCCAAACTCCGCGTGGGTGCGTAAGCGCACGGTGGGAAGCTCATCGGCGATCATCCGCAGGAGGGTTGCGTTGTGGACGCCGCCCCCTCCCAAGATCATCTCCTCTGGAAGGCGTGGCAGCCAGCGCCGGTAGGCAGCGGCGATCGATGTCGCGGTGTAGGCGGTGAGCGTCGCCAGGATCTCCGCTTCTCCGAGACCGCGCGATGCCGCGCGCGCGAGCACCTGGGACAGAAACTCCTCGCCATAGGCTTCGCGCCCGGTGGAGCGGGGAGGCGGCTGCGAGAGGAAGGGATGGCTCATCAGCCAGGCCAGGAGTCCGGGATCCACGCGCCCGGCGGCTGCCCGCGCGCCGCCTCGGTCGCAACTCTCGGCACCGGCCGTGAAGCGGCGAACCGCTCCATCGATGAGCATATTCCCGGGGCCGGTGTCGAATGCTCGCACCTCTGCGAGCGTGGCCCCGGCGGGGAGGTAGGTGACGTTGGCGATGCCGCCGATGTTTTGCACCGCGCGGTCGCGCCTCGGATCGGTGAAGAGGACCCAATCGGCGTACGGCACCAGGGGGGCGCCCTGGCCTCCCGCGGCCAGGTCTGCCGCCCGGAAGTTGGCGACGGTGAGGATTCCCGTCCGGCGCGCGATGACCGCCGGCTCCGCAATCTGAAGAGTCGCGCGCACACGCCACTCGCCTGGCCCGCCTGGCTCGGGGAGGTGGCAGAGCGTCTGGCCGTGCGAGGCGATCAGGTGGATGGCATCCGGCTGCAGGCCGGCGGCGGCGACCGCTTTCAAGGCGGCGTCTGCGAAGAGCTCGCCGAGGATGGAGCCGAGCCGGCAGAGGCGCGACAGGCAGACATCGCCCGGCGTGGAGAGGGCGAGCACCTCGGCGCGTATCTCCGGCGGGTAGGGCACCGTCTCCGCGTGGAGAAGGCGCACCCGGGCGTTCCGCCCCGATCCCGAGATCTCGCAGAGTGCCGCGTCGATGCCATCGGCGGAGGTGCCGGACATGAGGCCGACCACCCGGCGCGTCGGCAAAGAGGCATAGTGCGGAAAGCACCCGGTCACTGCGCGCCTCCTATCGCCGGCGCAATCGAGGCGCCCGGGAAGTAATGCGCCAGGATGCGCTCCGCGTCGTGCCCGCGCCGGGCCATGCCGATGGCGCCCGACTGGCAGAGGCCGGCGCCGTGCCCGGAGCCAAGACCATAGAATCGATACCGCTCGGGGTTTTTCTCCTCTCCCGACGAGCAGGCGACGGCGCGCACGACGAAGCGCGTGCTGGGGAGCGCCGGCGCCTCCGGACGCCCGGAGTTGAACGCCCACCGGATGCTATCGCCGCGCAGCGTGACCGTGCCCTCGCTTCCCCGCACCTCGAGCGAGCGAACCCGACCCGAGCGCGTGCGCCCGGTGACCACGAGTGCCTGCAGAGTTCCAAGGCGAACGCGCTTCCCCAGGATGCCAGGAAGCGTGCGCTCCAGCGTCCGTTCCAGCTCGGCGCGCGTGCGCTCGAACTCCCAGGAGAACTCTCGCGAGCCACCGCAGTAGAACTCCGCGCCGCGCAGGGCCAGCGAGAGGATGCCCGGCTCGGTAGCGAGCTCCTCCCCAAGGGGAGCGGGTGCATCGATGACGCCCGCCAGGCAGGGGAAATCGGAGGCGCCGCCCCACACCTCGGAGGGGCTGTCGGTTGCGCCCCCGCAGGCGGCGTGGTAATAGGTAGGCACCAGCTTCCCTTCATGCCGGAGAACCAGGCCGCGGGTCTCGCGCACGGCGCGGTCGGTGGCGTCGCGCTCGTGGCCAGCGCCGGCGTAGACCTGGCAATGCGTGCCATCGCACACGTCGAAGCCGTCGGCACGATGCCGCCCCAGAGCTGAGAAGGTGAAGGTACGGGCAACGATTGCCTGCGCGCGCAACGCCTGCAACGGCGCGGAGGGAGAGAGCTCCATGGGCAGGACGCCGCGGAGATACTCCTCCAGGGGGAGCAGGTTCACTACCGTCAGGCGCCCGCGGGCGTCCACGCGCACCTCAATCGTGCCCCGATACCGCCTCTTGCCTAGGTCCAGGGGGGCGCCTTCCTCGCGTGGAACGATGCGGAGGGTGGAGAAGGGGATGGCCAGCGCGGGCGCCTCGCCATCGCTGGTATCGGTTGCGGAGAGCAGGGGGCCGGCCGGGCGATCTGGCACGATGGGCGCCTCATTGGTCTCTGGCGGCGCGGTTTCCGGGGTGCCGGGCGCCGGTGACTCTGGCGTAGCCACGTCCGGCGCGCCTGGCTGGCGCGCATCGGCATTCGACGCGCCTGGCTGGCGCGCGCCAACCTCTCGAGCGACCGGCTGGCGAGTGCCCGCGTGTGGAGCCACGGGCTGCAGGGTGACCGGCTGCAGGGTGACCGCGCGGCGGACCTCCAGGAGGAGGCCGCCATCGGGGCCCTGCACCTGGAGCCCGGCACGAGAGGAGAGGCGCACCGCCGTCGCGCGCTGGCCGAGACCCACGCGGATGACGGGACCATCGGTGGGCGTCGGTGCGGCGGGAACGGCCAGCACGGCCAGGCCCAGGAGTATCCCGGTCAGAACCCGGCGGGAGAGCCGCGGGGCACCTCCCGCCATCCGGGGCCAGGCGTTCACGGGCGTTGGTCCGCGAGGGCCGCCTTGACAAACCCCTTATTGCGCGCCAGTAGCTCCTCGGCTCGCTTCGGGGTGCAGTGGCGCTTCTGCATTACGATCGCCACTTTGGGCCGGCCACCCGATTCCTCAAAGAGCGCGCGCGCCTCCTCCTCGGAGACGCCCGTGGCAACGCGGATGATCCGCTGCGCTCGGTCCGCCAGCTTCTTGCTCACCGGGTGGACATCGACCATCAGGTTACCATACACCTTGCCCAGGCGAACCATGGCGGCGGTAGAGAGCATATTGAGGATCATCTTTTGGGCAGTGCCCGCCTTGAGCCGGGTGGAGCCGGAGAGGATCTCGGGGCCGGTCAGCGGCGTGATCATCACGTCGGCGAGGGGCTCCATCTCCGAAGGGCGGTTGCACGCGATCCCGATGGTGCGCGCCCCGCGCTCGCGCGCTGCCCGCATTGCGCCAAGGACGAAGGGGGTGCTGCCGCAGGCGCTGAGCCCGCAGACGATATCCAGGTTGGAGACCGAAGCCAGGGTGATCTGCTCCGCACCCCCCTCCTCGGAGTCCTCCACGGCTTCCACCGAATGGAGCAGTGCCTCCGGCCCTCCGGCGATGATCGCCTGCACCACGTTGCGGCTGACACTGAAGGTGGGAGGGCACTCCGCGGCATCCAGCGCGCCCAGCCGCCCGCTGGTGCCCGCGCCTACGTAGAAGAGCCGTCCGCCGTTTCCCAGGGCGCTCACCACAAGATCAACGGCGCGAGCGACCTCCGGAAGAACCGCGGCAACCGCGTCGGCGACGCTGCGGTCCTCCTGATTCATCGCCGTGACCAGCTCCAGCGTGGGTAGTTCATCCAGCCGCGCGTGTTCCGGGTTGATTCCTTCGGTGGCCAGTTCCTCGAACCGTCGCATGCGCTCCTCCTTCCCCGTGCCAAACGGCGATTGAATCCATTCTATCATAAGCGTTTGGGCAGGACAAGAATCGGTTGACATTCCCTCGGGCGGGTGGTATGTTAGGTGCGCGCCTCCAGAGAGGCGACGCGGCGAAGCGGCTCTCGGCACAGGCTGCCCCGCCCTGGTCCGGGTGTCGAAAGGAGGCTCCCCTGTTCCCCAAGATTGCCGTGGGCGCATCTGCCATTCTGTCGGGCGCGCGGGTGTGGGCGCGCCGGCAGCCGGTGGCAGCGGCAGCCCTTTTCCTTCTCTTCCTTCTTTTCCTGCAGTTTCCAGGAGTGTTGCTCCTGCGCCAGGTGCCGTTCGTCAGCGAGATGGTCGCGGGCAGCGACCTCCTCGATTTCAACTACCCCGTGCGCCGGATCCTGGGCGATGCCCTGCGCCGTGGCACCCTCCCCCACTGGACGGACGCGATGAACACCGGCTTTCCGATCCACGGTGAGGGCCAGGGGGGCTTCCTCTACCCGCCCAACCTGCTCCTGGGCTGGCTTCCGCTCGTCGCGTCGATCAACCTGTCGCTGGTGCTCACCTACCTTGGCGCGGGCCTGCTGATGTTCCTGTACGCACGCGAGCTGGAGCAAAGCCGCGTGGCAGCGCTCTTCGCCGGGATGGTTTTCGCGTTTTCGGGGTTCTTCTTCGGGCACATCCGGCACCTGAACCTGATCGCCGCCGCCCAGTGGCTGCCGTTGCTCCTGCTCCTGTGCGAGCGCTACGCGCGAACGCGCCGCCCCGCCTACTTGCTGGCGCTGGCGCCGGTACAGGCGCTCCAGCATCTGGCCGGACACCCGCAGACGGCCTACTATAGCATCCTCTTCACCGGCGTCTACCTGATCCTTCGGGTGCTTCAGCGCGAGGTTTCAGTGGATGCGACGCCATCCTCCCCGGGGCGTCTGGCCCTGCGATCCCTCCGCGCGGCGGCCCTCGCTGCCGCCGGGTTCGTGCTGGCGGCTGGGCTTGGCGCGGGCCTGGCGGGCGTGCAGTTGCTGCCCACCTGGGAGCTGGCGCAGCTCGCGCACCGCTCTGCCAAGGATTCTCTGGAGAAGGCGACTTACTACACGCTTCCCTGGCAGCACCTGGTCACCTTCGTGTCGCCCTTCTTCTTTGGCGACCCGGGGCGCAACACCTACTCCTTCTTCGCGGGCGGCCAGGCCGTTCTCTTCTGGGAGAACTGCGGCTATGTGGGCCTTCTCCCCCTGGTCCTGGCGCTCTATGCCACCGGCGCGCTCTGGCGGCGCGACCGGCGCGTGGCCCTCCTTGCTGGAGCCGCCGTAGTGTCGCTCCTCCTCGCTATGGGGAAGCAGACACCGCTCTTCCCCTTCCTCTGGCGCCACCTCCCCGGCATGGGTGAGTTTCGCATCCCGGCGCGCTTCCTGCTCGTCACCGATCTCGCGCTGGCGGCACTTGCCGGCTACGGCTTCGATCTGGCGCGGAGTCGCCTCGCCACCTGGCGCCTCCGGCTGGCGCCCGCGCTCGTGGGCCTCTGCTTCGCTCTCACCGCGGCAGAGCTTCTCTCTCACGCTTCCCGACAGTATGCGCTGGTGGACGCGCGCAAATGGCTGGGTCCGGCGCCCGTTATGGCAGCGATTGGCGCCGACCGCGACCAGTGCCGCGTCTATACCTGGCATGAGGTGGTGCCCTGGCAGGATGCCCTGGAGCACTCGCGGGGGTGGCAGCGCGATCCCGAGGCGTTCTACCCGCTGAGGAACACGCTCCTTCCTAACTTCGGCGTGCTTCAGGGGATGCCGCATTACTCTGCCTACACCGGCTTCTTCTTCACCGATAAGGGCCGGCTGGATGCCCAGATCAACCGTCTTCTCGCCGGGCAGTCGCCGGATGCCATCCGGCTGGGGCTGCGCCTGCTCGGCCTTTACAACGCCGGCTACATCACCGCGCCGGACGATCTCTCGCCGGGCGGCGCGCGCCTCATCCAGGGCTTCCCGGCGGCTGGCCGCCGGGAAGCCTCCGTCCGGCTGTGGCGCAACCCCTACCTCTTGCCGCGCGCCTACCTGGCGCCCACTGCCGAGGCGGTAGACGGTTTGCGGGGCTTCCTCGAGCGCTTTGCCCGGCCGGACCACGATCCCCGACAGACGGTGCTCCTCGATGCGCGAGAGGCTGTCGAGGGCGCATCGGCTCGGGCGACGGGTCGGGCGCCCGGCCAGGTGCGCTGGGTCTCCTCTGAGGCGGAGCGGATTGTCCTGGAGGTGGAGAGCCCCGGCGGCGGCTGGCTGGTCCTGAGCGACTACAACTATCCGGGGTGGCGCGCGCGCGTGGATGGCGAGTTGACCCCCATCTACCGGGCGAACGTGATTGCGCGCGCAGTGCGCGTCCCGCCCGGTCGGCACGAGGTCGTCTTCACCTACGAGCCGCTCTCGTGGGAGCAGGGGATCCTGGTATCCTCCCTCTCACTCGCGGTGCTCCTGGGGCTGATTGGCCTTTGCCTGCGCCGGCGTCGATACCACGCAATGAAGGGGACGTCCTAACCCCTACCCCTCCCCTACCGCTGGCCCCGCGCTGGCCCCAGGGAAGGGGAGCTACCGCTTGGGGCTCGCGGAGGACACTGAAGAGGGCGGGAATGGGCCAGCCCTGCCGTCGCCGGCGGCGTGGGGGAGGTCAACGCCCTCATCGACAGTTACCCTATTCTGGTTATCTGCGTCCATCTGCGGATAGGGATAGCCCCGCGGGCGGGCGTTCCTGTGCCTGGCTGTTGACGTCCGGGAACGCCTGTCCTATGATGAAAGTGAAGGGGAAGACGGCTATGGCACAGATGCAGGCGATGGAGCCTATCTCGAAAGTGGTGATCGTGGGCGCGGGCCGCGTCGGTTCGACGACCGCCTACACGATGATGACGAGGGGCACCGCGGCGGAGATCGTGCTGATCGATGCCGACCACGAGCGCGCCATCGGTGAGGCGATGGATATCTCTCACGGGCTTCCCTTCGGGGGCACCGTGCGCGTCGAAGCCGGCGACTACTCCGACTGCGCGGGCGCCGATATCGTGATCATCAGCGCCGGCGTGGCGCAAAAGCCGGGCGAAACGCGCATCGACCTGGTGCGCAACAACATCGAGGTCCTCAAGGAGATCATCCCGAAGATCACCGCGCACAACCAGGATTGCATCCTGATGATGGTGACCAACCCGGTCGATATCCTCACCTACGCCATGTGGAAGATTTCCGGGTTCCCGCCCAACCGGTGCCTCGGCTCCGGCACCTCGCTGGACACGGCGCGCTTCCGCTACAGCCTCGGCAAGTACTTCGAGGTGGCCCCGCGCAGCGTTCACGCTTACATCATCGGCGAGCACGGCGATACCGAGGTGCCGGTCTGGAGCCTGGCTAACATCGCCGGGATGCGCCTGACCGACTTCTGCCGGGCCACCAAGCTCTGTCATGATGACCGCGACCTCCGCGTCATCTTCGAGAACGTGCGCGACGCCGCTTACCACATCATCCAGCGCAAGGGCGCTACGCACTACGCCATCGGCGCCGCGGTGGACGCGATCGTCGGAATGATCTTGCACGACCAGCACACGGTCGTCACGGTGTCGAGCCTCATGGAGGGCCAGTACGGCGTTCACGATATCTGCCTCAGCCTCCCCACGGTGATCGGGCGCGCCGGGGTGGTGCGCGTACTGGAGCTGAAGCTGAGCGATGCCGAGGTGGAGGGCTTCCGCAAGAGCGCCGAGGCGCTGAAGGAGGTCGCGCGCAGCGTCGGTCTCTGACGCCATCGGTCACCGCCCTGAAACCATCCGGCGCCCCGGGAGTCCGATCTCCCAGAGTGGCTGGCGCCCGATGTTTCCGCCGCGGATTGCCTCGCGCGCGGGGGCACTCGGTGATATCGGAGGCAGCTCTCGTGGGAGATGCCCGCCTCGCCGGCCCGGCAGAACCCGGGAGCCCGGTCTCTTCCCAGATGCCAGCCGCGCCGCCGTTGCATTCTCGATGGGCCGGAGGCATGGCCGCCTCACGGGGTGGGGTAGAGCGCCTCCGAGGCCCTCCCGGGAAGGAGACCGCCATGTGGTGCTTCAGCTTGATCCTGCTGCTCGTGACCGCGGGTGCCGCCAGTGCCCAGGGATGGGAAGAGAACTTCGATGGCCCGGCGCTAGACCCCCGCTGGACCTGGCGCGTGCCGGTCGAGGGCCCCACCTACTCACTCACGGAACGCCCGGGCTGGCTACGCGTGCGCATTCCCCAGAAGGAGAACGGCTTCAACCACTGGAACGAGCCGGGGCAAATCGACGAAGCCCCCCAACTGAGAACCCGCGTGCCTGAAGGCGATTGGGAGCTAGAGGCGCGCGTGCAGCTGCAGGAGTTCGATCCGGGAAGCAACTTCCACGCCGGCCTGATGGTGGGCACCAGTGACGCCGAGCTCCTGGCATGGGGGATCTTCTATGGCCCGGGCCTGCCCGGCGGGCAGCAGGCGCCCGAGGCGTGGCTGGAGGTGACGGGGAAGAGCGGCTACATGAAGGTGGGAGGCGAGGCGCGCGACCTGGTCCTCCGCCTCACGAAGGTGGGACGCACCTACCTGGCAGGCCTCCGCCGTGGCGAGGGAGACTGGGTGGACGGGGGCACGTATACGCTCCTTCGGCCCCCGCAATTCCTGGGAATCATCGGAAAGACCTTCCTCAATGGGCCGGGGATCACCTTCGACGTGGACTATATCCGCCTGATCCCGCGGGCGGAGCGCGAGCTGCCGCCCCTGGAGGCGACTGTGCGGGTTGATGGCCGCGCGGAACGCCCGGCGCTGAGCCCGTTCCGGGCGAGCTACACGCTGGAGTGCCTGGGCCGCAGCGCTGGCGGCGGGCCGTGGGCCGAGATGCTCGCCAACCGGAAGTTTGCGGGCCCGGCGGGAGAGACCGGCGTCGTGGACGGGTGGACCCCGGTGGGAGCCGGCGCGGGAGTCACCTTCGCGCCGGATAATCGCATCTTCTATGCGCCGGTGCAGTCGCAGCGGATCACGCGCGCGCAGGCGGGCGAGGCGTGCGGCATCGCCCAGAGCGGGCTGGTATTGCGCGAGGGAATAGGCCTGATGGGCCGTCTGGTGGCGCGTGAGGAAGGGGAGATCGGTCCGGTCTCAATCACCCTCCTCGCGGGCGAGGAAGTGCTGGCGGAGCGCCAGATCCGGCTGCCCGACGCCCGATGGCACACGGAGGAGTTCACCTTCCCGAAGCCGGGCCGCG
>JAAZEM010000026.1 GCA_012512265.1 Armatimonadota bacterium | reverse complement strand
TTCGAGGCGCTCGTCAGTGCGCTTGTAGAGCACGAGGATTTTGGCATCACGGGAACTGCCCAGCAGCTTCCTCCGAACTCGAGCCGTTTTCAGCGCGCCTGCGCCCAACAGATCTCGCGTTCTCAATCGCCCGTGGTAGACACCTTCACGGACAGCGACATAGTCACCACAGCGTGCTGGGCCATGCCTCGGATGGTTCTGGACCAGGTCGGATTGTTCAACGACCGCATCATTCGGGGGGTGGATCCTGAAATGAGGCACCGGGTTCGCCAAGCTGGGTACCGGATCATCTGTGTGCCAGGTGTCTGGCACTACCATCCCATGCCCTCCACGCTGAAGGCACTCCTGCGCATGGCATGGCGGAATGGCGCGGCATCCGCCTACGCTCGTCGCCACTTCCCCGAAACGGTCCTCTACAACCCCGAGGGCCACGTTGGCGAGTTCAAGGCGCAGGTACCGCTAGCCTACCGAGTCTTGCGCCATGCGGCCGGCTTGGCACGCGACGTGGTCACCGGCCGCTGGTACGGCTTGCTCTACCGCACGATCTATGGCATCGCAGCGCTGTTCCCACGCAGGTAGCGGTAACTCGCCAATAGTGGCTTGCTCACCGCATCCGGATGTGCATTCCTCGCATTGCGGGGAGTGAAAGGAAGGTGCATCTTGAACACGATCGGGGATGCTGCTATAGAGCGCGTTGATTGCACTGTCTGTGGCTCATCTGATCACCGAGAAGTAGCCTGCCATGGTGAGTGGGGAGTCCGGCGCTGCAATCGATGCTCCATGATCTTCGTGAGCCCGCGGCCCACTGCCGAGGCTATGTCTGCGCTGTACGATCTCCACTATTTCGATGGCACGGGTGACTATGGCAACCAGGCGGATGAAGGTGGGATGCTTGCGAATGCCTCTGGCTACCTGGCGCGCACCCATTTCATTGTGCGCCGGGCATCTTAGCACACACTTCACCTGCATGGGGAGTGATGGAACGCGCCGCCAACTGGCAGTGGTGCCGATGCCCAGCGCCACCAATAAGCTACATCCCGGAACGAATGGAACCAGGCACCATGTCGCGTGAGAATGGACATAGGCCACTGGCCATCCTTATGGCCGCCGACGTCGATCCAGTGCCGCCCACCAGCGGCGCCGAGCGCGTGCTCCATGAGTATAGCGCACGACTTGCCGCTCGTGGCCACCGCACTATCGTGATCTGCCGCAGGGAAGATCGGCTAAAGCCAGAGAGCGAGGCCATCGGAGGCGTGCAGGTACATCGCTATGATGTCAACAGCAACGGCACTCTCACATTCTTGCGTTCCGCAATCCAAGGTGGCTCAGACTTATGCCGACAGATCGTTGCGTCGGAACATATCAATGTGATCAACCTTCACCAGCCTCTGGCAGCCGAGGGCGTCTTCCGTGTGCGAGAAGCACGTAACATCCCCCGTATTTACACTTTCCTCTCGCCATGGAGCGAGGAGTATCACATTCGGCATCCGGCCAGTGCGGGCATCCCTGCTGCACTGCATCATTGGGCCAATGTCACCGCTCGCCGCCTAATCGAGCGGCGCTGTCTCCACGCCTGCGAGCGGGTCCAGGTGCTCAGCGATTACTCTTACCAGCACTTGGCTCAAATCCACAGGGTGCCACGTAGCAAAGTCTCTATTATCCCCGGTGGCGTTGATACGGTCCGTTTTGCACCGGTCGAGGATCGCATAGCACCCAGGCGTAAGCTTGGCATCCCTCCGGATGCACTCCTGCTCCTCACAGTGCGTAACCTCGAGCCGCGTATGGGGGTTGATGCTCTTCTCGATGCCATGCCAACAGTCTGTCAAGCGCGCCCAGAGGTCCACCTCGTCATAGGAGGTAGTGGGCCCCTCACCACCCATCTGCAACAACGAGCAGCAGCTCTGAAGATCGATGAACATGTCACTTTCGCCGGCTTCATCCCAGAAGCGGATCTAGCATCATACTACGCGGCAGCTGATCTGTTCGTGCTACCTACGCGTGGTCTGGAGGGGTTTGGGCTGGTGACCGTGGAGGCGATGGCCTGTGGCACGCCGGTACTGGGCACTCCCGTGGGCGGTACGCAAGAGATCCTGCGCGGCTTCGACGAGTCGTTCCTCTTCAGCGGCACATCGGCCGAGGATCTGGCAGAGGGCATCCTACAGCATCTGCCGCGCATCCGCGGCAACCAGGAGCTACGCGCGCGCTGCCGGGCCTACGTCGAGGAGAACTACAGTTGGGACGTCATCATCCCACGCATCGAGGCGCTCTTCTACGCCGCCGCCAGGGGCAACGCGGCACCCACCCACGCGCGTAACAAGGCTGAGTGCAACCAGGCTTAGCGTCTGCCATGCTCTCTATCCGTACCATCCGGAAGGACTGTAGGAATTCGCACCGTGCAACCCAAGATCGTGAATAGCCAGCGCACCCGGGCGCAGACTCGCGGGTCCTGGTATCTGGTCCCAGCGCTCCTGTCCCTGCTTCTGCTCTCGCCAGCACGCGCAGCCGATCTGAGCGGCGGCGCCGGCCTGCTGCTGGCACCCACGGCGGACTACGTGGGACGGGGCAGCTATGCATTCGGGATCACCACTGTGGACGAGCACTACCGGCCCTACTACAAAGAGCCGCATGCCACGGTGCTCCATTACTACCACATCGGGCTGTCTGGTGGCATCGATGTGACGATGGGGATCACCAACTTCGACGGCCGGCTCTTCGCACAGAAGTTCGGCAGCGAGCGCCCGCTCGGCTCCACGGCCGCGGGCACACCCGCCGGCGGCTGGAATATCGACCGCTCTCTAAGCGCACGTCTGCTCCTCCTGCGCCAGGGAAGGCACTCCCCTTCCCTCGCACTCGGTATGCGAGACATCACGGGCACATCGAACTTCGGGGCCAATTACCTGGTGGCGAGCTATCGCTTCCCAAAGCCGGTCTGGGATGCCAACGCCACACCGCCAGGGATTGGGGTGCACCTGGGAATCGGCACTAACCGCCTGCATGGCCTCTTCGGCGGCATCGACTACTGGCCCACCTCGCGCCTGGGAGTGATGGCCGAGACGGTCGATGGCCGTGTCCATGCCGGCTTGCGCTGGCGGGCCACGCGCCAGTTTCAGATCCAGCCGTCGCTCATGGGCCTCCGCTGGCTGGGCGGCGGCATCGCCTATGCCCATCGCATGTAGCTATTGAAGAGCTCCTTCCGGGAGAGCGCTGCCGTTCTCCCGCCGTATCCGGATAGTTGTCCCAATGCGCATCCTGCACATCATCACTCGCATGGTCGTCGGCGGCGCCCAGGAGAACACGATGCTCACCGTCCTGGCTCAACAGGCCGCAGGGCACGAGGTCCTTCTGGTCACCGGACCCTCTCTCGGCGAAGAGGGAGAGCTGGAGACGCGAGCACGCGCGCTCGGCGCCAAGATCCGGGTGGTGCCGGAGTTGGTGCGAGAGCTCGACCCGGTGCGCGACCTGCGGGCCACGGCGGTGCTGAGGCGCCTCATCCGCGAGGGAGACTACTCCGTCGTTCACACGCACACGTCGAAGGCGGGAGTCGTAGGAAGGCTTGCGGCAAGGGCCGCGAGAACGCCGGCCATCATCCACACGCCGCACGGCCACGTCTTTCACGGCTACTTCGGCCCCTGGAAGACGGCGCTCTTCCGAGAGACCGAGCGCTTCTGCGCGCGCTTTACCGACCGGCTCATCATGCTCACGGCGAATGAGCAACGCGAGCATCTCGAGTTAGGCATCGCGCCCGCGCGGAAGTTCGTCACCATCCATAGCGGGGTCGACTTCTCGCGCTTCGAGAAGGCCGGTGCGAACGGGACCACCCGCGCCGACCTTGGGCTTCCGGAGGATGCCACAGTAATCGGCTGTGTGGCCCGGCTCGTGCCGATCAAGGGTCACGAGTATCTCCTGCGCGCGATGCCGCCCGTGCTGCAGCGTTTCCCGAAGGCCCGGCTGCTTCTCGTCGGCGATGGCCCGCTCACGGAGCCGCTTCGCGAACTGGCGAGAACGCTCGGCATCGCGGATCGCGTGGTCTTCGCGGGCCTCCGCGAGGATGTGCCGCAGCTCCTGCGCCTGATGGATCTCTTTGCTCTCGCCTCGCTCAACGAGGGGATGGGCCGCGTCCTGGTCGAGGCCGGCGCTTGCCGTCTGCCGTCGGTTGCCACGCGCGTCAGCGGCATCCCGGACGTCATCGAGGAGGGGGTCACCGGGCTTCTGGTGGATCCCGCGAGCCCCGAGCAGATGTCAGAGGCGCTGATGCAACTCCTGGAGGACCCCGAGCGCGCCCGGCGCATGGGAGAAGCCGCCTACCGCAAGGTCGTGCCCGCATTCGGTGTCGAAGCCATGGTCGAGCGGATCGAGGCGGTCTATCAGGAAGTGCTCGCAAAAAAAGCCAGGTGATACGAACGCCCGTAGAGAGCATCAGGCGTGTCGGTCGGCCGTGCCCTCCCCTGGCAAGAAAGGCTTGCCGGTGCCCGGCGGGGAGGGGCCTACATCAGGAAGGAACGATCTTCGGGAGCCGGCCAGGCGGCCATTGCCCTGGTCCATGAACAACCGCGAGGAACTGATGGTACAAGAACAATTCGATGATCTCCTCTCTCGTAGCCGCATTTTGGTGATCGCGCCGCACCCCGATGACGAGACCTACGGATGCGGCGGCCTCATCGCGCGTGCGCGCGCCCATGGCGGGCAGGTGTATGTGATGATCGTCTCCGCTGGCGACCTCCAGCACTACGACGAGCAGCTCTCCACCGTAACTGCCTCGCGCCGGCAGAAAGAGCTGGAGGAGTCGATGCGCGTGCTCGGCGTGGAGGACTACTGCATCCTCTTCACCGATCGCCATAGCCATATGCGCATGGACTCCGTGCCCCGGCGCGACCTTCTGGAAGAGATCGAACGCGCCAGCCCGCTGGCGATGGATCGTCTGCACCCCGACATGGTGATTCTACCTGCCATTTCGTACAACCAGGATCACGAGGCGGTTTTCAAAGCGGGTTTCACGGCGTGCCGACCAGGAATGCCCACGGTGCGCCCGGTCGTGAAGGTGGTCCTCTCCTGCGATGCCCCGCAGCTCGGCTGGAACTGGGAGCCGTTCCACCCGAACGTGTATGTGGATATCAGCGATTACCTGGAGATAAAATTGAAGGCCCATGCCTGTCATGTCTCCCAGGCGCGGCCCGCGCCTCACCATGGCAGCCTGGAGAACCTGGAGCGCTTGGCCCGCCTCCGTGGCGCCGAGATCTCGGTCGAAGCCGCCGAAGCGTTCTACTGCCACCGCTGGATCGTCTAAATTGCGGATTTCGGATTGCGGAATGGCCGGTTCGGAAGGGCAGGATGGAGAAACACGACCTGGAGCAGCGTACGTTGGCATTCGCCCTACGCATCATTCGCTTTGTGACCAGCCTGCCGAGGAACAAGGTCACGGATGTCGTCGGCTACCAGCTGCTCAAGTCAGGCACTTCCATTGTGGTGCCAACTACCGGGAGGCAAACAGTGCAGAATCACGCGACGACTTCATCCATAGGACAGCAATCGTGGAGAAGGAGGCCGCCGAAACCGAGTACTGGTTGGAAGTCTGCGCGGGTGCAGAAATCGGCGAAGCGCAGGAGCGCCACGCCCTCCGCCAGGAGTCGGGAGAGCTTCTCGCCATCTTCACGAGCATCGGCAGAACAACTCGTGCCCGCCGGTCGACGCGGTAATCTTTCCGCCCATTGCACGCTTTTGCATTCCCGGGCCTGCGTTTCAGCCGGCCGCTCAGGCATTCCGAAATCCGAAATCTGAAATCTGAAACCATGCTCGTCGCTGCACATCAACTCCATTACCTACCATGGCTGCGCTACTATCACAAGATCGCCGCCGCGGATCTCTTCGTCTTGCTCGATGACATCCAGTTCGAGAAGAACGGCTGGCAGAACCGAAACAAGATCAAGGGGCCGCAGGGGCCGATCTGCCTGACGGTGCCGGTGCAGAACGCCTTCGGAGAGCCGATCAACGCCGTGCGCATCGCCGCCAACCAGCCGCGCTGGGCAGAGAAGCACCTTCGCGCCTTCACGATGAACTACGCCAAGGCACCCTTCTTCGAGGAGCACCGAGCCTTCCTAGAGGAGCTCTACGCGCGCTCGTGGGAGCACCTGGCGCCTTTGAGCTGGGAGATCCTGCGCTACACCCTGGAGACCCTCGGGATCCGAACGCCCATCGTGCGCTCGTCGGAGCTGAATGTGCCAGGAGGGGCGACCGAGCGCCTCATCGGGCTCTGCAAAGCCGTGGGCGGCGATACTTACCTCACCGGGGCCTATGCCCTCGACGCCTACCTCGATGCCGATGCCCTGGCTGCCGCCGGCCTGAAGCTGGCGATCCAGGAGTGGCAATGCCCGAAGTATCGCCAACTCTACCCATCGCAAGGCTTCGTGCCCGACCTGTGCATCTTCGATCTCCTCTTCAACGAAGGAATCAACGCGCTCGAGGTCCTCATGGCCGGCGGTCAGGTAGCCGGCTAGATCGGGGGTATCGGATCAGTATGTGGCGTGACCCTTATTCTTGCCGCCACACTGGCGTGCGCCCGGCATTGTGATCCGCAGGGCGAGACGCTGGAGGAGCGCTTCGCCCAAATGCAGCCTGCAAGGGCTGGGTCTGCCGGAGTTCTTCACCTTGGTTGAAAGCCATGCTTCCACACCTTTCGGATAGAGCGCAAACCCTGGCCGATGGCATCCCGGACACGGCCTCGAATTTGGTTCCCCACTCCCGGCCGGAGATCCGACCCGAGGAGGTGGACGCAGTCGCCAAGGTGATCGCGAGCGGGCGGCTGGCAACCGGGGAGCAGGTAGCGCTTTTTGAGGAGGCGCTTGCACAACACGTTGGTGCGGCGGGCGCCGTGGCCACGAACTCCGGCACGTCGGCGCTCCACCTGGCGCTCCTTGCCCTCGATGTTGGCACGGGTGATGAGGTGATCCTTCCATCCTGGGCGTGCGCGTCCGTCAGCAGCGCCGTGCGGTATACGGGGGCCACGCCCGTGGTGGTCGACGTGGACCCCGACACGGGGAACATCGACCCAAAGGCGGCGCGCCGCGCGCTCACCCGGCGCACGCGCGCGATCATCGCAGTGCATGCCGCCGGCCTGCCCGCCGAGATGAACGCGCTCCTCG
>JAAZEM010000213.1 GCA_012512265.1 Armatimonadota bacterium | reverse complement strand
TGGCATCGGCGGAGAGTTCCGTGGCGAGGGTGAAGGTGGCATCCTTGCCCAGATCCGGGTGGGGGACGGGAGTGACCCACGGGCAACGCTTGTCGATGAACATGGCATAGGTGTGCAGCCCGGCCTTGATCCCCGCGGCGTGCAGCCGGTCGATCACCGCCTTCAGGCTGGCGATGCCGCGTGGGTAGGTCTTTGGATTGGGCTCGCAGTCGCCGAACCGGAAGGAACGGCCGCCGTGGAAGTCGATCTGAGTGATCCCCAGGGTTTTCGCCAGGCGGATCCAGTCATCCACCGTCTCCTCGGTGAGGTCGGTGAAGTTGAAGAGGTAGGAGCCCCGGTTGTCCGGGCTGTCGAGCGCCCACGGCCCGCCGATAGGCGACTTGGGGAGCTCGGGCGCGGCGCGGACCACCTCCTGAAGCGCCGCGCGGAGCCGGTCGGGCGGCGCCGCGACCAGGGCGACAGCAGCCCCGGAAAGCCCGGTGCGCGGGTAGCAGAAGGCGCGCAGCCGGCTGGCGGGACGGGGCAGGTCCGGCACGCGCGTCTTCAAGTTCAGCGCCAGGGCGCACGCCGCGAACGCCTCTTCTGGCTGCCCCTTCAGCGATAAGGGAATATCGGCGAAGAGGAGCCACTCGATCCCCTCGCCTTCCACGGAGTCGACCTCGAGGGTGATCGCGTGCTTCGAGGCGGTCACCTTGAGAACGGCGGTCACGCCCGCGTCTCCGAAGCCGAGGGTGAGCCGGCCGGCGTTCCACGACGCGGCGCGCGCGGGATACTCCCGGCCGGCCTTGCACACGCGCGCGCAGGCCGCGGCGCCGCTCGCGCGGTAGTCTGTGCCGGTCGCCCGGTCGACGAAGCTCACGATGTTCGCGTCGTTGCCGACGGCGTAGCGCAGGTGCTCGCTCTCGATCACCATGGCCGTTTCCGCTTGCTGGGCCGCCAGGACTGGCAAGCCAACGCCAAGGAGCAACGCCAGCCCGTAGAGGGCTGCGGTCACACGCCATCTCCGGTGCATCTCGCTCCCCCTTCACACCGCGAACCCACCGGCCGACGCGAGCCCGGCCAGTGGATTACGCCGCCTGGGCGCCGGCGCTCCACGTGCACGGCACCAGGCAGTCCTGGTCGCTGTCAGTGCCGTGCGACCCGCCGGTCACCTTGCCATCGGGGCCGAGAACATCGTGCTGGCCGTGGTCGGCCAGGAGGATCACTCCGTATTGAAGCGCCGTGAGGCCTTCCACCAAGCGGCCCAGGCGGGCATCGGTGTCGCGCAGCATCGGGGCCACGGCGGGCGACGACGGCCCATGCTTGTGGAAGGTGTCGTCCACACGCCCCAGCTGGGCGATCAGGAAAGTGGGCTGCTGCTCGGCGGCGATGCGGAGGATGAGGTCGGCCACGTCGTCATCCGTGCCGCGGCCCGCGTTGCCCGCGATATCAGCGTGCCGCGCCAGGAGCATCGTGCCGGTATAGTTGTCCAGGCCGATGCCGGCGCTCTTGCCGCCCGCGCGCCGAACCACGTCAAAGAGCGTCTCGCACGCGAAGGGCAGCTCGCGACTGCGCACGCCATGCCCCTCCAGGTCAGTGCCGGTGACCATCGTGGCGAAGTTCACCGGGGTGATGGACGGCATCACGGAGCGGAGGAGGATGCTTCGCCGCGCGTGGAGCGAGCGGAGGAACGGCATCTCTTGCTTCCAAAGGCTCCAGGCGAACTCGCCCAGCGCGTCCGGCGCCAAAACGGCCACGCGGGGCACCCCGGCCAGGTCCTGAGCCATTTCGGCAATCGGCTTCCCCTTTGCCTGCGCGGGCACTGGAAGCCCCAAAACCGCGCTCACCGTCGGCGCCACGTCCATCATCGAGTACTCTTTGCGTTCCATTGACCATTCTCCCATCCACCCCGGGCGAATCGCGCTCGGGCACGCCACAATTTGGCACACGGGTTCGCCGCTGGGCGCGCGATCCCCTCTTCCAAATCGAGGGCATGAGAGCTTGCTAGGTCACAATCCGAGCAGGGGGCCGAGCCTGCCAGCCCAGGCGAGGACGAGGAAGTCGAAGGAGGCGGCGCAGGCCGCGTGCAGGGCGAAGGTTGGAAGGAAGGTGCGCGAGCGCAGAGCCACGATCCCGAGGACATACCCCGTGAGGAACGAGGCGAAGAACTCCGGCATCGGCTTCCCCCAGTGCATGACGCCAAAGACGATTGCCTGGAGGTGCAACGAGCCGTTGCCCAGCGCCGGACGGAGGCCGAAGAGGAGGAACCCGCGGAAGAAAAACTCCCACGAGAACATGTAGAAGCCGTTGTAGGCCACTTCCCAGAAAAGGAACTCCTGCCTGCCGTAGCCGGCCATCTTGTTGATCGGGTAGTAGGCCTGGAACGCGGGCCAGCGCGCGGCAATCGCCAGGCCAATCAGCGTGGGCACGTAGAGGAGCACGAAAAACCGGAGCGCCGCCCTCCAGTCGCCCGGGCCCACGGCGTACTCCTCCGGCTGGTCGCGAAACACCGCTGTAATCAGGAGCAGCGGCACGAAGAAAAGGATGATGTAGTTGTAGACCAGGTAGCGGTCATAGGAGCCGGGCACCCCGGATCGCAGGAAGGGCAGGACGACCGCTGCGTAGAGGAGGATGGCAACTGCCTTGAGGATGCTGGCACGAGTGGCGTTTTTCATCGGATCGTTCTCAGCTCTCCTCGTCCTCGCCCGCCCCGGGCTTCTCCTCCGGCAACAGCTGCGGATACGCCTGCTCCCAAAGCTCGAGGAACCGGCGCGGCGGCCGGCCCGACCACTTCACCAGCGTCTCCGGAGCATACTCGACCACGACGAGGGTGTGCCGGAGCTGCTCGGTCCAGAGCCGGTAGGCTGGCGACGGCGAGCGCGTGACGTGGATCTCCTCGGCGCCGTACTTGCGGCAGAAGTCGATCATCTCGCGCACCAGGTTCCCACGGCGGATCTCGCACGGCGCGCTCCGTCCGGCGAACGTCTCGACCAGCGATTCGTAGATGAAGAAGAGACGCTTGAACGAGGTGGGGTGCGCGCGCAGGTCATCCTCGTCATAGATATAGACCGCTGGCGCCTCGGGCAGCGCCCTCAGCGCGGGATCGATCGGCCCGAGCGAGTCTTCGAGCAGCCACACGACCTGTTTCACCGGAACAGCCTCCTTGGCTGGCGTGCGCGCTCCTCCACCGCCTCCGGCGTTCCTTCGAACGGGCACCGGTAGATGGTGCACCGCGCGCAGAGCTGGCCGCCGGTGCATCGCTCCACCTGGGCCCGGGTGAAGAAATAGGGCCGGCCCGTCTCCTCGCCGAGGACCCAGCGCCAGGAGAGCGCGTTCACAATCGGGTCGGCATCGATCAGGTGTTCCTGGAAAAGGCGATAGCCCTGGTGCCAGGGGATCCCCAGCCAGTGGAGGAAGTAGGAGGCCACCCAAAGCCGCGGGTGGTAGGCGAGGAACCCGGTGGCGCGCAAGCAACGCAGTGCCTCGTCGATGCAGAGCGGGCTGCTCGCGACTTGCGGCACCGGGATCTCGGTCGCGCCCGCGGCGGCATCGACCAGGCTGGCCACGCCCCGCTGGCGCGCGCGCAGGTACCAGTAGACACGCCAGAGGAGCTGGATCACGAAGTTGCGTGACGCCGCGGCGCCGAAGCGGCTGACCACGCTATCGCGCGCCTCGCGTAGAGTGATGAGCCCGTGACGGATGTAGGGCGAGAGCCCGGACGTCGCCTCCTGGTGAGCGCCATTGTGCTCCCGGTTGTAGCGGTCAATATCCAGCGCTTCCAGGCGGCGCAAGCCCGCTTGGCGTCCGCCTACCCAGGGGCTTGCCACGGCCTCTCCCTGGTAAAGACCTTTTAACGCCTCGGCGGCGTGTTGCCGCAGCGCCTCTCTCTCCTTCGGCTCGTGTGGAATGATCATCGCCAGCGGCTCTCAGTATGCCACACACCCTCCCCTTTGTCAACATCCGGGCGAATGGCGTGTGCGCGAGGCGGCGAGGGCGCCTCGGACGCATCTGCGGCAGGCAGCGCAGGGTACTCCCGAACGTTCCGGTTCAGCGTTGTGGCATCCGTGACGAGCGGCTCGCGCTGGGCAATGAAGGCGCCCTGCCTTTTCGCGGTGGGGATTCCGAGATGGGGGTTGCCAGCTATCCCCGGCTAAGCCACCAAAGTGGGGTCCGGCGTCCGGCACGGCGCCGCTCCAGCCCGGTGCCATCCGGAGGTGGCGATGGCTGGAACCGGGCATCGGAGGCGGGTCATTCCACCGCGCCGAGGCTCGCTCTCCGGCCTGGGCACCACCCGTGCTGGATTCCCTCTCTCGGAAACCCTGCTTCGTGCCTGCGTTTCGACGCCTTGACAAAAGCTGCAGGCGTTCATATAATACATCGGAGCAAGCGTGGCGACATATGCCACCGCTCCTACCGCGCATCGCCACTGGCAGATTCGCACCGCGGGCAAGGAAAGGCCCCACGTCCTTTCATCCTTGAGAGGTTCCTGCGTTTGCGGCCGCTTGGGGTGCGCGAGATATGGATGTCTAGAGCGATTTGCGGTCTGCCGTGGCGGGATGACCGCGCGGCGCCTTTGAGGAGGCTATCACTGATGGCAGGAGTTACCCTGCGCAATGTTACCAAGCGGTTCAAGAATGTCGTAGCCGTCAACAATGTGAACCTCGAGATCCGGGACAAGGAGTTCCTGGTGCTCGTGGG
>JAAZEM010000212.1 GCA_012512265.1 Armatimonadota bacterium | reverse complement strand
CGCGAGGGCCGCGAGTCTCTGCATCGAAGCCGTTCCCTTACCGCCACGGCGATTCTACGACGCGCACGCGCGCCGTGACCGGAGCGCCGTCAGAAGTGCGTGCCGAGAGGATGTAGGTGCCGGGGGCGAGCCCCTTCGTGCCCAGGTCTAGCACGAGGCGCTGCGCGCCATGCTCCACCTTCGCGGTTTCACGCGCGACAACGCCACGATTGCCGCGCAGTTCGCACGTGACGGTGGCGGTTTCGCCGGGCTTCACCCCTGCCATCCGGAAGCGGACCGGTAACTGGCGGGTATCGGCAAAGATCACCCCGCTCTCGGCGGCGAACTCCAGGAGCGTTGGCCGGGCATAGCGGAGGAGCGCCAGGTCATCAATGTAGAAATCGACCCGGTCGCCGTGGTTATAGTTGGACTCCGCGATGTTGAACTGAATGAAGCGCACGTCGTGGTGGTCGGGGATCTGCGAGAGGGGGATCTTGACCTCCACCCACTCGCCCTTCTTCAGCTCGGCAAGTGAGCGACTCCAGCGGCGCGCGCGATCAGGCACATGCAGCCCGAGGCTGGCCGGCTCGCGGGGCAGGGTATCGCGTGAGGTCTCGGTGTAAACCCAGAAGTGAAGGTAGTCCCAGCCTCTCCAGTCGCGCAGCGGGCCCTCAGGAATGGTGCGCCCGAAGCGCGGCCATCCGACCGGATAGTTCGGCTCGCCCGTGGTGTGGTCGACCGGGATGCTCCAGCGCAGCGCCGTTTGGGTTGCCTTCACGCGGTCACGCGAGGCCTCCACGGTGCATTCCGCGGCAGACCACTCCTTTGCCGTATCACCTCCGAAAAGGAGCATCTTCTCCATCGCGTTCGCGGACGCTGCCGGATCTGCCGACCCCGCGGCCGCGAGACCCGACAGCGCCATGCCGATGAGCAGTGGTAACAAACGGTATCGCATCATGCACCCTCCCACCTTGTGCCTGGATTGTGAAGCACACCCTCCTGGGGGAATGCCCTACGAGTGCTCCAGCGCGGCGCCATCTTGCTTTGGCGCCGCAAATCTGGCGTGTCTCCCGCATCTGTCACACCTGCGCCAGCGCCGCTCTTAGCTGGCGGGCGTGTTCGTGGCAGAAGCCGGGGCCTTTCCGATCCGTCTCCTCAAGCCCTTCCGAGAAGTGCATGACGCACGAGGCAAACGGGCAATGCACGAGACCGAAGGTATGCCCCAGTTCGTGCACGCACTCCACGAGCGCCCGGCGAAGAAAGAGGATGCGGTTCGGAGCCTCGCCGCTTGCCTCCGGGTGGAGGCGGTGGAGCGAGACGATCGCGGTCCGACCGCCTACCTCCGCCTGTCCGAAGATGAAGTCCATCTCCGGGGCGTAGAGGTCGACCTCGGTGAGGGCAAGGACGCGCACAGCGTCTGGTGGAGCCGCGTGGTGCAGCTCAGCGAGCATCGCCTCGCCGAGGTACTGTTGCCTCTCGGGGTTCCATCCCACCGGGGCGAGTTCCTCCCCGAGGCGACGTATCGGCAGGCCGAAGCGGCGTGCCAACTCGCATCTCAGGTGTTCCTCGATCTCCGCGGCGACCGGCCCGAAGCGTGTCAGGCCAATGAAACCCTTTGGTTCTTTCATCGGTCCTCCTGTTTGGGGTGCTCCGAGAAATGCCTTGGACGGCCCCAGGCGCCTGATTGGGAACCACTTTCGCGCCCACGCGCGCGTTTCCTGTCGGATGAGGGCGTTTGCAGAGGAGCGCTCTCGTGCTATTGACGCCATCTCCAGGGGAGTGATATACTCCTGGGAAAGCCCATGCAGAGACGAATGTGTGATAATCTCTCCCGCCGAAAAACCCGTGCTGGGGGGCCACCTGTCTGCTTGACCGGGCGCCCAACCCGCGCTTGCGTATGTTGGGCTCCCAGCAGCGGGGGAGGGGTCACACCCAGTTCGATGCCTCTGGCTCGTCTCGCCGGGCGCCTGTCTGGAACACTTCTTGCGACATACGGCAAGACGTGATGCTGAGTTGTTGTGCACTACCGCGAGCGGTGCCCGGGAGAGCAGAGTGATACCGGTTCTGCCTCTCTCGAACCGCGTTACTTGATTTGGGAGTGAGGGGATTGCTTTGATTCACCTTTCGTGGCGCAACACCCGTCGGTTTCTCGCCATCATTGCTGCCCTTCCCGCGCTGGCCGCAGCCAGCCCGGCAACCGCCGCGATCAAAATCGATCCAAAAGAGATCATGCGGGTGGAAGAGGTGCGTCCCGGCATGAAGGGCGTTGGACGCACGGTGTTCCAGGGCGTCAAGATCGAGCCTTTCGATGTGACCGTGCTCGGGGTGCTGCCAAAGGAGAACCTGGGCCGGCCCCTCATCCTGGTGCGCATGGATGGCGGGCCGATTGTCAAGCGCGAGGCGAACATCATCGGCGGAATGAGCGGCAGCCCGGTCTACATCAATGGCCGGCTGGTAGGCGCCGTCGCCTATGGTCAGACTTTCCCGCGCGAGCCGATCGCGATGCTCACGCCGATCGAGGATATGCTGGAAGCACTCGATCCGGCGCTTCCGGATAAGCCTTCCTGGGCCAGCGAGCGCCACGCCACTGCGCCTGGCTTGCTGACCTCCCCGCTGGGACCGGGCGAGCGCGAGCTGGAGAGCCCGGTGCGCATCGGCGACCGCACCTACGAGCGGATCGCGTTTCGTGCCCAGCCGTATCATGTCGAGAAAGCGCGCCGGCCGCGCCCGGGCACGCTGGAGATGGCACCCATCGCAACCCCGGCCATGGTGTCGGGTGTTAGCTCGCGCAGCCTGGAGCGCCTGGCCGAGACGTTCGCACCCTTTGGCGTGGAGCCGGTATCGGGTCCTGGCGCCATGAAGTATGACAAGCCGATCCCGTTGGTGCCCGGCTCGGCGGCGGGTGCCTCGCTGGTGGTCGGCGATATCGACATGACCGCCGTGGGTACCGTCACCTACCGCAAGGGCAACCAGATTCTCGCCTTCGGGCATCCCTTCATGCAGATGGGCGCCGTAGATCTCCCCCTGACAACCGCCTGGGTGCATGACGTCTTTCCGAGCATTCAGCGTTCCTTCAAGATCGCCTCTCCCGTGAAGATCGTGGGGAGCGTGCGCCAGGATCGCCCCTGGGGAATCAGTGCCCACATCGGACAGCAGTCGGATCTGATTCCGTTGGAGGCGACCATCAAGGATTACGGCGCGCAGCGGCGCAAGACGATCCGCGCACGCGTGATCGATAACCGCTTCCTCACGCCTCAGCTCATCGCGATGGTGGCGAACGAGGCGATCTTCCGTATCCGCAGCGTTCCGGGAGACGCGACCGCGCGCGTGCGCACGCGCATCACCACCGATAGGCTGGGTACCATCGAGCGCGAGAATCTCTACTATGATGCGCTTGGCATCGATGCCGCCGCTCTGGGGGATCTGCTCATGGCCCTGGGGATGCTCAACAACAACCCCTGGGAGCGCGTGGGGATCCGCGGCGTGCAGATCGATGTCAACATCGACAACTCCCGCAGGACCGCCGTGATCGAGCGCGCGGTTGTTGACCGCGAGAAGTACCAGCCGGGCGATACGGTGCAGGTGGATGTGACTCTGCGGCCCTGGGAACGGGAACCCGTCAAGCGCACGCTTTCGGTGCGGATCCCCGAGTACGCTCCCAACGGGCGCGTCACTCTGCGCGTCCATGGCGGATCGGCCTCCGGTCTCCCGATGGCAGCACAGGCAGGGGCGGGGGGCGCCATGATGCGAACGGCGCCGTCGCCGCTGCCGCCTTCAACGAGCCTGCGGCAGATGGTGCAGCACTATGTAGAGAAGGAGCGGAATGACGAGCTGGTGGCGACGCTTTCGCTGCCCTCCTTTACGGCGAACATCGACGGCCAGAAGATGAGCGCCGTGCCGCCCACCCTCCTGGATGTGTTGCGCAATCCGCGCAACAGCGGTGTCCGGCTCCAGAACGACGAGGTGAAGGCGAGCGATGTGACGCCTTGGGTCATCTCTGGCATGGCCGCCGTCTCGCTGACGATTGAGCGCAAGAGCTACTCAGAGAAGGGCGGGACGCCCTCGGCGCCACCAGTGCCGCAGCCACAGCAGCCGAAGCCGACGCCCTCGCCGGCGCCGGGCGGAGTCCAGCCGGCATTTGATCTGGATGAGCCTGACGCGGGCATCTTGCGCAACGGCGTCACTGGCGCGCCTGCTCTCTCGCGGCCTGCGTCGATGGTGCGCTTCGCAGTCGTCCAGAGTGGGGCAGTAAGCCCCAACGGCGAGGCCAAGCTGCCGCCGACCCCCGCGGGTGAGGCCGCTGCAGAGAGCAAGCAGGAGCAGAAGAGCGGGGCAGACGGGAAGAAGGAGGAGGCAAAGAAGCCGGAGGTTGATGCCTCGGCACCGGTGAAGGCCGCCGGGCGTTCGCCAATGGTGTGGCGGCAGGAGAGCGCCGAGGCGTTCGAGCGCGGGCAGCTGGACGGCGTGGCCGTCTCGACCCGGGGCGAGGTGACGCTCGCGCCCTCCATCCAGAAGGTGTGCTCCCTGGATGCCACCTACGTGTGGTCTCTCCTAGCGGCAAAGGATGCCCTCTATGCCGGAACGGGAGATCGGGGCGTCGTCTATCGGATCGCGGGTGAGAGCGCAACCCCCGTACTGAAGACAGGCGAGCTGCAGGTGCTTGCCCTGGCGCAGGATGCGGCAGGCAATCTCTACGCGGGAACCGCGCCGCGCGGCTCACTCTATCGCCTGACGCCGGAGGGCAAGAGCGAGCTCTTCTGGCGCAGCCCTGAGCAGTACATCCTCTCGCTTGCGGTGGACGCGCAAGGCAATCTGTATGCCGGCACGTCGCCGCACGGTGGGGTCTACCGCATCACTCCCGATGGCAAGGGCGAACTCCTGGCGCGCATTCCCGATCCGTACGTGGTCTCGCTCGCGGTATCAGGGGCCAACCTGTACGCCAGCGGCGGAATGGGCGCTGTGGTCTACCGAATCACCGACGATAGGAAGGTGAGCACGCTGTTCGATCCTGGGCAGGGCACCACCGCGTCGCTGATTACAGTAGATCCCACGGGACAGCTCTATGTGGGCACCTCGCCACGAGGCGCGCTCTACCGCGTTGAGCCTGACGGGCGCGCGACGCTGTTGCACGAGAAGTCGTCTGCCGGGATCAATGCCATAGCTGCGGATGGCCGGGGCGCTCTGTGGGCTGCTGCGGGCGATACCATCTACCGTGTGAGCGGCTCTCCCGAGCGCCCAGTGGTGGAGAAGATCCAGCCCCCGGTGGCTCCCCGCTTCCTGGCGCTTGCGACCGATGAGGCCGGCCGGGTCGCCGTGGGAAGCGCCACCGGCGATGTCTACCGGCTGGCGGCCGGTTCGCCGCGGCGTGGCGTGCTCGAGTCTGCCGTGCGTGACGCGGGCTCGGTGGCTCGGTGGGGCCGGCTCACTTGGCAGGCGCGCGTGCCGGCTGGAACGCGCGTGGTGCTGCAGACACGCACCGGGAACTCGGGCGAGCCAGACGCCACCTGGAGCCCCTGGTCCGCAGAGCAGACGCGCTCCGGCGCGACGGTGGCCAGCCCGCCCGGACGCTACTTCCAGTACCGGGCGATCCTCACGAGCGAGGATCCGTCCGTGCAGCCGGTGCTTTCCGAGGTGGCGGTCGTCTATCTGGCGCACAACCAGAAGCCGAAGCTGACGGTGCAGGCGCCCAAGAGCGGCGATGTATGGTCCAGGAAGCAGACGATCCGTTGGAGCGGGACGGACCCGGACAAGGATACGCTCCTCTACGACGTTTACTACTCGGGGGACGAGGGGGCGTCCTGGACGCGGCTGAACCGCATCGTGAAGGAGGCGCCTGCCGGCACGCCTGAGAACGGCCCCGCCGGGAACGGGGCGGCACCAAGCGCCAAGGCGCCGGCGGCCCCGCCTGCCGCCGGTGGCAAGGGAGGGGCCACGAAGGCGCCTGCGGCGGCGATGAGCCCCGCACCGGCGAATTCGTCGAATGCCCCCGCGCCCGGTGCTCCCAAGCGTCAGGATCCCTCCTTGAAGGAGACGAGCTTCACCTGGGACACCACGGAAGTGCCCGATGGCCGCTACCTGGTGAAGATCGTGGCCAGCGACCGCCTGAGCAACCCGGCGGATCCCGCGAGTGTCGAGGAGATCATCGGTCCGATCCTCATCTCGAACACGCCGCCGAAGCTCGCGCTCCAGGGCGATCCTGCAGCGGATGAGGCTGGTTGCATCCACCTCGCCGGCACCGCGACCGCCGGCGTGCCCCTGGCAGGCGTCGATTACCGCATCGATGCGGAGGAATGGGCGTCGGCTGAAGCCGAGGATGGTATCTTCGACTCGGAAACCGAGCGCTTCCGGGTGAAGACGACCGCGCTGGACGCGGGCGAGCACACCATCGAGATCCGCGCGGTGGACGCCGCCGGTAACCACGTGGTAGAGAAGCGAAAGGTAACAATACCCTGATGTTCCGAGGGCTTTTCCGGAAGATCGATGACCTGCTCGCGTCTCGGCGACGCAGCATCGATGACGAGTTGTTCGACGACCTAGAGGAACTGTTGGTGTGCGCGGATGTGAGCATCCACACCGCGGTCCGCATCGTCGGCGAGTTGCGCGAGGCCGTGCGTCGCGACCGGATTCGCGACGCCGACGAGGTGCGAGAGCAGCTCAAGCGGGAGCTGGTGACCCTCCTGATGGAAGGCCACCGGCCCCTCAACCAGGCGCCGTCACCTCCCGCCGTCTACACCTTCGTTGGCGTGAACGGTGTCGGGAAGACGACCAGCATTGCCAAGACGGCGCACATGCTGAAGCGGCAGCGGAAGCGCGTTCTTCTCGCCGCCGCGGATACCTTCCGCGCGGCTGCCATCGACCAGCTGGAGATTTGGGGGCAGCGCGTCGGCGTGGATGTGATCCGCCAGAAGGAAGGATCCGATCCCGCCGCCGTGGTCTACGACGCGATCCAGGCGGCACGCGCCCGGCACGTCGATGTCGTCCTGGTGGATACGGCGGGGCGCCTGCACACCAAGGCGAACCTGATGGAGGAGCTGCGCAAGATCCATCGCGTGATCGAGCGCGAGCTAGGCCGGCCGCCTGATGAGACGCTGCTTGTCCTGGACGCGACCACCGGCCAGAACGCCGTCTCGCAGGCGCGTACCTTCAAGGATGCCGTTGCCGTGACGGGGATCGTGCTGTCCAAGCTGGATGGCACGGCCAAGGGAGGCAACATCCTGACGATTCAGGACGAGCTGAAGATCCCGATCATCCTCATCGGCACCGGCGAGCAACTCGAAGACATGGAGCCGTTCGATCCGAAGGCCTTCGTGGACGCACTCTTCGCCGAGGAGTGAGCGCTAGGTAGGTCTCGGCTACTATGCCAGCCCCGGGGGAGCACCGCCCCCCGGGGTTTTTCATTGCCCGTCATGGGGGAGCAACGCGTGGGCGTGAACAACTGCCCCACCCGGAGCGCGCGGCGATAAGTCACCGCGCGGCCACCCGGCGCCGGTGGAAGCTCCCTTGACGCGCCTCCGCCTGCCCGTTATAATGACGAGTGTCGGCGCGTGGTCTCCATGCGGTTGATTGCCGCCCGCGGGGTGGGGGCACCCCAACGGCGCAGGCCCCGCACCGATGGTTGCGTTATTCTCTTGTGATGCCTAGCGTGAGGAGGGTCTGATGAACAAGAAGACGGTGAGGGACGTGGATGTAGCCGGGAAGCGCGTGCTGGTACGCGTGGACTTCAACGTGCCTCAGGATGAGAGCGGCCAGATCACCGACGACACGCGCATCCGCGCCGCGCTCCCGACTATCCAGTACCTGGTGGACCACGGCGCCCGCACCATCCTCGTCTCCCACTTGGGGCGGCCAAAGGGCGCCGATGACAAGCTGCGCCTCGATCCGGTCGCCGCGCGCCTCCAGGAGCTGCTCGGCCGGCCCGTGCAGAAGGCGAACGATTCCATCGGGCCCGAAGTCCAGGAGCAGGCGGCGAAGCTGCAGGATGGCGATGTGCTCCTCCTGGAGAACGTCCGCTTCTATAAGGAGGAGGAGAAGAACGATCCGGAGTTCGCGCGCGCCCTTGCCTCGCTCGCCGATCTCTACGTGAATGATGCTTTTGGCACCGCGCACCGCGCGCATGCGTCCACCGAGGGCGTGGCCCACCTCCTGCCGGGTGTGGCCGGCTTCCTGATGGAGAAGGAGATCGATTACCTCGGGCGCGTGTTGGAGAGCCCGGAGCGCCCCTTCGTCGCCATTCTGGGCGGCGCCAAGGTGAAAGACAAGATCGGCGTCATCGAGAACCTCCTGCCCAAGGTGGATGCCCTCCTCATCGGCGGGGCGATGGCGTTCACCTTCGTCAAGGCGCAGGGCGGCGAGATCGGCGACACCCTCCTCGATGAGGCCAGCCTGGGCGTGGCTACCGAGATGCTCGCCAAGGCGAAGGAGCGGGGCGTTCGCCTGGAGCTGCCCGTCGATGCGCTCGCTGCGGATGCCATCGATGCCAACGCGCAAACCCGTGTCGTGCCCGCGGGCGAGATCCCGGCCGGGTGGAAGGCGGTCGATATCGGTCCAGAGAGCGCGAAGCGCTTCGCCGAGGTGATCCGGGGTGCCAAGACCGTGGTCTGGAACGGCCCGATGGGGATCTTCGAGATCGATCCCTTCGCTGGCGGCACGCGCGAGGTCGCACGGGCAATGGCCGAGTCGCAGGCGCTGACCGTCGTGGGCGGTGGCGATTCTGTGGCGGCCCTGGAGGAGCTGGGCATGGCCGATCAGGTCTCTCACGTCTCCACCGGCGGCGGTGCGTCGCTGGAGTTCCTTGAGGGGAAGGTTCTCCCCGGGATCGCGGCGCTTCAGGATAAGTAGCCTCATCTCACCGGGCAAGCCGGCTCCTGGGGCCGGCTTGCCCTTCCCGCGCTCTTTCAGGCCATAGGCCGGCTCGAAGGAGCCGCTCCGGCCACCCTCCAATGCCCGGCCCTTCCCCCGATATTGCGTCTCTCTGCCCGATCCCATCTCCCAAGCCTCGCCGCCGCCTCTCCCCAACGTGGGTGCTTTCTCCGCATGGGCGATCTCTCTGCCTTGCGCCTCCCATGCACCAACGCCAGTGGCAACCTGGGGTGTGCTTGGGGCCCTTTAGGGGTATGATCGCTGCGGAGGCGCCATGATGAGCGAGCGACGAGTTCGGCGGGAAGGCACCGTGGCGAATTGGTGACGGGCAGCTATACGCTCTCTTACCGTGAGGCCGTGCAGGCTCCGGAGAGTGCCGGGGCCAAGGCCGTTCTCTTGGGGCGGCTGGCATCGGCAGGGTTTCGCGTTCCCGGGGGCTTCGTGCTAAGCGCATCCGCGTATCACGACTTCCGCCGTGCCGCAGGAATCGATCGCGCTATCCGGCGCTTTGCCGAGCGCCATGGCGATCCCTTCCGAGAGAGCGCCCTCTTCGAACTGGACCGGATCCGCCTCGCCTGTTTGCGAACATCCCTCCCGGAGTCGGTGCGCTCTGCTATCATGAGCGCCCTGGCCCAATGCGGCATCTTGGGGCTGCCGGCCGTGGTGCGCCCCTCGGTCGCGTGCGAGGGTGAGACGGATGCGGAGTTCGAGCGCGTCCATCCGGCGGCGCTGAACCTCCTCGGGTTGGATGCCGTGGACAAGGCCGTGCGTGCCTGCTGGGCCAGCCTATGGCTCCCGCGAGCGGTCGCCTATCGGAGACGCGCCGGGATCCGCGAGGACGACCTCTCCATGGCGGTGATTATCCAGCGGTTCGTACCCGCGGACGCGGGCGGGGTGGCGTTTACGCGCGATCCGGAGACGGGAGAGGAGCGGGTGGAGATCCGCTCGGCTTGGGGCCTGGGCGAAGCCGTCTCTGCCGGGAAAGCGGAGCCGGATCGCTTTCTCTTCCGGCCGGAAGGCGATCTCCTCACCCTTGCCGGGAGCGAGGTGGGTTCCAAGCTACAGATCGCCCGGCCAAGGGCCGTGGGAGGCATCACCTGGCAGAGCACCACGCACGACCAGCGACGGCTCGCCTCACTGACCCTCGAACAGGCGACGGCGATTGCCGAGACGTGCCGCCGGATCGAGCAGGCCCTCGGAGCCCCGCAGGCGATCGAATGGGCTCGGGTGGGGGATGATGTCTCCCTCCTGCAGGCGCGGCCACTCCGGCGGGGTGGCATGCCCGAAACCGATGCAGCAGATCCCCTGGCGGCAGCCCCGAATCCTCCGCCCTGGGGCACGCGCGTGTGGTCGCCTGCCGCTCTTGTCGCGGCGCTACCGGTCTCATCCACTCCGCTCACCTGGTCGCTCACCTGCCTCCTCTCGGAGCAGGCCCTGCAGCGCGTGTTAGGCGCCCGGCCGGCGGAGGCATGGGGTAACGGGCCCCTCCTCAGCCGCCAGGAGGGCCGGCCGCATCTGGAGGTCTCGGCACTGCAATGGCTCGCATGGGAGCAGTGGGGACTTGCCCCGGAAGCGACGGCGCGCCTCCTGGGTTGCCGCGAGGCCGGGTTGCCAGCGGACGCACTGCCGGCCTGCAGCGGGTGGCAGCTGATGCGCCGGCGGTGGCGCCGGCTCGGCTTCTCAATCGCCTGCCGGCAGGCCGCGAGCAGGGGGAAGCCGCGTCTCCTTCTCGCGGCACGCCGGTTGGCAGATCTGGAGCGCCGCTCCCTGCAGAGCCTTAGCGATCTGGACCTGCTGGATGCCAGTGTTGCCAACGCCGAGACGGCCCTCGGCTACCTGCCCGAGGTGATCCGGGCGATCTGTCGGTCGGCATCCGCACTCTTTCGCCTGGAGGAGACACTCGCCCGGCGGATGGGGCCGGACTACTCGCCTGCGCTCCTGGGAGAGGTGCTTGCCCGCGAGGGGAGTGCCCTCGGGGTGCGCGCCGCCGAGCTGTTGCGCCGGCTGGCCAGGCAGGCGGCCGAAGAGTCTCAGGCGCGCGAGGCCCTCGAGCAGATCGCATCGTCCGGCGATAGCGACACGGGAGCCTCGGAGGCGTGGCTTGCACGGTTTGCCGGCACACGCGCGGAGCCGCTTCTCCGGCGGTTTCTCCAACGCTTCGGGCATCATTCGCTCGTCGATATGGAGCTCTCGGAGCCGCGTTGGTCGGAGGATTGCCGTTACCCGCTGCGGGTCGCGGCGAGTTACCTGACGGCAGACCTGCCGGCCATGCAGGGAGCGCGCCCGCGCGCCCGCGTGGCCTGGGCCCAGGCGAAGCGACACCTGAGCCTGTGGGAGCAGTATCGGTGCCGGCGGCTGATCGGCTCCCTCCTGCATGGCGTGCACCTGCAGGAGGCCGCGCACGCTCTTCTGGCCCGGCAAGTAGCCCTGGAACGCCGCCTCTGCCTGGAGGCCGGATCGCGCCTCGCGAACCGCCAGGCCCTCGAGGCCGCCGAAGATGTCTTCCTCCTGAATGCTTCCGAATTGCGCGCCTTCCTGTTGGGTGAAGATCCGAAGGGAGACATGCGCGCCGTGGTGGCCAGGCGCCGGCGTGAGCTCTCGTCCGAACAGGGCGCTGGGGCCCGCTTCGCCGAGGACCAGGCAGGCAGTGCCTCGCTCGCCGGCCTGGGGATATCCGGTGGACGGGCGACGGGACGCGCGCGCATCCTGCGCAGCCCGGCGGAGGGCTGGAATCTGCAGCCGGGAGAGATCGTCGTGGCGTCGCGCATCGGAATGGCGTGGGCGCCCCTCCTCCAGCGGGCGGGGGGCGTGATTCTGGAGGGAGGGGGGCTGCTCTCGCAAGCCGGGCTCCTGGCCCGTGAGTGCGGTGTTCCCGCGGTCTCCGAAATCTCGGATGCGATCACGCGCATCGCCGAGGGCACGCGCGTCGTGGTGGATGGCACCCGGGGCAAGGTCGAGATCCTGGGGCGGTCCGGTGCCTGAACCCCCGACCAGCGAGATGGGATGCGAGCCGGCCGGAGCGCGCGGGCGTCAGGATGCTATCGCCGGCATCCTGACGCCTGCGCCTGTCGCTCAGTGCTGTCTTTCAGGCTGTGCCCGCCTCAAGAGGCGGGGAAGATCGAGTTGAGGCGGCTGCGAATCTGGCGCAACCAGGTAAAGGCAAGCCGCCTGGGCGTGCTCTGATGCGCCGCCGCGTCCTCCTCTGTCACGCTGATGACCGGAACATCCGCGATGAAGATGACCGGCGTTCCATCGACCATGCGCAGAGTGACCCGGTTGGGGTTGAAGCCGCCGTTGTCGAGCTGCATCGCCCGCTGGAGGCCGGTTGTCATGCGCTCGGTGACCAGGATCGCGCGTGCATTCAGCGTATCGGCATCCCCTGTCGTGCTCAATTCGAGGATCGGCGTGCCGCCGATGGCGATGGCGCCCGGGTTCGGGGTTTGCGGGCCACCGCGGAACCCCAGCACGCGCGCACGTGCCTCAGATCCTGCAACCGCCGCGGGCACATCCACCGACACGCCGAACTGCTCGCGCATGAAGCTGAGCGGGATGAAAAGCCGGTTCTGGCGGACGACAGCGGGCACGCCCATCACCACGGCCTGGCCATCGACAATGGCATAGCCGCTCCCGGCGCGGATGAGCACCTCGGAGCCCTGGAAGGTGAAGCGAGCTCGGCCTCGATCCGGATCCCAAACCGCGGGTCCAGCTCCCAGCGATGTCAACGTCTCATTCAGCGGCACCATCAGGAAGTTGCCTATGGTAAACACTCTGGCCGCGAAGTTGGTCTGCCGGCCGTTGAGGGTGACCTGCGCATGCGCCGGCGTGCCGACAGCCAGCGCCACGGCCATCACCCCGACGGCCACCCATATCGCTCTCGTGCTTTGCATTCGTGTCACCCCTTTTCAGACTCTCGCCGGGTGAGCCGGGGTCTCGGCATCCCGCAAGGTCCGGACGGCATTTACCCGGGTGCCGCTCTGGGCAAACGCGGCGGGCAGGCGTATGGTCGTGAGGACCGCCCGCGCGATCCCCTTTCGTGAACGGTTCTGCCGTGCTATAATGAGTTGGCCTCTTGGGAGGTGGAGGCCGGGATGCCATCTGAGCGCACCCATTACGAGATCCTTGGAGTGGGGCCAGGCGCGACTTCAGAGGAGATCCGGCAGCGCTACCGACTCCTGGCGAAGCGGTATCACCCGGACGTCGCCAGTGCCTCTGATGCCAGCGCCGCGCACCGGACCTTCGTGGAGATAACGGCCGCTTACGAGGTCCTGATCGACCGGCGGAAGCGCGAGGCGTATGATCGCGAATTGGCGCTGCGAGCCCATCGGCAGTCTCGGGATGCGGGCCAGGCTTCTGGCGCGCGCGCCTCCGCTCAGGCGCCGCCGCCACGCTCCGGCCCGCGCCGTGCTACGCCGCAACCACCGCCCCCTCGTCCAGAGCCGCCTCCAGACCTGGGGCAGATGCTCCACACGGCGCGCCTGGATTTCGCGGCGGGGCGCATCAGCGCGGCGCAGGCCGCGTGTCACGAGATCCTGCGCCACGACCGCCAGAACGCGGGCGCGCATGCCTTGCTCGGTGACATCTGCCGGGTGCAGGGACGTTTCGAGGAGGCACTTCGCCGGTACCGCCGGGCAGTAGAGCTGAGCCAGGCCGCGCGGAAGGGCCAAAGCGCGGAGCGCTACACCTGGGGAGCACGGGCGCTCGCCCTGGCGCGCTCCATGCCCCCGCTCGCCCTCGGGGGATGGCTTCTGGTGCTGGGGCTCTACCTGCTTCCTGTGGTCTACCCCGGCTCGCCCGTGGCCGAGGGCGGATGGATGAGCGGGTGGACCGACAACCTCCTGGTCGGGATGATCGGCTCGGCGCTTCTGGTTGGTTTCCTGGCGACCTCGATGCGCCTCGTGGAGCGCCCGGAGGGCGAGCTGCGCGCGCCGGTGTGGCGACGAGGCCGGCGGTCGCTTTCTCTGGGAGCGGTGCTCCTGCCGGCCAGCATCCTCTGCTATCCCGTGGTGGTGCTGGTGGCTCTCCTCCTTGGGGTTGCAGGAAGAAGGCTTCCTCGGCCCATGATACATCTGTTGGGGATATCGTGTATCTTGCTTCTCCTCTTTGCCGTGGCTGGACCGGCCGGAGGAGAGACGCTGCTGCTAGGAGGGAACATCATCTTCCCGTGCATGGTCCTGGGGTGCCTGGCTGGCGGGCACTTCCGGGATGCCTGGTAGCTGAAGGGAATCGTAGTTTGATGAGCGCGACGGAACAGCGACCGCGTGTGACGGTGCCCCGCGTGGTGGAGATGAAGGCGCGGGGTGAGAAGGTGGTGATGGTGACCGCCTACGACACTCCGACGGCGCGGCTCGCGGACGAGGCCGGTGTTGACCTGATCCTGGTGGGCGACTCCCTGGCGATGGTGGCCCTGGGCTATGAGAGCACGCTACCGGTGACGATGGAGGAGATGCTGCATCACACCCGGGCGGTTGCCCGTGGAGCACGACGCGCGTTGGTGGTGGGGGATCTCCCGTTTCTCTCGTACCAGGCGAGCGCGGACGACGCGATCTTGAATGCTGGCCGGATGCTGAAAGAGGGGGGAGCGCGCGCCGTCAAGCTGGAGGGGGGAGAGGCGGTCGCGCCCCTGGTCCACCGGATGGTCAGTTCCGGGATACCTGTCGTCGGGCACGTGGGTTTGATGCCGCAATCGGTGCATCAGATGGGCGGCTTCCGGGTGCAGGGGAAGACGGCGGAGGCAGCGCGCCAGGTGCTCCGCGATGCGGTGGCGCTCCAGGACGCGGGTGCTTTCGCGGTGGTTCTGGAAGCCGTGCCGGCTCCCCTGGCCGAGGCGATCACCGCCCGTCTCTCCATCCCGACGATTGGGATTGGCGCGGGCGCCGGGTGTGATGGGCAGGTACAGGTGGTGACGGATCTCCTGGGGCTTTCCGAGCGGTTGCCCAGGCACGCGCGTCCGTTCCTGGATCTGAGCAGACTGATCCGCGAGGCGTTTGAGGCGTACGCCGCCGAGGTGCGCGCGGGGAGTTTCCCGGGCCCTGAGAATGCCACCACCATGAGCGATGAGGAGTTGCGAAAGGCATTGGCAGATGAGCGTGACGGAACGGATTGAGGAGCTGAGGTCACTCCTGGCTCCGGCACGGCGTGAGGGCCGGAGCATCGGCTTTGTGCCCACGATGGGCTACCTGCACGCCGGGCACCTCACCTTGATGCAGCGCGCGCGCGAGGAGAACGACGTCGTCGTGGCGAGCATCTTCGTGAATCCGCTGCAGTTCGGACCGAAGGAGGACTACCAGCGTTATCCTCGCGATCTGGCGCGCGATGCGGAACTTGCCAGGGAAGCGGGCGTTGATTTCATCTTTGCCCCGTCGGTCGAGGAGATGTACCCGCAGGAGATGTTGGCCCAGGTCGACGTAGCGCGGATCACCGATCGCCTGGAGGGAGCCGCGCGCCCCGGGCACTTCCGGGGCGTGGCCACTGTCGTCGCCAAGCTCTTCAACATTGTGCAGCCGGACCGCGCTTACTTCGGGCAGAAAGATTACCAGCAGCTCCTCGTGATCCGGCGCATGGTTCGCGACCTCAGCTATCCGATTGAGGTTGTGGCCGTGCCCACGGTGCGCGAAGAGGACGGCCTGGCGATGAGCAGCCGCAACTCCTATCTCAACCCGCAAGAGCGCCAGGCGGCGACGGTTCTCATCCGCGCCCTGCGGCTAGGCCGGGAGCGGATCGAGAGCGGCGAGCGCAACGCGCAGCGTGTGCGTACCGCGATGCAAGAGCTGATTGCCCAGGAGCCGCTAGCCCGCCTGGAGTACCTGAGCATTGCCGACCCTGAGACGCTTCGCGAGCAGGAGACCATCACCGCGCCGGCGTTTCTCTCCCTGGCCGTCTTCATTGGCAAGACCCGGCTGATCGACAATCTGCTGATCGAGACGTTGTGATCACGGCGTCTGGCCCTCCTTGCGGGGCTCTTGCTCCTCGGCGCGGCGCCGGATCTCATACTCGTCGAGGTAATAGTCGGCTTGTGCCTGATCGCCCTTCTTTTGGTAGGCCAGTGAGAGGAGCCGGTAGGTCTCGGCGTCCGATGGGTCCTCCTTGCGGGCGAGATCGAGGTGCGTCACGGCCTGATCCAGCTGGTTGAGGCCGATGTGGGCGACCGCCTTTTGCCGCTGCCAGGGGGCGGAGCGCGCCACGTAGCCTTTCGGGTCCATCTGAGAGCAGGCTTCCAGGTGGCGCAGCGCGGCATCATACCGCCCGAAGTAGTTGCACTCACTCGCCATAGTGAAGCGGTGATAGAGGTAGTAGAAGACCACGACGGAGTAGCACATCGAGTTGGCGGGGTAGAGGCTCGTATCCACCTGGCGCAGGTCAAACCGCTTCCAGAGCTCTTCGTTCAAATCCAGCACCTCGGCTGCGCTTGGCACGTTGCCTTGGGGTCGGACCTCGTAGATCAGCCCGTAGCGGATGACCGGGAAGGTGAGCTTCATCGGGAGGCCATCCAGGAAGATGCGGTAGCGGTCAATGTTGTGCTGGATGAAGCGACCCATGCTAAAGGGCGCGTCGGGGGCGAGATCGGGCCAGCGAAGGTGGGGATACTTTCTGCGTACCGTGGATCGGTACGGCTCCGCGCCCAGGATGCCCACCTTGATCACCGCCACGTCTGGCCGGCGCTTCTCAATATCTGTGAGGTAGTCGGCGCCCATGCCCACGGTATCGCTCCAGACAAAGAACACGGCGTTTTTCGGCAGGGAATCGAAGATGTTGGTCATGAAGCGCGGGTAGAGCAAGTTGCCGCGAAGATTCGCCTTGCCGTAGTTGACCGCAAGGAGGGCGGCCGGTAGCGCGAGGAGCAGGATGGCCGGGATGGCTTTGCCAATGGGGGCGCGGGAAGAGATATCCGCGCAGATGCCCTCCAGCCAGCGCTCGGCGACACCCAGTCCGGCGCCGGTCCACAGGAGGAAGAAGAAATTCGGAAGCTGGTAGAAGCGCTCGAGCGTTGCCGCGTCGTAAGCGGTGGGCCGGGGATCGATGTTGGCGGTCAGAACGAAGAGGACGCCGAAGAGGAATCCCCCGCCCGAGTGGAGCAGGGCAGCGCGGTCTCGCTTCCACAGCGCGGCCAGGCCGACGAGGGCAAGCACAAACCCAGGCCAGAGGTACTGTGTGGCCAGCGCCCCGAAGTAACTGGCTGCCTGCTCGGGTGGCGTGACCGGCTTGCCGTCACCAGGCGCCAGTTGGAAGGTGCCATACTTGGCGCGGAGGAAAAGCCGCAGCAAGCCCGAGAGCGTGCTCGAGTCTTCCCAGTGGTGGTCGTGGTGCACCAGCGCCGCGATGGGCAGGTAGGCATAGACAAGCGCCAGGCCGAAGGCAAACCATCCCGCCAGCGCCGCCAGCCGGGCAGGGCGCAGAACGCTCCGGTCGACCACGGCGACAAAGAGGAACAACCCAGGATAGGTGAGCACCATCGTGTGGTGGTTGCCCATCGAGACCCCCGCGACGAAGGCGAGGAGGACCAGGAGACGCCGGGATGCTCTCCCGCCGGGCTCCTGGCGGTGGCGCTCTCGCCACAGGAGGGCGAGGAAGGCGGTGAGCGCCAGGGTGAAGTTGTTGAGGCAGAAGGTCTCCGCCAGGGTGAAGTAGGTCCAGAAGAGGTAGTTGAAGGCAAAGAGCAGCGCGCCGGCAAGGGATGCCAGGGGGCGCCGCGTGAGAAGGAGGAGGGCGAGGAAGACAAGCGCGACGGAGAGACCGCCGAGGAAGGCGGCCATCAGGTTGGCGCGATAGGGGATATCGCCGATGGGCAAGGCGACAAACAGCTTGCCAATCATGGCATAGAGAGGGTAGCCCGGGGGATGCGCCTCGCGCAGGGATGCGGCGGCGATGACCATATCGCCGGTGTCGCCGGGCATGAGCCCAGGGGCCAGGGTGGCGATATAGAAGGCGAAGGCGCAGAGAAAGAGCAGCCCTGCCCAGGGGACGTAGCGCCCTGGCAAGCTCTGCTGTCGTGCGCCCTCGGGAAGGGTCTGCGGAAGACTTGGCGGCTGTGTGACGGCATCCTTCGCGGTCTGCATGCGCCGATTATAGCATATGCCTGCTTACGGAACAACTGATGAGGATCAGGGGGTGAGAAAGCCCCCCGAACGGCGGCGCCTTCGCGTGGTGATTGCGGTGGCCCTATTGACAATTGGCACCGCGCGCTTCCTGCCGCTTCTCGCAGGGCAGGTGCTGATCACATCGCTCACTCCCCTCTGCGACCAGTGGCATGTCAATATGCCGTTTGCCTTTCTCCTGGCCGAGGCACTGCGCGAGGGCCGGCTCCCCGTCTGGACCGACCGCATCGGCGGCGGCTATCCGCTGCTGGCGCTCGGCGAGGCGGGGGTTCTCTACCCGCCCCACCTCCTTCTCTACCGGCTGCTGCCGCCCGTGACCGCCTACAACGTCAACGTCATCCTCGCCGTGCTCACCGCTGCCGCGTGCCAGTATTGGCTCTGCCGCGACCTGGGGCGCTCGCGCGCGGCCTCGTTGCTGGGGGGGCTCGCCTACGCCTGGTCCGGCTTCTTCGTGTTGCACGTGGCGACGCTGCACAGTGCGCAGGCGGCGGCGTGGATCCCCCTGCTGCTGCTGTGCGTCCGGCGGGGTGCGCGCGCGGCGACGCCCGCGAGTTGGATCGGTGCCGGGGTGGTGCTGGCCATCCAGATCACCACAGGCTACCCGCAAATCGTCTACTACTCTGCGCTCGCCGCCGCGTTTCTGGCGATCTGGGAGCTGGGGTGGGGCGAGGACCGGGGGGCCCCCGGCGGGCCGGCCGGGAAGGTGGTCAACGGGGTTGGCGGCGCCCTGGTCGTGCTGGCGGTGGCGCTGGGGCTCTCGGCGGCGCACTGGCTGCCTGGCGTGGAGTTGACGCGGCAATCGGGGCGCTCCGGGGGCATCTCTTTTGAAAGGGCCACAGAGTTCAGCTTCCCGCCCGCGAATCTGCTCACATTCGTGGCTCCTTACGTCCATGGGAATCCGGCCACCGGGGGCGAGATGGGGTTTTCGGAGCGCGGGCATTTCTGGGACAACGGCTACGTTGGGCTGATTCCCCTGTTCCTCGCGCTCTACGCGGCCGCTTATGGATTACGACGGAAGGGCCCCATCCGCTTCTTCGTCTTCTTGCTGCTCTTCTCGCTGCTCATCGTGCTGGGCCGGCACACGCCTTTCTTCCGGGTTGTGTGGCACGTGCTTCCCGGGATGAGCTATTTCCGCTTCCCAAGTCGGTTCATGGTGATTGCCTGCCTCTCCCTGGCGCTTCTGGCCGCGTATGGCCTGGATCAACTGCGCGCGCGCCTGCTGGCGGCGCCGGGCCGGGATTCCCGGAGACGGTGGGCGGTGCTGGCGGGAATGCTCTTTGCCATCAGCTTCGTTGACCTGTGGATCTACGCGGCGCGGTTCCACCGCTTCGCTGATGCCGCCGCCTGGCTGACGCCCCCGAAGAGCGCGCGTTTCCTCCAGACGGTCGCGTCCCCATCGGCCCGCTACTACGCCTTCGGCTATGCCGGCGTGCAGCTGGAAGCGACGCGGCGCGCGCGCGGCTGGAAAGGCGACCTGGGGCCCTACCTGGAGCAGAAGGAGGTCCTGGCGCCCAACACCGGCGCCTTCTACGGCCTGAGCTGCTTCAACTTCTTCGGCGGCCTCGACACGCGCCGCGGCACCGCGACCTACGCGCTCCTCTGCGATGACCGGAACACGCTGGGCCGGACCTCCACGATCCTGGAGAGCTTCCCGCGTACCCTGGCGCTGCTGGGCGTCACCCACGTGGTGACGCCCTACCTGCTTGCGATTCCGGGGCTGCGCGAGGAGATGGCCGTGAAGACAGGCAACTCGAAGCAGCCGGTCCGGGTCTATGCCGTGGAGGACGCACGGCCGCAGATCTGGATCCCGGATCAGGCGCGAAGCGTTGCCGGCGGGCGCGAGGCGTTTCGCACGCTGCTAGAGGCGCGCTGGAGTGCTATCGAGGGTGCGCCGGAGTTTCGCAACTTCAGCGGCGAGGTTCTCGCCTGGGAAGCAGGCCCGGACTGGGCGCGGGCGCGCATCCGAATGCGCGGGACGGGCGTGGTGATCCACAATCAGCGGCACTACCCGGGGTGGAGGGTACTTCTCGACGGCGAGCCGGCGCCGCTGCTGCGGGCAAATTACCTGATGCAGGGCGTTGCCGTGCCCGAGGGCGAGCACACCCTCGAGTTTCGTTTCGATTCGCCCTCCTTCCGCGCGGGTGCCACGATCAGCCTACTCTCGATGGCGCTGTTGGCCGCCGGCTGTATCCTCACACGTTTGCGGGGAAAGCGGTGAGGCGATAAATCGTTGCCGGTCCGGGCCTGGGATTCCGACATAAAGAGAAGGCCGCCTGCACGCGCGGAGCTCGAAGCCTCGCGCTGCTTTCCGGCAAAGCCCTTTCGGGGCTTCACCTCCGCCCCCCGCCGTTCTGTGGCCCCGGGAGTATAGGCCGCCCCAGCCCTGCCTCCCAGGCTTCGGATTCCCTATGTCGGAATCCCAGGGTCCGGACGGGCTCATTCCACGGTGAGGCGTGCGGGGCGCCCGAAGCGGCGCTCGCCCGGGTTCGCGGCGGGGTAGATGCTAGCCGCCGGCGCGATCACCTCGCACTGGGCGGGGGCGACCATGCGGAAGGCGATCCAGCGCGCCTGCCTGCGCCGGCCTGGCTCCACCTGCATCCACACGCGCTGCGCGTTCACGTGGTATCCTCCGATTTCGCCGCGGCGTGCGAGCTCATCTAGATCGGCACGGAGGACCTGGAAGCCAGCTGGTAGGGGAACCTCCAGGGAGAGCGGACCGCCTGTTTCAGGCGCCAGGCGCGCGCGGAAGGTCACGCTCTGGCCGGGGTGCGCCCGCCGGGGCTGGATCTCCGTGACCAGCGCGGGCGCGCGGTCGCGTGTTGCGCCGACATCGGGCAGGGCGACGCGCAACTCGTAGTAGGCGCCGGTCGTTCCCTCCGCGCTCAGTGCGAGGGTGTTCTGACCTGGGCGCAGGTGGGCGTGCAGCTCCACCGAAAGCTGATTGGCATCAAGGCGGGCTACCTTCTTGCCGTTGAGGGAGACCTCCACGGCGCCGAGGGCAGGCTTCTCGGGCGCGACCGCAGCGAGCGCGCGCAGCGCGAGGGCGGTGTTGAGGAGGTTTCCCCAGCCCCCGTCGGGCTGGCGCGTGGTGGCAAGGTAGCGGGCGCCGTCTTCGGCGCGCTTCCGGTGCTCAGCGTGGGGGGCCAGTGCCAGCACCGCCAGGGCGGTGGCCTCCGTGGCGCTGGCCTCTCCATCCAGACCCTGGATCGTTCGCAGTGACGAGAGCCACTTCTGGCCCGCGCTTGCGGCGACGGCCTGATCCGCGATCCGCCGGAGCAGGGAAGGACCGGGTCCAGGAGACGCTTGTGGATTCACGTCGCTGCGTTCGGGCTCGCCGCCGATGCCCAGGGCGGTGAGTGACAGGAGATAGGGATCCTCCCAGCGGCTCCCCTCCACCCGGTAGCGCGCTCTCAGGTCGCGCGAGGGCGGGGTATCGAGGCCGAGGGCCCATGCGACAAGGGCCGCGTCGGCGGGTGTCTTGCCCCAGGGAGAGGGCCAGCCAGCGTTAGACCGGCGCTGTTGCTGCAGCCAGCGGCGCGCCGCCCGGGCTACCGGTTGGGCGCCTGGCACGGCATCCTGCGCCGCTTCCAGAATGGCGACGGCGTAGGCGGTGCTGACCACGTCGGGCTTGTCGCCGGGGCGCGAGGCAAACGCCCCCGACTCGTGCCGGCACGCGAGAAGCGCGAGAAAGCGGCGTTCAAGTGCCTGCACCGCGCCGGAGCCCGCCTGCTGAGACGTGGCGGCCATGCGCGCGATATCAAGGCCGGCGGCGCGTTCGAGCGTGCTCAGGGCAAGCTCTTCCGGAAGAGAGCGGAGGCGTGCCGCGGCAATGGCGCCTGGAGAGGGTTGCAGGCTCAAAGTGGCCTGGCGCACACCCTTGGGGAGGTCGATGGTGCGCGAGACCGAGCCGGTCACCTGGCCGGCATGCGTCACGGTCGTCTCCGGCGAGGCGGGAAGGAGTTCGATCTCGCGGCGAAGGGTCACCGTGCGCCGGCGTCCCGTGGCCGCGAGGGTGAGGAAGACACGTCCGGGGGGCCCGGGGAGCGAGACTCGGAAGTGCCGGGTGATGCCAGCGCCTCCCGGGAGCGCCTCGCTGAGGATCGACTCGCCGATGACGACGGCTCCCGGTCCTGCCATCAGCTTCAGGCGCGCCGTCTGCGAAGCGGCATACGGATTGCGCACGCGCACGCTCACGCTGATGACGTCGCCGGGGCGGGCCACGGCGGGCGGACGAAACTCGACGGCCAGGTCGGTTTCGACGCGCAGAGGCACGGTGGCTCGCGCGGGAGCATCACGACCGGAGAGGATGTCCGCGACGAGCTGCCAGGGCCCCATCTCCTGGGGGATGGTGATGGCGTGGCGCTCCTCAGCGCGCGGATCCGGGCGGGCGCCAAGTTCCCACAGCGCGATCTCCGGAACTGGCGCGCTCGCGGGTACGATGGGGGGCAGGACGGGCATCTGCCTCGCCAGCGCCTGGGCTTCCCGCCGACGCTCCTCCTGCAGTGCCGCGCTCAAGCTGCGCGCGCGATCCGGGCCCTGGGAAACCGGCTCCGGACCGGCGAGCCGGAAGAGGAGCGTGGCGGCGAGGGCCACCACGATGGCGGGGATGACGAAGCGCCCCGTGGACGCGATGGCGCTTTCGGCACTGCTGGTTCGGCCGCCGGATCGCTCCGGATGGCGAAAGAGACGCGCGGCCAGGAGCCACAGCCCGGCGAGAAGGAGGAGCACCAGCCAGCGCAGCCAGGCCCACGATGCGGCCCGCTGCTCCTGGAGGCGCGCTCGCTTATGCGCGTAGGTGTCCTCGTGCAGGCTCCAGCCGTCCAGCCGGGGGACGAGGGCGAGTGCCGCGAGTGCCGCTTCCTGGCGTTCCTCTTCGCCTGCGTGCTGCCATACCTCTTCCTCCGCGCCCGTCATTGCTCCCGGCACTCCCGGGCGCAGCGGGGCGAGGAAGATTCCTGGAACGCCGAGGGCAGGATCAGAGAGGGGACGCTCCCCTTCAGCGCGCGCGAGCTGGAATCCCAGGGCGCCCGGCTCGCCGCCGTGCAGTGTCACCTGGGCGGCGTGGCCTGGCTCGTAGGCAGGCTGGTTCGGTTGTACCGACGGCCGGGGCGTGGGCGCAGGGCGGACAAAGATGGCACGCTCGGCGTAGGGGAGATCGCCCCAGGAGCCCAGGGCATACGCGCGGATTCGCGTGGTGCCGAGAACACCATCCGGCAGGCGGATCTGCAGCGAGGCACGACCGGACTCCATCTTGACCGAACGTGCGAAGACAGTCTGGCCGCCCGCTTCGCCGTCGATGTAAAGGGTGCCTTCCCGCTCGGGCGATAGCACCTCGACGCGCAGCGTGTCACCGGAGCGGTAGAGGCCACGGTCTGGACGAACCAGGAAGGGCGAAGCGATCTGGCCTCGATCCGGCCGGCCATTGAGGACGCGCAGCTTCTCCCGCAGCGCCAAGGCCGTCGGAGAGACGCGGGCCACCGGCAGAGTCGCCTGATAGACGCCCACGCGGCCCTGCGTGTCCGTGGCTGTCAGCGCGATGGGGGTCTGCGCATCTTCAGGCACCAGAGCCAGCGAGGCGACGCCCAGCGCGCTCGTTTCCACTTTGCCGGTCTTTCCACCGAGGGCATAGCGCACGGTGGCTCTCGCGGGGGCGCCGTCCGGGTAGCGCGCGGCAATGTAGACGCGGTTCTCGACTCCGGGCACCAGGGCGCCTGCTTCCGGCACGGCGGCCAGTTGAATGGGGTGCGGGGTGATCGCCACGGCATCCATCGCCCGGGCCGTGCGAAGCCGCGAATCGGTCACCTCTGCGTAGAGCCGGAAGACCGTCAGTTCGTCCGCCGGAGGTGCGGGGAGACCGAAAGTGAGCCGGCCTTTCAGATCCAGACGGCCAGAGGTCCACGAGACGGTGCGCCCGGCAGCGTTCTCCAGCCAGACGCGGGCGCTGGCGCCGCGCAGGTAGCCACCCAGACCGTCTTCCGCGGCCACATAGCCGCGGATCAGGCCCCCGGGCATCGCGTAGCGGGAGAGCTGGCCCAGCCACACCGGGAAGGCGGGCTGCGGTCCGGCCAACACCGGCACGGCGAGCTCGACAGCGGAGGCGCCGGCGGCGGCTTTGAAGCGATAGGTGCCCGCGGGAGCGCCAGGCACGATTTCAAACTCGGCTTCGGCACCTCCCTGCTTGTTGGCTCGCACAGAGCGCGTCGCGAACGGAGTGCCATCGGGGGCGAAAGCGCGCACCGAGATGGTGCAATCACTGGCCGGATCGCCTGTGCCCGCGTGCGAGATCCCTACGTGGAGGCGGACGCGCTGGCCGATGCGGTAGGCGGGGCGATCACTGCGCAGCAGGATGCGGTAGGCAGGTACCAGGCGGATGGGCCGGTCTACAAAGTCACGGCCCAAGGGCGACTCGGCGATGACCAGCAAACGCGCCGGGCCTTCGCCCGCGGGTACTGTGAAGGCTGGCTCAATCGTGCCGGCGGCATCGGTGCGGCCTGTTGCCAACTCGACGATCTCGGCCCTCGGGCGCGAGAGGAGCACACGGACCGAGGCATCCGCGATGGGGCGCTGGTCGGCGTGTCGGAGGAGGACAACGCGGATCGAAGCGGGCAGGCCCGGGGTCCAGCGATCTTGCCCGAAAAGATGCACTTCTTGAGTGCCGAGAGACCGTCCTAAGAGAGCGTTATAGAGGGCGACGGCCAGCATGATCGCGGCGGCCGCCAGCAGGAGGAGGCGCGAGCGCCCTCTGCCGGAGGAGTTGCCGTCTCCGGTGGCGCCGCGCTCTCTGGGAGTGCTCCCTGCACCCGCCGGTCGATCCTGTTCCGGCTCCGCGTTCACTACGCTACTCCTGAGGATTCCCGGGCTGGTGAAGCCTCGCTTGGGGATCGGTGGCTGTGCCGGATGCAGTCAAGGGTTGTTGGGTTGCTCTCATGGACGAACATGGGATTGTGCTATCTCCGGGTTTGATTATACCGCACTTGATAGGACAAACTCAACTGCCGGAGTAGTGGGATTCCGACATAAGGAGAGGACCGCCCGCACGCGCGGAGCTCGAAGCTCCGCGCTGCTTTCCGGCAAAGCCTCTTTGTGGCTTCTCCTCCCAGCCACCGCCGTTTTGAGACATCTGGGAGTATCCTCAACCCAGCCCGGCAGGGCTTCGCTCGCAAGCAGCGCGGTGATCTATCGCCGCGCGACGGGTTGCGCGCTGCCTCCGAGGCTTCGGATTCCTTATGTCGGAATCCCAGGCCGGAATATGATATAATCTAAAGAAGGGTCCTGGCCCCAGACTACGCGTGAGGTTGCTGTCCCGTGACGATGTCTAGCCTGTTCGATACGCCGGAAGAGCGGATTGCCGCGTTGCGCGAGCAGATCCACCACCACAACTACCGTTACTATGTGCTCGACAGCCCGGAGATCTCCGATGCCGAATATGACCGGTTGATGCGCGAGCTGGCCGATCTGGAGGCGGAGCACCCGGAACTGGTGACGCCGGACAGCCCCACGCAGCGGGTTGGCGCGCCGCCGGCCGAGGCGTTCGAGAGTTTCCGCCATCGCGTGCCGATGCTCAGCCTCAGCAACTGCTTCTCTATTGAGGAGCTACGCGCCTTCGATGCCCGCGTGAAGCGGATGCTCAACCGTCCTCCCGATGAGGCGATCTCCTATGTGGCCGAGCTGAAGATCGATGGCCTGGGCGTCTCGCTCACCTACGAACGGGGACGCCTGGTCGCCGGGGCGACGCGCGGCGACGGCACCGAGGGCGAGCTGGTGACGCAGAACCTGAAGACGGTGCGATCCATCCCGCTCCGCTTGCAGGGAAGCGGTTGGCCTTCGCCCGTCGAGGTGCGTGGCGAGGTGTTTATCTCGCACGAGGAGTTCCGGCGGATCAACGCGGAGCGCGAAGCCCGGGGCGAGCCGGCCTTTGCCAATCCGCGCAACGCCGCCGCGGGCTCTCTGCGCCAGCTCGACTCATCCGTCACCGCTGGCCGACGGCTTCAGTTTCTCACCTACGGCATGGGCTATCGCGGTGACATCGATTTCCAGACACACCTGGGGATGATGGAGCGGCTTCGCGAGTGGGGCTTCCCCGTCAGCCGTGATATGCGGCTTTGCGAGGGGATCGAGGATGTGGTCCGCTTCTGCCAGGAGTGGGAGCATCGCCGCCCGGGGGTGCCGTTCGACATCGACGGGATCGTGGTGAAGGTGAACTCGCTGGAGCTCCAGGACGCGCTAGGACAGGTCTCGCGCAGCCCGCGCTGGGCGATTGCCTTCAAGTTTCAGCCGACGCAGGCGACGACGGTCGTACGCGATATTCAGGTGCAGGTGGGCCGGACCGGCGCGCTCACGCCGGTGGCGATCATGGAGCCGGTGGAGGTGGGCGGCGTCACCGTTTCGCGGGCCACGCTCCACAATGAGGATGAGATCCGGCGCAAAGATGTGCGCGTGGGCGATACCGTGGTGATCCAGCGCGCCGGCGATGTCATTCCTGAAGTGGTCTCCGTGGTGACGAGCAAGCGAACTGGCGCCGAAAAGCCGTTTGTCTTCCCGAGAGAATGCCCGGTCTGCGGCGGGCCAGTGGAGCGCCCCGAGGGCGAGGCGGTCGCGCGCTGCACGGGCGTCGCCTGCCCGGCGCAGGCAAAGCGGCGCATCGAGCACTTCGTCTCGCGGACCGCGATGAACGTCGAGGGGATCGGCCCGGCGCAGGTCGAGCAGCTGGTGGACCGGGGCCTCGTAAAGGACCCGGCCGATCTTTACGCGCTCACGCTCGAGCAGTTACTGCCCCTGGAGCGCATGGGGAAGACGCTGGCTCAAAAGATCCTGCGCAACATCGAGGCATCGCGTCAGGTGCCCCTCGCCCGGTTGATCTTCGCCCTGGGCATCCGCCACGTGGGCGAGCACGTCGCCGAGCTTCTCGCCACGCACTTCCACACGTTGGATACGCTGGAAGCCGCGAGCGAGGAGGAGATCCGGGAAGTGCCCGGCATCGGCCCCGAGATCGCCGCGAGCGTGGCCCGCTTCTTCGCAGACCCGCAGACACGCCAGCTTCTGGAGAGGCTTCGTGCGGCCGGTGTGCAGCCCCAGGCGCCCGAGGCAGTTCCGGCGGCACCTGCAGACAATCCCATCGCCGGAAAGACGTTTGTCTTCACGGGAACCCTGGTCCAGATGACTCGTCCCGATGCCGAGGCGCTGGTGAAGTCGCTGGGCGGGCGCGCCACGGGGAGCGTCAGCGCGAAGACCGACTATGTCGTCGCGGGCGAGGGTGCCGGGTCGAAGCTGGAGAAGGCGCAGGCGCTGGGCATCACCGTTCTGACCGAAGAGGAGTTCCGCGCGCTGGCCGGGCTGGAGTAGTGGCCCGATTGGCCGCTGGGCGGTACCACGGATGAAGACTCGCGCGGAGCTGGAAGCTCCGCGCTGCTTCCGGGCAAAGCCCCTTCGGGGCTCCGTCTCCCAGCCCGCACCTGTATAGGCTGGCCAGGCACGTAGCCTGGCCCAGCCCGGCAGGGCTTCGCTCCTAAGCAGCGCGGAGGCTCACCTCCGCGCGATGCCTGGGCCGGGCGCGGCCCGCGTGTTTCTCAGCGCATCTCCTCGAGTTTCACGTCGTCGAACCACGCTTGTGCCTGGCCGCGCACCTGGAGGACGACGTATAGCTTCTTGGCGTCGGGGTGGTTCACCATGAAATCGAGGGTGAGCGGCTGCCACTGCGCCGTGCCGGCGCTCCACTGCGCAGGCACGCGTCCGCCTAAGTACTTGCCGGCCGCATCTGTCCACTCCGCGTAGATCCGGCAGTCCGCGCCGGCAGGCTCGGTTCTTACCTGGGCGGTGAAGCGATACCGCCGGCCCGTCTCGGTCGCGATCCCCGTCTGGAGCCAGAGGGGCTTGGAAGTGGCATCGCGCCCCTTCAAGAAGACGCTGTAGCGCCCGCTGCGCTTCACTTCACGAGAGACGCCGCCGTAGAAGGCAGGGCGCAGCGACCAGCCGATGGGAGACTCCTCGCCATCCTCCGTGAACTCGAAGCCGGGGTTGACCAACAGGTTTCCCCGCTCGAGGAGATCCTCGGGGCGCGGACGCTGCACCTGCGTCACCGGAGGCAGCTCGAGCCGCTTCTCCTGCGGGAAGCGGAGCGACCCGGTGTAGATGTGAACGTCCCACGGCTCGAAGTGGTCCACAATCGGATTCCCGGTGATGCGCCGGTCCTCGAAGAGCACGCGCCAGCTCACCTTCGGCATGGCGCGCGGGATCTCGATGCGGGCATCCACTGGCTCGGGCGAGGCGTTCACCGCGATGATGAAGCGCTGGTCGGTCTCGCAGTGCCGCCGAATCAGCGTTTCAATCGCCTTCCCGCCGGCGTGGACCTTCGCCACCTCCCCCGTGTCGGGGCCGGCCAGCACGTCATGCATCTGCGATAGCTCGTAGGCGAGCTGGCGGAGACTGTTCCAGAACGGCGACGGCTTCGGAGTGTAGTTCACGCCCCAGAAAAGGAGACCGCGGGCACCACGGACGATGGCGTGGTAGGCCATGAAGCGCGACTGTTGGAACGAGGGGTAGATCGGCTTCTCCGTGCCCCCGCGCCTGCGGCTGAGATCGGCCCACGCGAAGCCCTGGAGCACCATGAAGATCGGCTTGCGGTTCAGCACGGCGAGGACGTTCTTGCTCGTTTCGTCGCCGACCACGGCAATCGTCTTGTTGGGCAAATCCGACTGCGTCTGCGGCTCGGGCACCGGATAGATATCCGCACCGGCGATATCCGCGCCGTGGTTGAAGAGCGCCAGCTCGTCCACCGTGTTGCGCGGGGCGTGGTTCATCCAGATGGGGTGGTCCGGATCCAAACGGCGGACGACTCGGTAGCCGCGGTAGAGATCCGCCGCGTTGCTTCCGGTCCACGCGGGCTCGTCCACGCTCTCCCAGCACAGAAGCGCCGGATGGTCCGCCATCGCCTTCACCAAAGCCCCCAGCTTTTGCCGCTTCGCCTCATCGTTTTCCGGAAGCTCGATAGCGGGACCAAACGGGATCCACGTCATCATCTTGTGGGCGTGAATCCGGTCCACCACCTCGCGCAGCTCCTCCAGAGGGGCGGCATAGGGGGCCTGCACCAGGTTGAACCCGCTCTCGCTCAGCTCGCGCAGGCTATGCTCCGTGAAGTTCCCATAGCGATAGATGCCGATCGGGAAGAAGCGCTTCCCCCTGACCAGGAGGGTGTTATCCGCATCGATGCTCACGGGCGGGACGCTCTTGCTGGAGAGGGGCATATGCTCGAAGCGGAGGACGTCGCGAACGATGCTTCCCCCGGAGCGTTTGGGCGTGAGCGTGACGTGAATCTCGTATTCCCCCGCACCGGATTTCGATAGATCGAACGGGATAACCGGCTCTTTCGCGACGAAAAACGGCTTCTCGCGCACGGGCGGCACCAGCGTGCCATTCTTGAGCAGGCGCGCAGTGAGCCGGAAGGCGCTGAGATCCTCTTGCCGGACGTTGAGCCGGGGCCGGAGCATCACCTCCTGGCGGTAGTGGTTCGGATAGAGCGCCAACTCCAGAATGGGCGGCACGGAGATCGGGACCACAACGGCACGCAGCACCTGGCGGGTGTTTGGGTCGCGCACGCGCACAATGGGCCGGTAGAAGCCTTCGCGGGGCAGCGAATAGGGAAGGGTGACCGTGGCCGGCGTCTGCGGATTCAATTGGGTGCGAACGCTCGTCACCTGGGGCTGGCCATCCGGCAGATAGAGCGCCAGATCCACCAGCGCCTTGCCTCCGAAGGGGCTGCTCACGCGTGCCTTCAGCACATTGTTGCCGATGAGGCGCTCGCCGCTATCGGCCACCTCGATGGAGTAGGCATACCGCGAGAAGTCCACGGCCAGCCCGGAGAGCTGTCCGAAACGGTCGGGGCGCCCGAAAGCGCCGCCGGTGTAGGACCAAACGCTGAGCTCGCCTTTCGGCTTCTGCTCGCGCGCGAAGTTGATACCCCATGTATCGCCCGTCTTCCCCACATGGAGCTCGAGGCTGGAGAAGGGGATGGCGAACTCGGCCCACCAGCGGTCGCTGCCCCGGGTGGTCGCGGCGTTCCAAGGGGCATCCCAATGCGGAGCAGTGCCGGCCGCGTCGCCTCGCAGGTCGAACCGCGTGCCCCGCACGTTGACGGCAAACTGGTAGTAAGTGAAGCGATCCTGGTTTGGATCGAGAAAGAGTTCGACTACGTCGTCCTTGAAGATGGGGCCGTCGCGCTCTGTCACTGTGGCGCGCACTTCGTCCATCTGCGACTCGAGGCATTCGAAGGCGACGTAGAGATGCGCCGAATCGTAGGTCACGTAAACGGTCGTCTGCTCCGTGGCCGCTTCCCGGCTGTCGTTCAGGACAAAACCGGTCGTCTGGGCCGCCTGATGCCAGCACGCGTCGTCCAGGCGGCCATCGATCACGGGCGCCTCCGCCGCCGGTCCGGCCAGCGTGAGGCGGGGGGCTTCTCCCCGTTCAGGCGCGGCAGCGCCGGGCATCAGGCACGCGAGCATCAGCGCGCCGGCGAGGAGGGCGATTGGTTGCTTCCATAGCTTCACGGTTCTCTCCCATCGGAACGGTCGGATCGGCCATCCGAACCGGCCTGGGACCCGGAAAGGCGCGAAAGGGCGCGGATCGATGCGCAACACGGGCCCGGAGCGGCTATCTCCCGCCGTCAGAGCGGAGAGCCGCCGGAGGCGGTGACACCCCCTCCAGAGTCTCTATTCGCCGCGGGCCGCAGGAGTGCCTGCCGGTGCGCGGGGCGGCGCGCCAGAAAGTATGCGTGCAAAGCGAGGGACATACAGGATACCGGGCAGCGTTCTATTTGGATCCGGCGCGCTGCGAGAGGAGATCCACCGCGGCGAGGATGGCAGCCTCCATGCTGACCGCGCTCGCCTTGCCCTGCCAGGCGATGTCGAACGCCGTGCCGTGATCTACCGAGGTGCGCAACACCGGCAGCCCCAGCGTCGCGGTGACCGTGCCATAGAAATCGCGCGTCTTGGCGGCGATGTGGCCCTGGTCATGGTAGAGGGAGAGGACGCAGTCGTACTGGCCTTCGAGGGCCTGATGGAAGACGGAGTCAGCGCCCACCGGGCCGATGGCATCGATCCCTTCGGCGCGGGCATCGGCGATGGCGGGGGACAGGTGCTCGGCCTCCTCGGTGCCGAAGAGGCCGCCGTCACTGGCATGCGGGTTGAGCGCGGCGACGGCGATGCGCGGCGCGCGGAAGCCGAAATCGGTCATCGCCCCATGCACCTGGCGGAGCATCGCCAAGACGCGCTCGCGCGTGATGTAGTCGATGGCGGCGCGGAGTGAGAGGTGGCGCGAGAGGAAGAAGATGCGCATCCGCCCGGTGATGAAGAGGGTGAGCGGGTCGGGAGCGTGGAGGTAATCGGCCAGCATCTCCGTGTGCCCGATGTGCGGCACGCCGGCGGCGCGCAGCGCCTCCTTCTGGATCGGCGCCGTGGCGATGGCGTCCACCTCGCCCGCCAGGCCCAGCTCGCACGCTTTGCGCACGAAGGCATCCGAGGCGCGCCCGCAGACCGCCTGCACCACCCCCGGCTGGATCGCATCCAGCCCGGGCACCTCCACCGAGATCACCGGGATGGCGCCCGGCCGAGCAGAAGCCGCCTCGCCAGGGTGGCCAACGGTGGCAAGGTCGGCGTCACTCAGCCCGATCGCGTCCGCGCAGCGCCGGAGGACTCCCGCGTGGCCGATCACCACTGGGGTGCATCGCGCCCGCACGGCCGGGCTCTGCACCGCCTTCAGCACAATCTCCGGACCGATCCCCGCCGGGTCTCCCATAGTTACCGCGATGGGCTGCATGCGCTCTCTCCTCGTCACATTGAACAACTGGGGTTCTCGGGGTTATCCGACGCCCCCGGGCACTCATTACGCCGCTGCGGAGCCGGATCCTGCCGTTCGATGCGCGCAGACTGTTGCGCGGGCAGTAAACCAGTGCTATAATGGGCAGACACCCCGCGCCCGCTCCTTCAGCGAGCGGGCCTCTTCTCGCACGGAGGGCGACCATGGTGCATCGGTTGCTGTGTCTTCTCGGACTGGTTACGCTTGCTCTGCTCCCCTGGCACGACGCCCCACGCGCCGCGGTGGGCACCCGGGCCGGACAGACGTGGACCAACCCCAAGGATGGCAGCAAGCTCGTCTTCGTGCCTGCCGGAGGGTTTACCATGGGTAGCAATGGCGGCGATGCCGACGAAAAGCCGGCGCATAAGGTCAACCTGCGCGGCTACTGGATCGGCAAGAACGAGGTGACGGTGGCGCAATACCGCAGGTTCTGCCAGGAAACCGGGCGGCAGATGCCACGCGGCCAGGGTGGAGATAACCACCCGGTGGTGAATGTCTCGTGGGATGACGCCGTGGCCTACGCGCGGTGGGCAGGCTGTCGGCTGCCGACAGAGGCGGAATGGGAGAAGGCGGCGCGCGGCACCGACGCGAGGACCTACCCCTGGGGGAACACGTGGGATCCCGCGAAGTGCAACACCGAGGAAGGCGGGCCGGGCAGGACAATGCCCGTCGGCTCCTACCCGCGGGGGGCATCGCCCTACGGGTGCCTGGACATGGCGGGAAACGTCTCGGAGTGGTGCAGCAGCGTCTACAAGAAGTACCCCTACCGCGCGGATGACGGGCGCGAGGATCCCAACGCGCCTTCACCCCGCGTGTACCGCGGCGGGAGCTGGGACGACGACCGCGACGATGCGCGCACCAGCGAGCGCGACAGCGACGCCCGCGGCGACAAGGACGACGACCGCGGCTTCCGCCTCGCCAGGTCTTCTTAGGCGTTACCGTAGCCCGGCAAGGCAAACGTCCAGGTGGAGGACGCGAGAGCGTCTGTTGGTGACGCGCGGCAGTTCGTTGCCCGCATCTCCGTGCCATGTGTAGGGGCGAACCCTTAGTGTTCGCCCTGTTTCTGGTGGGGTAGGGCGGGCTGGAGGCGTGGACCGGATCTACCTGGAGAGCGAGGTGCGCTATGGGCTGGTTCGAGCCGGAGCGCAAGCCCCGCCAGTCGATACGCCTGAAGGGTTATGACTATAGCCGACGTGGGGCCTACTCCACCACCGTGTGCGTCTAGCACCGCCTCTGTCTCTTTGGCGAGGTGGGTGGCGGCAAGATAGAGTTGAGTGACGGCGGCTGGGTGATTGAGCGCGAATGGAAGAGCCTGACGGAGCGCTCTGCCGCGTGCGCACGCATCCGCAAGGCGTGACAGCTGGGGCGGGGATGCCCGTGGCGACTCATCCGTGGTATCGTTGTATCGTTCCTGCCGCTCCAGCCTGAGGAAGGAAGCAGGCGTGCTGCCGGCGAACTGTTGCACTGCGAGCGAGGCTGGGGCACGGCGAGGTGTTCCATGCCCGGCGGTAACCGATCTCCTTGGCCCTATCCGCGCGTACGGCGGCTCTCCGGCCGCTTCCCCGGCGGATGCAACCCCTGGCAGCACTGGAGAGTGTGGATGCGGTGGACACTGGATGATACGCGCTGTCGTCCTGGACGAGTATTCCGGGTGCCCAACGATGGCGGTGTGCTGTTGAGACACTTCGCGGGCCGACGCGCGCGCATCGATGAGATCACGGAGACCCGGTCCGGGAAGATCGTCACCTTCACCGTCGCGGGTGTCCGTGTGAGCTGCCCACTCGCCTACCTGGATCGCGCCCTCCAGCGGGAGAGCTCGGAGGGCGACTGAGGGGCGAGAAGCACTCACGCGCCTCCCGCCCCGGCCCGATAACTACCGACCGCCCTCCTCGGAGGGGTCGTCGGTCTCTTCTAGTGTTTCCGCCACTCCGGCGAGGGCCTCTTCAGCCTCTTTCTCGGGGCCCGGCTGCACTCCGAACTCCTTGAGCGTCTCGGCAAAGTGGCGCAACCGCCACAGCACCCGGTCGTTGATCGAGCCTTCCTCGAAGCTACCGTCCGGGTACTGCCGGCCGGCGGGCATCCCCGTCAGGATCTCGATCCCCTCATCGATGTGGCGCACTGCCCAGATGTGGAACTTCCCCTCCTTGACCGCCTCGATTACCTCGTCCTTGAGCATGAGGTTCCGGACGTTCTGCTCCGGGATGATCACGCCCTGTTCCCCGGTGAGCCCGCGCACCTTGCAGACGTGGAAGAAGCCCTCGATCTTGTGCGTGGCCCCTCCGATCGGCTGGATCTCGCCCCGCTGGTTCACCGAGCCTGTGACGGCAATCCCCTGGCGAATCGGCACATCGGCCAGACTCGATAGGAGGGCGTAAAGCTCCGCCGCCGAGGCGCTGTCGCCCTCAACATCCTCATACAGCTGCTCGAAGGTGAGTGTGGCCGAGAGCGCCAGGGGCACCTCGCGGGCATACCGGCCCCCCAGATAGCCGGCGAGGATCAGGACGCCCTTGTTGTGGATGCGCCCGCCCATCTTCACCTCGCGCTCGATGTTCACCACGCCACCGCGCCCCAGGAAGGTCCGCCCCGTGATCCGCGAGGGCCGGCCGAAGACGTAATCGCCCAGCGCCGAGACCGACAGCCCATTGACCTGGCCGACAACGGCCCCGGTGGTGTCGATCATCAGCGTGCCCTCTTCGATCCACTCGCGAATCTTCTCCTCGAGCATGCGCGAGCGATACTCCCGCTCCTCCAACGCCTTGGTGACGTCCTCTGCCATCACCACGTCGTGGCCGGCCTTGCCCGCCCAGAAGGAGGCCTCGGAGACCAAATCCTCGGCGACACGGTAGGAGGTGGCGAGCTTCTCCTGGTGCTCCCGGGTGCGCGCAGCGTGCTCGACGGCGCGTGCCATCGCTCCCTTGGAGAACGGCTTCATCCCCTCCTTGCGTGTTAACGCTGCGACGAGCGCCGTGTACTGCGCCAGATGGTGCTCGTTGCGGGGCATCTCGGTGTCGAAATCGACCTTCACCTTGAAGAGGCGACCGAAATCCTTGTCGAGCGCGTGCAGCAGGTAGTAGAGGAAGGGGGGACCGATCAGGACCACCTTGAGCTGCACAGGGATTGGCTCCGGGCGCAGCGAGGCCGTGGGGATGATCCCCATCTGCTCGCCCAAGTTCTCGATGCGCACCTCGTTGGTGCGCAAGGTGCGCTTCAGGCCATCCCAGGAGAGCGGATTGCTGAGCACGTCGATCAGATCCACGATCAGGTAGCCGCCGTTGGCGCGATGCAGCGCCCCCGCCTTGATCATGCGTGGATCGGTGACCATGACGCCGAAGCGCACGCGAAAGTCGATCCGCCCGACGAGGTTGTAGTAGGTGGGGTGCTCCTCGGCCACCACGGGCGCCCCCTCGGTGTGGGCGTTGTTGACGAGCACGTTGACCCGGTAGCGATTGAGTGTCTCCTCTCGCTGCATCTCCGCCATGTTGGCGGCCACCGCCAGGGCAGGGGGGCTATCCGACGGCAGGTGTTCGCGGCCGTTTCGGAACTCGTCCACATGCTCGGCGATGTCATTCTGAGCCGCGTTCAGGAAGCGCTCGATCTTCTCGTTGCCCCGGTACTTCTCGCGAACGGCATCAAACAGTTGGCTCACCGCCTGGCGCGCGACGCTTTGGTCCAGCTCGCGGCTCTTCTCCAGCGCCTCGCGCTCGATATTGCGCGCCTGCCGGAACGTCTGCTCGATCTGGCCTGGCAGTTCCTTGCCGCGCTCCTCGATCTCCTCCTTCTGCTCCTCGGGCAGCTCCTCATACTGCTCCGGGGTGATCGGCTGGCCATTCACCAGGGGGATCGTCACCATGCCCGCCGGCGTCATCTGGATGACAAAGCCGGCTTCACGCGCCTTGGCCTGCAGCTCCTCAATCAGGCGGTCTCGGCGCTCGTTATGCTCCCGGATGAGCTGGCTCTTCAGCTCCTCATAGCCGTCCGATTGGAAAGCCTTCGGGATCTCCTCCTGACTTAAGGCGATCAAGTTGTCCATCGCGGCAGCGAACTCCTCGCCGCCGCCCGCTGGCAGGCACAGCGCCACGGGCTCATCCGGATTGTCGAAGTTGTGGACATAGCACCAATCCGGAGGCCGGGGCTCGGTGCGCGCGCGCTCCTCGATCTGCGTGCGCACCGCGTGCCACCTGCCGGTGCCTGGGGCACCGACCAGGAAGAGGTTGTAGCCGGGCGCATCGATGTCGATGCCGAAGGCGATAGACTCGACCGCGCGCTCCTGGCCGGCGATGCCTTTCAGGGGCTCGATATCCTCTGTCGTTTCGAACCCGAACGTATCTGGATCACACCGCCACGCCAATCTCTCCGGCGGCACTCGCCACTTTTCTTCCGCCATACCCCCTCCCTCCTGGTATCTTGGCCATTCCAGCGCCTTCACGTTTTTTGCCCGGAAGCCACGACGCCAAACTTGCCGGCCCGCCGCGGTCCCGTCACTGCGGGGGAGCCAAGGAAGCCCTCGATGCGTTGACCGTCTTCCCCAGCTAGGAGACGTATGCTATAATGGGCATGACATGAAATTGGCGTCGGAGGCCAGAAGAAACGTGTCGGATGCGCAACGGTTCTGCTCAAGCGCGTTCTGGGGCGCCCCTCCGGCACGAAGGCTCCCCCTCAGACGGGCCCTTCGCCTGCTGGTCGCCTGCTGCGCGCTGCTCCTGTTGCTCCCACCGCGGGCGCGCGCCGCGCAGGTGGTCCTCGTTGTTGCCGACCGGTTGGAGCGCGCTGACCTTTGGGAGTATCCGGGACCGAACCTGGCGCGGTTGCGCCGCGAGGCGGCATCGGGTCTGATCTGCACGCGCTTCATGCTGAGCAGTCTCCCGGAAAGCGCCTATGTGGCTTTGGGCGCTGGCTCTTGGGTGCAGTACGAGGGCTCCGTGCGCTGGCGTGGAGGCGGAGATTTGGAGGATGCTGCCGCGTTCTGGGTCGCCACCGGACGCCCGCTGCCACGGGGAGCGCTCTACTGCCGCGAGCGCGAGCGCCTCTCACTCTACTCCAACCCGGAGGCGCGCCCGGGGGCTCTGGGCGAGGCTCTCCGGAACGCTGGCAAGCGCACGGCGTGCATCGGGAATGCCGACCTTCCACGCTGGCCGCGCCGGCAACTTCTGGCCTTGCTGATGGACACGCGCGGCGTCGTCTCGATGGGCGATGTGGGCCCGGGTACTCTGGCGGTGGCTCCCGACGCGCCCGGGGGCGTGTGCGTAGACGTGCCGGCAACCGTGGCCGCCTTCGAACGGGTGGCAAAACGCGCCGATGTGGTGGCGATCGAGTTTGGCGACACTTCGCGACTGGCGGCCTGCCAGGATGAGATGCTACCGGAGGCTGCTGCTGCGGCACGCGCAGCGGCGCTTGCCCGCCTGGATACGCTGGTGGGGGCCCTGCGCGCGCGCATCGATCCGGGGCAAACCACCTTTATCCTTCTCTCACCTGCGCCGCCGGTGGCCCCCTCGGCGACGGAGCAGGTGCTGACACCGCTCTTCATCGTCGGCACCGGATGGGGGCACGGTCTCCTGCGTTCCGCGACGACACGCCGGCCGGGGTTGGTGGCCAACGCCGATCTCCCGGTCACACTGGCGGGCCTGCTGGGCGCTGGCGCGCTGCCCGGGGCTACTGGCGCTCCGCTCTCGGTAGTGCCCGAACCGGATCCGGGCGCTTACCTCCGATGGATGGACGAGCGCACGCGTCGCGTGGCGCGCTTGCGCTTCCGCGTCTTCCGGTCGTGGGCGGTTCTCATAGGGCCGGCGGTTTTCCTTGGACCGCTGCTGCTGGACCTGCGGGCCGTACGCCGGCGCGCGCCAGCCTGGGCCGAGGCAGCGGTGCGGGGCGTCCAGATCTGCGCGCTCTCACTGCCAGCGGGCGCCCTGCTGGTCTCGGGTTTTGCGGCGGATACCCTGGGGGAATACCTGTTGCGCCTGGCGGTGGGTGTGGGTGTGGTGGCCGCCAGCGCGGGATCGTTGGGACGCGTAGTGCCCCGAGTGCGGCCGCCGGCCTGGATCGCGGCGTTGACGCTCTGCGTCTTGATCGGTGATATCACGCAGGGCTCGTGGCGGATCCTGGGAGGCATGGTGAGCTACGCGCTGACCGAGGGAGCGCGGTTCTACGGGATTGGTAATGAGATGTTTGGGATCGCCCTGGGCCTGGCGCTGGTGGGGATGGCGACGCTGCAGCCTCTGCTGGGCCCGCGCGCGCCTGCCATGACGGCGCTTCTCGGGGCGATTCTCACGGTGACGTTCGGCTACTCAGGGCTGGGCGCGAACTTTGGGGGCGGGCTCACCGCCGCGTTTACCCTGGCGGTCGCGGCCGGCGTGATGGCTGGCTGGCGTGGTGCGCGCGTGATCGCCGCGCCGGCGCTCGCGTTGGTGGCCGCGGCTGCCGCCATCGTCTGCCTCGACCTGCTGCGGCCTCTCGAGGCGATGTCGCATGTCGGCCGCGCTGCCCTGCAAGCGCAGGTTGGCGGGATGCCGTGGCTGACGGCGCTGATTGCGCGCAAGGCACACATGAACGAGGTGCTCATCGGGCGGACTTCAGCGACGCGCCTCTTCTTCATGGCGCTCCCGGTGCTGCTGGCCGTGAGCCAACGCCCGCCGACGCCAGTGCGTGCCGTGGCAATACAGCTGCGCCCGCTGCTTCTGGCCGGAGTGACGGGAAGCGTGGCGGCGTTCCTGCTGAACGATTCCGGGATTATCGCCGGCGGCTTGATGTTGGCGTTTGTGACAGTGGGGGCCGGCTACCTGGCGCTCAGTGACGAGCCGGCACCAGAAGGGAAGAGCTCCGCTTGCGCGTCCTTGCGGTAGATTATGGCACGAAGCGCGTTGGCCTCGCGCTGAGCGACCTGCTGGAGATCACGGTCAATCCGCTCACCGTTCTGACCCGGAAGGGCGGTGACCGGGAGGTTATCGAGGCGATTGCCCGAATCGTGGAAGCAGAAGCGGTGGAGGAGGTGGTCGTCGGCCTCCCCGTCAATATGGATGGCTCGCACGGGCCTGCGGCCGCCGCGGCGGAGGCGTTCGCGGCGAAGCTGGCGGCGCGCCTGAAGGTGCCCGTCTTCACTCATGATGAGCGGTTGACTTCGGAAGAGGCAGAGGGTATCCTCATGAGCGAGGGCGTGCAGCGTTCGCGACGCCGTGGCCGGGTCGATCCAGTCGCCGCGGCGCTCATCTTGAGGAGCTACCTTGGCTCGCCCGAACGCCTCGCCCGGCAGCGAAGCGGCCAGCGTGGGGAGGAAGGGGCCTGAGCGCACCGGAATCCCAGCGCATTGGAAGGTAATCCCCCGCGGGTAGGAGATAGAATGTCCGAAGAGCGACAAGAGAGCGAAGCCCAGTCTCCGTTACCGGAACCAACCCCATCCGGGCTGCCGGCAGAGACGGAGGCGGATCCAGCAGCGCCACGCCGTCAATCCATCTGGCGTCGGCTCGCGGTTGCCATCGCCCTGCTCGCCGCGCTTGCTGGCGCCGGCTACTTCGGCGTCTGGACGCTGATGCCGGTCTCCACGGACGAGAAGAAGGTTGTGATCGTGGAGATCCCCCGCAACTGGGGCGCGCGCCGGATCGCCGACCGCCTGCATGAACGGGGGCTGATTCGGAACCGGACGGCGTTTCTTCTGGCCGGGCGCCTGCTGGGAGACCTTCAGCACCTGAAAGCAGGGGAGTACGAGCTGAGCCCCAGCATGACGCCCGTGGAGATTCTGGACAAGCTGGCGCGTGGCGACGTCAAGGCGTACTGGGTGACGGTGCCGGAGGGGGTGACCATCAAGGAGATCGCCGCCATCTTCCACAAGATGCGCCTCATCGATCCGACGCGTTTCGTGACGCTGGCGACGCGCGGCGGGATGCGGATCGGCGCCGAGTATGGCGTGCCTCGGAAAAACCTGGAGGGCTACCTCTTTCCGGACACGTACAAGGTGCCTCGGGCTATCACCGAGCGGGAACTCATCCGGATCATGGTGCGCTCCTTCCATCAGCAGGTCGAGCGTGGTCTGGCGCAGGAGATCGCGGAGCGGACCAACGGCCTGAGCCTGGATGAGACGATCGTGCTCGCCTCGCTGGTGGAGCGAGAGGCGCGGGTTACGGAGGAGCGGGCGCGAATCGCGGGCGTCTTGGTGAACCGGCTGCGAAGAGGGATGCGCCTGGAGTGCGACGCCACGGTGCAGTACGCCCTGGGAAAGACGAAAGAGCGCCTGCTCTACTCGGATCTGAAGGTAGATTCCCCGTACAATACCTATCTCAACTCGGGGCTGCCCCCCGCGCCGATCTGCAATCCGGGCTTGGCCAGCATCCGCGCGGCGCTGAAGCCGGAAAAGCACGGCTATCTCTTCTATGTGGCGGTTGGCACGACGGGCCGACACATCTTCACGCGTACTTTCGCGGAGCACAAGGCGGCCATCCGCAAGGTGCGGGGTGGGTGAACCAATGATACGTTCGTATCTCCGGCGGCGGTGCCGGCCCGACATCGTGGTTGCGTCTGTCCAAGAGATCGATCCCGAGGCGCTTCGCGCGCGCGGGATCCGGGCGTTGCTGCTCGACCTGGACAACACGCTCGTCATGTGGCGCTCGTTTGATCTGCGTGCCGAGGTGAGTGCCTGGGTGGAGCGCGCTCGGCGCGCTGGCCTGCAGCTGTGCATCGTGTCGAACACCTCCTCGACGCGACGCGTGGAACCGGTGGCCCGGCAGCTCGGCATTCCCTACACCGCGCGTGCCGCGAAGCCCTCCCGGCGTGCCTTCCGGCGCGCCGCAGCGCTCCTGGGAGTGTCGCCCTCGCAGGTAGCCGTGGTCGGCGACCAGATCTTCACCGATGTGCTCGGGGGAAATCGCGCCGGCATGTTGACCATCCTGGTAAACCCGATCAATCGCGACCGCGAGTTTATCTCCACCCGGATCATGCGCCTACTGGAGCGCCTGGTGTGGGGAGGGATTCACGCGGATCGCGTCGCCCTGGCACCCGCCGCGGAGCGCGAGTGCAGGGAGACGAGGAGGAGCGCCGATACCTTGTAACCGATGGCCGGGGCCACGCGCCGGCCGGGGGAGGAAGATCGTATGCGAGAGAACGCGCCGTCTGAGGCGGCGGTCACAGTGCGGGGCACGACGCGGATTGCGGCGGTGTGGGGCTGGCCAGTGCGGCACAGCTTTTCACCCCCGATGCACAACGCGGCGTTCCGCCACCTGGGCATGGATTGGTGCTATGTTCCCTTCGAGGTCTCGCCGGAGGCGCTGCCGGACGCGGTGCGCGCGGTGCGTGCGCTCGGCATCGTGGGGGTGAACGCCACGATCCCGCACAAGGAGGCGCTGGTGGGTCTGGTGGATGAAGTCGATCCAGAAGCTCTCGCCGTCGGCGCGGTGAATACGATCCACAACGACGGAGGGGTTCTGCGCGGCTACTCTACCGATGGCGAGGGTTTCCTGGGTGCGTTGCGCGACGAGGGCGCTGATCCGGCGGGGAAGCGCGTGGTGGTGCTGGGCGCCGGGGGCTCCGCGCGTTCCGTCGTGGTGAGCCTGGCGCGCGCCGGTGCGTCCGCGATCACCATCGCCAACCGGACGCTCTCTCGCGCCGAGGTGCTGGCGGAGCTGGGGAACGAGTGGGGGTGCAAGACGACACGAGGGGTGTCGCTGGATGCCGGCGGGCTTCGCGAGTGCATCCGCGAAGCGGAGATCCTGGTCAATGCCACCTCCGTGGGGATGCACCCGCGCGCCGACGCGCCCTTGCTGGTGCCCGAGGATGGTCTCCATCCGAACCTGTTTGTCTATGATCTGATCTATAACCCCCCGGTGACGCGCCTGATGGCGGCGGCGCAGCGCCGTGGCGCGCGCGCGGCGAACGGCCTGCGCATGCTGGTGTTGCAGGGGGCGGCCTCGTTCCGCATCTGGACCGGCCAGCAGCCGCCAGTGGCGGTCATGGAGCGCGCTCTAAGACAGGCGCTCTCTCAGCCGTGAGGGTGTCGAACGCGCCTCGTGTGCCTTTCCGGGCAGAACGAGGGCGTTGTGATCGGCCCTGAGAGGCGTTGACCAACGCCTTGATCCTTTCTTGCACCCTCGGCAGGGATATGGTATAATGCCCTTGTGGCACACCAGGCGTCTCCATTCTTATGCTATGCCGGGTGCCCAGGCCCGGCAGACATGGAATAAACAGGGCGGTGACAGGCAATGGTAATGGCCAAGAAGAACGTAGGTGAGCGGCTCGTCGAGCTCAAAGTGATCTCCCCGGAACAGTACCGACAGGCCCAGGATGTCTGGGTGAACTCCGGTCGCCGGGGCGATATCGGCCGGGTGATCGTGGAACAGGGCTTCGCCAAGGAGAAGGATGTTGCCAAGGCGCAGGCCGAATTGGCGGGCGTTCCTTTCGTGGATCTGGCCCAATTCAAGGTCAACGAGGAGGCCGTTCGCCTCGTCCGAAAGGAACTGGCGCAGCGCTACGACCTGGTCGCCGTGCAGAAGCTTGGGCAGAAGCTCTTCGTGGCGATGAAAGACCCGTCAAACGTCATCGCGCTCGATGACCTTAAGCTGGTGACGGGAATGCAGGTGGTGGCCGCGCTGGCGACGCCGGGTGACATTGAGGAAGCGATTGCGCGCTACTACGGTAGCGATGAGGCGGAGACGAGCGAGAGCCAGGCCGCCGCGCCTGCGGCAGCCCCGCCGGTCTCCGTTGCCTCGGCCAACCCGCTGGCGGATGGGCAGGCGGCACTCAAAGACCTGGCTGGTTTGGGCGCCAACCAGGAAGTGGAAGAGCTGCCTGCGGGCGCCGATGAGGATGCCAACAAGGCGCCGATCATCCGCGTGGTGAATGCCATCATCCAGCAGGCGATCAAGGACGGGTGTTCGGATATCCACATCGAGCCGGGCGCCCGCTTCACGCGCGTCCGCTACCGCATCGATGGCGTCCTCCACGAGGTGATGCAGCTTCCCAAGTACATCCAGCCACCGTTGCTTTCCCGCATCAAGATTATGTCCGACCTGAATATCGCGGAGCGCCGCATCCCTCAGGACGGCCGTATCGGGATTACCTACGGTGGCAAGGATTACGACCTCCGCGTTTCGATTCTCCCGACAGTCTTCGGGGAGAAGGCGGTCATGCGTATTCTCGATAAGAGTAGCGTCATGATCGGCCTGAACAAGCTCGGCTTCTACCCGGAGACGCTGGCGCAGCTCGAATCGGTCATCGTCCAGCCAAACGGGATGATCCTCTCCACCGGACCGACGGGCTCGGGAAAGACGACCACGCAGTATTCCATTTTGAACAAGATCAACTCGGTGGAGAAGAACATCATCACCATCGAGGACCCGGTTGAGTATCAGCTGCCGGGCATCAGCCAGGTGCAGGTGAACCGAAAGGCGGGCCTCACGTTCGCTGCCGGTCTGCGCTCCTTCCTGCGCCAGGACCCGGATATCATCATGGTAGGTGAGATCCGCGACCTGGAGACGGCTGAGACGGCAATTGAGGCTTCGTTGACGGGCCACCTGGTGCTCTCCACGCTGCACACCAATGACGCGCCCTCCGCAGTCACGCGTCTGGTCGATATGGGCGTGGAGCCGTTCCTGATCTCGGCCTCGCTGATTGGTGTGTTGGCTCAGCGTCTTGCGCGTCGCATCTGCCCTGAATGCAAAGTGCCCTACACGCCTCCGCCGGACGCAGTGGCCCGACTTGGGGTCAAGCAGGACCCGGATGGCCCGCCGATCACCTTCTACCGTGGCAAGGGGTGCGAGAATTGTCGGCACACCGGATATAAGGGCCGCACGGGCATCCACGAGATGCTGCTGATGAACGACGAGATCAACGACCTGGTGGTGCGCCGAGCGCCGCTCTCGGAGATTCGCGAAGCTGGCCGAGCTAACGGGATGAAGCTGCTCCGCGAGGACGGGATGATGAAGGCTCTCGAGGGAATCACCACCGTCGAAGAGGTTCTGCGCGTCGTCTTCACGGCGGGTCACACTAGCTGAGCCTGCGAGAACCCAGGTCGATCGAGGTGTGCCCCCTGGGCAAAGAGAGTGGGCCGCAAGCTCCTCGCGCGGACCGCGGAGCCGATCCCCTGGCGGGCGACGCAGGGGAGAAGCGGTTTCGGATTCGCCTTGACTGCCGCGGCGGGTGATCGGCACGAGCCGCCCTGTCGGGATGTGTCTCTGACACTGGTGCGCCGAGGCCCCGGCGACCAGAACCGATGGCCGGGTCCGGGCAGCACAACCCAGTGGGGGGCCCGGCTATGCAACAGGGGCTGTGATGGCCTCTGTTCCCCTGTGGAGTGAATTCGCAGGGAGCGTGGGTGTACGGGTCAGGTGCTCGCGCGCCTGACACTGGGGGGCGGAGCGCTCCCTTGTTTGGTCTCTGGATTCACAGCTTCACGGTATGGCTGAGCGGTATAGACGGAGTGAATGCGCTCCCCGCCGCGCAGGAAAGGACTAGCCTTGTCTGACGTCAGGAACCAGGCGGCTCAGGCTCCTGCCAGCCGCACGCAGATTCCCCTTGACAGCGTGCATCTGGATGACCTGCTGCGCAAGGCGGTCGAAAAAGATGCCTCGGACATGCACCTTGTCGTGGGTGTGCCGCCCATCCTTCGGGTAGATGGTCAGCTCACGGCGATGAACTACGCCCGGGTTACGCCCCAGGACTCGCAGCGGATCATCTACGACATCATG
>JAAZEM010000211.1 GCA_012512265.1 Armatimonadota bacterium | reverse complement strand
GGACGCCGGGCACCGGGGCGGTCGCCATCGGGCCGGCCACCGGGACGCTGGCCACCGGGGCGAGCGGCGGCGCCATCAGGTCGGCCACCGGGGCGCGGACCGGCTCCATCCGGCCGGCCACGGCGCTCGCTCATCTCCTTGGTGATCTTCCCAACCTCCGTCAGCTGGCGCTCGGTGAGCGGCGCCTTCACCTCTTTGAGCGCTTGCTTTGCCTGCTCCTGAGTCAGCTTGGGCTGCTTGCGCACCTTCGCGAGGACGGCGTTAACCTTTTTCGCCTGCGCGGGCGTGAGCGCATGCCGGTTCTGCTTCTCCAGTTCGCCCAGGGCGACGATCGTGTCGGTGAGCTGGAACGTGTACTTGTGCTCCTCGCGGAATTTGCGGAACTGCTCCATCCGCTGGCGCATCTCGGGGCTCGGAGCCGGTCTCCCGGCTTCTGACTTGCCCGGCCCCTGCGCGCGGGCCAGGTTGGCCGCGGCCACCAGGGCCGCCGCGATCGCGATCCAACGCAGGTTTCTCATCTGTTTCTCCCTCTCCCGTTCGTCTACTCATAGCGCAGCGCCTCGATCGGGCTGAGGCGCGATGCTTTGTGCGCGGGGTAACTGCCGAAAAAGATCCCGACGGCGCCGGCAAACCCGAACGCCAGGAGGATGCTCTGGGGCGCAATGATCGCCGTCCACCCGGCGGAGTTGGCAAGCAGGAGAGAGCCGCCAACGCCCAGGATTACTCCCACCAGGCCGCCGGTGATGCTGAGGACCATCGCTTCGATCAGGAATTGGCCGAGGATGTCGCGGGCGCGCGCGCCCAGCGCCTTCCGGATGCCGATCTCTCGCGTGCGCTCGGTCACCGAGACGAGCATGATGTTCATGATCCCGATCCCGCCAACCAGGAGCGAGACGCTCGCAATCCCCGCCAGGAGGAGCGTGAACGTCCGGCTGGTCTCCTCAGCGGCCTCCATCATCTCGGCTTGGCTGCGCACGAAGAAGTCCTCTTCGCCGCCAGCCGAGATGCGGTGCCGGCGGCGCAGGAGCCGGGTGATCATCTCGATCGCCTCGTCCGAGCGCTTCATCTCCGTCACCTGCACGCTGATCATCCGCAGGTAATCCAGGCCGAAGAGGCGGCGCATCGCGGTGGTGTAGGGCACCCAGATCTGGTCATCGGGGTTCGTCCAGCCCTGGGAGCCCTTGGCCTTCGTGACGCCTAGCACCAGGAAGCCGCTGCCCGCGATCCGGATCCGCTTGCCCACCGGGTTTTGCTGTCCGAACAGGTTCGTGGCCGTATCCGGGCCGATGACGCAAACGCGCCGCATCGCCAGGACGTCGCTTTCCGAGAAGAAGCGCCCGCGCTCGACGGTGACGTTGCGGATCTCGCAGTAGTCGGCGCCGACGCCCTGAATCGAGACGTTGGTGTTGGCGTTGCGATACTTCACTTGCGCGGACTGGCCCACTTCGGGTGAGACGCGCGCAATGGGCGGCCCGAGCTTTGCGATCGCCTCGGCATCATCCACCGTGAGCGACTGGCTGCTGCCGAACCCGCCTCTCACCCGGCCTTGCCGCGATTGCCCGGCAAACACCATCAGGCTGTTGGTGCCCATCGCCTGGATGCGCTTCATCGTGTCGGCGCGCGCGCCCTGGGCAATCGCCATCATCGCAATCACCGCCGCGACCCCGATGATCACACCGAGCATCGTCAGCGCCGAGCGCATCTTGTTCGCGGCGAGACCCGTGAGGGCCACGCGCATGCTCTCCCACAGGTTCATTGTTCGTCCTCCACGGGCAGCTGGCGCAGCACTTCCACGGCATCGAGGGGCTCACTCACTCGCTCATCGCTGAGAATCTGGCCGTCGCGGAAGCGCACCACGCGCTTGCAATGCCTGGCGATGTCTGGCTCGTGCGTCACGAGGATCACCGTCTTCCCCTGGCGGTTGAGGTCCTGGAAGATCGCCATGATCTCCTCGCCGGTGCGCGTGTCCAGGTTGCCGGTGGGCTCGTCACCGAGCAGGATCACCGGGTCGTTGACGAGCGCCCGGGCGACGGCCACGCGCTGTTGCTGCCCGCCCGAGAGCTCGTTCGGCTGGTGATGCATCCGGTCCGCCAGCCCCACCACCTCCAGCGCCCATTTGGCGCGTTCCGCCCGCTGCGCGCGCGGCATGCCCGCATAGAGCATCGGAACCTCCACGTTGTGCAGCGCTGTGGTGCGAGGCAGCAGGTTGAATTTCTGGAAGACAAAGCCGATCTTCCGGTTGCGGATCGCCGCCAGGCCGTCGTCATCCAGGCTGCCCACGTCGGTGCCATCCAGCTGGTAGCTTCCTTCATCCGCCGTATCCAGGCACCCCAGGATGTTCATCAGCGTCGACTTGCCCGATCCGGAAGGACCCATGATAGCGACCATATCGCCCGCGTCGATGGTGAGCGTGATCCCGCGCAGGGCATGCACGGAGACCTCTCCCATTCGGTACGTCTTGCGGATGTCGCGAATCTCGATCATCGGCTCCTTCTTCCTACCGCCCGCGCGGCATCCCGCCCATCGGACCGCGGCGGCCTCCGGGCCCGCCGGGGCCTCCGCCCCGACCCTGCGGGCCGCGCCCGGGCGCTCTGCCCTCGTCTGGCATGACGACCGCGGTGACGACCGTCTCTCCCTCTTTCAAGCCGGAGCGGATCTCGATGTGGGTGTCATCCGATAGCCCGGTCTCTACGGGGCGCACGACCGGCTTGCCGCCCTCCAGCACGGTGACCGTGGGCTCGCCCTCCTCATCCTCCTTCACCGCCTCGGCAGGCACCATGAGCACCCCGATGGCCTCATCGACGCGGAACTCGCAGGAGGCATTCATGTTTGGCTTCAGGCGCCTGTCCGGATTCTCCACCTCTACCGTGACCCGCACGGCGGTGACGTTCTGCACCGTCTCGGCCTGTGGGTAGATCCGAGTGACCTTGCCTTCGAACAGCTCGTCCGGATAGGCATCCACGGTGATATCGACGTGCTGCCCCACCTCCACCGAGCCGATATCCGCCTCATCCACCAGGACATCCACGAACATGCGGCTGATATCGCCGATCTGCACGATGCTGGTGCCCTCGGTCACGGCCGACATGCCGGAAGTAATCAGAGTGCCTTGCTCGACGTACTTCTGGAGGACAACGCCAGCGCGCGGCGCGGTGATCACGGTCTGCTCGTACTGAGTGTTGGCGTTCTGCAGCTTCGCGTCGCTGCTTGCCACCTGGGCACGAGCCGTCTCGATGTCGGCGGCGCGAACCTGGATCTGGAGCGCGTTCGCGCGCGCGCTGGCCAGGGCGGCCTCCGCCTGCAGCACGGCCGCGCGCGCAGCCGCCACGTCGTCCTGCTTCAGCTGGTCCTGCACCGTGCCGGCGCGCGCATTCTCCAACTGCGCTTTCGCCTGCGCCACACGGGCCTTCGCCGCGGAGACCTGGGCCGACAGATCGGCCTCCAAAGTCTCGAGGCGGCGCTGCGCGTTGGCAAGAGCGGCGCGGGCCTGCTCGACGCGATGCCGGGCGCTCTGAAGGCTAGAGGCGTGCTGGGCCTCCAGGGTGTCCATCTTCTCTTTCGCGGACGCTGCCTGAGCTACGGCGAGCTCGTAGCGGTTCTCAGCCTCCTCCACGACGCTCTGGGCGATGAAGCCCTGGGCGCGCAGATCGCGCTGGCGCTTTAGGTTCTTGGATGCGATCTCGACGTTCGCCTTGGCTTGGTCGTAGGCGGCCTGCGCCTGGGCACGCTCCTGCGGGAGCGTTGCCTTCTCCAGCATCCGGAGGTTTTCCTCGGCGGAGGCCAGATTAGCGCGGGCCTCATCATGCGCCGCATGCACGCTGGCGCGCGTCTGCGGTACCGTCGCCGTCTCCAGCTGGCGGAGCGCCTGGACCGCCGAGTCGTAGCCGGCCTGTGCCTGGGCGATGCTGCTCTTCGTCAGGTTTGGCTGGACTTTGGCCTGCTTCTCGGCCTGCGCGAGCCGCGCGCGCGCTGATCTCAGCGCCTCCTCGGCCTGGCGAATCTGTGCCTCGCTCTGCAGCTTCTGCAGGCGCAGGTTGGTGTTCGCCTGCTCCACCTTTGCCCGCGAGGCAGCCGAGTCTGCCTGGGCCGTGCGCACGTTCGCGAGCGTGTCCGTCGGGTCGATCTTGGCGATCAACTGCCCCGGCTTCACTATGCTGCCGATATCCACTGCCAGCACGTCCACCCGACCGCCAGCGCGCGACTTGATATCCACTGTGGTCAGTGGCTGGAGCGTGCCGGTGGCGCTGACCGTGACCGTGATGTCACCGCGCTCCACCGTGGCGGTTTGGAACTCGGGCTTCTGGTCCGAGCCAACCCGGGCGCGCAGCGCCAGGGGGACGCCGACGGCGACTCCGGCAAGGATCAGGATTGGGATGAGTTTCCTTCGCATCTCTTCTCCTCGACGTGGGAGCTATGCAGAGCATAGAGCTCGAATCGTGGATATGGCATCGGGCGCTCGCTCGCTGCTCTGTCCCCAAATCCCGCGCGCGTCGCTAGAGGGATCCGATGGCCCGGTCAAGCTGCGTCCGGGCCAGCAGGTAGTCGTAGCGCGCGCTGATCGCCTGCAGCTCCGCGTTGCTGAAGGCGACCTGGGCATCAACAATCTCGATCGGGATGGCCAGACCCTGCTTGTAGCGGGCCTCGGCCACTTCCAGGTTTTTGCGCGCCATCGCCACGCTCGCCTCGGCGGCGGCGATCCGCTCGCGCGCGCTGGTCAGCGCCAGGTGCGCCTGCTCCACCTCGGCGGCGATATCGCGCGTCACCTGCTGCAGCTGCTCCTCAGCCGAGCGCAGGGTGGCACGGGCGGCATCCACCTGGGCTCGGTCGGCGCGGTCGTAGAGGCTCCACGAGAGCGTCGCCGACAGGCTCCACTGGTTGGGGTTGTAGGTGCCAGCGAAGCCGCGGTCGAGGCCTCCTCCGACGTTGATCAGCGGTCTCAGGTTGAGGCGCGCGAGATCAAGTCCGGCCTGCTGCTGCTCGAGGGCCGCCTTCGCCTGGCGAATCTCGGGTCGGCGCCCGGCCGCCTCTTCAAGGCAAGCCTCCAGGGCGGGAGCATCGGCAATCTCTGCCGGGAGATCGGTGATCTCGGGCACGCCGCCGGGCCCTATCCCCATGGCGTTGCGCAGCGCGGATCCGGCGACGCGCACGTCATTGGCGGCCCGGATCTTCTCTACGCGTGCATTGGCGATCTCCACCTCGATCGGGTAGATCTCCACCTCCGCGGCAGCCCCTGCTTTGATTCGCGCCTCGACCATCACCTTCTGCGCTTCCGCCTGCGATAGCTTCCGCTCGGCGACCGCCTGCGCGTGCTGCGCGCGCAACAACTCGAGATAGGCGCTCGTCACCTGGTAGACCAGGCCCTGGCGGGTGCGATCCAGGGCCGCCTGCGCGCTCTCCTCACCCGCGCGCGCCCGGCGCACGTTCTGGCGCTGCACGCCGCCATCCCAGAAAGTGACGCCCAGCCGGAGGAGGTTCTGCTGGCTCGATCTATCTGTTCCCTGACGATCCGTCTCGGTGTATCCCTCGGTGTGAGTGGATTGCAGCGAGAGCTTGGGGTAGAAAAGCGACGATGCGGCGCTGCGCTTCTGGGCCTCGGCCGCATTCACGTTCTCGCGCGCGGAGAGAATGTCGCCGTGCTGCTCCAGTGCAGTACGGATGCACGATTCCAGAGTCCATGCCTGGCTCTCCGCTTCCGCAGCGGCTGACGGGCGGCATGCCAGCGCCCCCCAGACGCAGATTGAAAGGAGCGCCGGCACCCAACACCAGCGTGCATGCCTCTGCCAGCCGGCGACGGGCGTTGCCCCGCGACACCTTCCGCCATAGGAGACGGGTGTTTCTCCTCCTGCCGGAGGCGCCCAGCATCCTGCAATATGACCCACGAGGCCGGTGTCATGGCCCCGCAGGGGTGGTCGGTTCCTGTTCGGCATCGTTTCCTTCCCTTATCTCCTCATCGGTCATGGCCCTCATGGCCGTCGTGGGTATCGGTTGCCTCCCCCAGGAAGGCTTGCTTGAATCTTAACAGGCAAAGATGAAGCAATTATGAAGGAGAGAGGAAAGCGGCAAGAAGAAGAGTGGGCGATGAGCGCCGTTTCGCGCGTAAAGGGAACGATCGCGTGGGGCTCGCGGACGACGCCGAAGGCGTCCAACATCCCGGCTCAGGGTCTCCTGACCCTGGGGCTCGCGACCCAAAAGCACCTGGGCCCCTGAAAGGGGCCGAAAACACGTGAAGGGGGATTGTCCGACCTCTTGAGGCCGTGGGTATTCTATACGGCGCATGACCCAGGGTGCAGACAACCCTGGGCTGTGTTGTGCGCCCCTTTCATGGGCGAGAATGTGCTCCCCCCACGGGCATCGATACCACGGATGAAGGGGACTGACACGGACGGGCAGGGCGGGCGTCGGGGGGTGGGGGGGGCTGCTACGGGCCGG
>JAAZEM010000210.1 GCA_012512265.1 Armatimonadota bacterium | reverse complement strand
TCTCGCGGTGCGCCTTGATGGCATCTCCCTTCTCGGGGCTGATCGTCCAGTAGAACGAGGCAACCGCCGGATAGCGCGCGCGGATCTCCTGCGCCAGCTCGGGCACGCCTGGGAGGGCGTCCGAGCGCGAGACCAGGTTGAGGAGCACTTCCCCGGTGCGCTTCCCCTCGCGAATCACCAGGTGGCGCGCTTCTCCGAGATGCGTGCGTTTGATGTAAGGCTCCCACGCATGCGCCCGGGCGTAGTCGCGAACGGCGTTTCGGATCTCGTTGGCGAGAGGGGATTGCAGCCGGCAATCGAGGATATCGACCAGGTCCCAATAGCGCCCGCGCCGATGGAGGCCGAGCGTGAGATCCGGACCGAAGGTGTACTCCATCTTGTTCCGATAGAACCAGGGGGTCTCCATCCCCAGGATCGGCCGGAAGCGCTCGCCGGGCACCTCGGTCAGGTTGGCGCGAACGATTCGCTCCTTCAGCTGGAGCTGCGCCGGGTAATCGACATCCTGCCAGGCGCATCCGCCGCACAGCTCGTAGTGCGGGCAAAGCGCGGGCAGCCGGGCAGGGGAGGGCACCTCGCGTTCCAGGACAGCGGCTTGCGCTGGCTGGCGCCCTGGCTTCAGGATGCGCGCGCGGACGCGGTCGCCCGGGATCGTGAGGGGAAGTTCTACTTCGCGGTCGCCTACGCGCGCGATGCCTTCGCCCTCGGCGTTGAGATCGGTCACTTCGAGGGAGAGTTCCTCTCCCTTGCGCCATGTGTGTGTCTCATTCATCGTGCGACCATTATAGCCGCTCCAGCCACCGTGATCAACCACCTGCGCCCGCTTTAGGGATGGCTCGCTATCCACACGCTGGGATTCCGACATAGGGAGAAGGATGCCCGCACGCGCGGAGCTCGAAGCTCCGCGCTGCTTTCCGCCAAGGTCCCTTCGGGGCTTCTCATCCCAGCCACCGCCGTTTTGAGACATCTTGGAGTATCCCCAACCTAGCCCGGCAGGGCTTCGCTCGCAAGCAGCGCGGTGATTTATCGCCGCGCGCCGGGTTGCACCCTGCCTCCGAGGCTTCGAACTCCTTATCTCGGAATCCCAGATCCACACGCGCGGAGATTGACCGCCGCACGGTCTCTCGCGCGGGTGTCTTTGCCACCGCGAACAACTACCGGCGCCGGCTCCAGGACAGCTGGCCTTGCGAGGATGTGCTCTTCCTCGTAGCGAATCGGAAGGGCAGGGAGCCACGCGTGCCCAAGGCGATGCAGGTTGAAGGGATGGTAGGGGATGCGCGTTCCGGTTTATACGCTGCTGGGCCTCTTCGGAGGGGCGGTGGCGGCTTTCTTCGGGTTTTGGATTCTGCTGGCCTTCGGCTTTGTGCTCGTTTTCGGCGACGGCAATGGCCGGGAGAAGTGGTTCATCCCGCTCGCTGGGGCCGCATCGGTAGCGCTTTGGATCGCCCTGGTGATCGCCGGCGTCCTTGCCGACCGCGCCGCCTGGCGGAAGGATGGTGAAAGCGAACGGGAATGAGCGACCGGCTGGCGGCCCGCTCATTCCCGTTGCTTCTCAGGCTGAATCCTCGCTGTGGCGCGCGGTCTACAAGCGGATCTCGCGGCCTTCTTCCGCGGACTTGTAGAGGGCATCGAGGATGCGCATCACCTGGAGGCCCTGCTCACCCGGCGCGGGCACCGGCTCGCCGGCGAGAATGGCGCGCACAAACGCGTCCTGCGCGGTGAGCGGGGGAAGGGGCTGCTTCGGGGCGATCTCAACGAGCTGCCCGCCGATCTCCTGGTAGGCGCGACCGCTGAACTCGTAGCCCTGATTCTCGTTGTACAGGTGCAGGCCGCCCTTGGTACCAAGCAACGTGGTGAAGCCATCCTCGCGCTTGCCCGTGTTGGTTGCCCAGGAGGCTTCCAGGACGAGCGTGGCGCCGTTGGCAAAGCGGATGAACCCCGCCGCCATGTCCTCCACGTCGAACTCCTTGCCTTTCCGCGCAGCCAGCTCCTTGCCGAGCTCGCTGTAGGCCGCGCCACTCACCGCCACCGGCTCCGGGTAGTCCATCAGCCAGAGCGCGAGGTCCAGACGGTGCACGCCCAGGTCGATCAGGGGACCGCCGCCCGCCTTAGACTTGGTGGTGAACCAGCCGCCCAGGCCACCGGGAATGCCGCGGCTGCGGTGCCATCCAGTGCGCCCGAAGTAAATCGGGCCGACCACGCCGGCGTCCACGATCTGGCGCGCCCAACGGCTCGGCTCCTGATACCGCGTATTGAAGTGGACCATCAGCTGCCGGTCTGCGGCTTTCGCCGCCGCGACCATCTGCTCGGCCTCCTGAGCGTTCATCGCAAGCGGCTTCTCGCACATGACGTGCAGGCCGGCCTTCAGCGCCGCGATGGTGACCGGGGCGTGGAGGAAGTTGGGGAGCGCGATGGAGACGGCATGGAGGTCCTTCATCGCGAAGAGCTCCTCCGTCTGGGTGAAGCGCTGCTTGACCCCAAACTCATCACCGGCGTTGTTCAGGCGCGTCGGATCGGCATCGCAAAGCGCGACCACGTTTGCCTCGGGGCAATTCTTGAAGCAGCGGACGTGGTGCCGGCCCATCCCAAGGCCGACCACGGCCACATTCAGCTTTTCCATGGGAGCAGGTTCCTTCCGTATCGCTGGCGCGTGGATGCGCGCGCCAGGCTTTGCCGGGCTCTGATTCGACGCCCGCGCCTCGAATGCCTTGCACAGGCGCGGGAAGCTATGGCGAACACGCACCCGCGGAGAGCACCTGGAGATGGTCGCCAATCGCCTCGTCGTTGAAGCTGAAGAGGACGAAGCCCTTCGCCCCGCCGGCGCGCGCGGCACGCACGTGAGCCAGCACCTCTCCCGGCGAGTGGAGCTGCCAGCTTCCAATCCCCGCGATCACGGGGCGCGCACCGCCCACCTCGCGAATGTGAGCGCGCACCATCTGCTCCTGCTCACCCGCGTCGAGGACGTAGTTCATCGGAACGACGAAGTCGAGCCATCCGGCGCGCACCCACCGTGGCCACTCCTGGCGAACTCCATCCCGGCAGGATGGGTAGTTGCGCCAGACGGCGGCGGAGACCTGCACCTTCGGCTTCACCTCCTTGATCCCGGTGTAGATCCGCTTGACCAGGCGCGAGATGTTCTCTCGCTGCCACTCCTCGTAGCGCTCGCGCATGCTTCCGGTGCGCACATCCTGTGGCCAGCGCTTCACGCGCACCCCGGACGCGCGTTCGAACTCGCGGCGCGACACCTCGCCATAATCAAACCGCGTGTGGGGCACCTCCGGGTAGCGGATGTAATCGAGGTGATATCCATCCACGTCATAGCGTTTGATCAGGTCGAGCGCCACCTGATATTCCAGCTCCTGGTTGCGCGGGTCGCCTGGATTCGCCCAGTTGTGTTGCGTTCCCTCTGGATCGCGCACTAGGCGATCCTCGGCGGCCATGCGCTCCTGGTATTCCCGTGGAGCAGAGCCAAGGTGATACACCACGCGCCAGGCATGGAAGGCGAGACCGTGCTTGCGCGCGGCATCGATCGCCCGCTGCAGTTCATCGCCGCCGGCCTCCTTCGCCCAGGGGTCGAGCGGCAGGAGCGGGTTGGGGTAGAGGGTGTTCCCGCCGCGGCCAACGCGGACAAACGCTGCGTTTAGCCCACCGGCTTTCGCCTTCGCCATGACGGAGTCCCAGTCCGTCGGCTGATAGGTGTGGATCCAGAAGCCTCGCAGCTCTCCTGCCGGCGCCGGGGTGAGGGCGCTCTCCAGGCAATCCAGCGCGCGCTCGGCGGCCTCAACTTTCTGATAGGCGGCCCGACCGTGGTGCGCGTCGGATGGCGGCCTCTGCGCCACGCCGGCCAGCGCAGCACGCGCCTCCGCCACGTAGCGTTCGACCGCTGGCCCGCGTCCGGCCAGACCTGGGTGACTGCTCAGGCGCTTCCAGCGCGCGCGTTGCGCCTCCAGACGGCTCGCCGCAGCCGCCCGGCGCGTGCTCGCCGCCTGGCCCCAGAGGGATGAATCGAGGTGGGCGAGGGCCGCGAGGAGAAAGGCTCGCTTCCGATGCGGGTCATCCGCCGTCAGCAGGTGGCCCACAAGCATCCCTGCCTTGTTCAGGGTTGCTGCGGGAAGCGTCGTCTCGCCACGAGAGTGCCACCACCCGAGCGTGCGCGTGCCTTCCGCTGGTGTGAGGATCAGCGCATGCGGCGAGTTTTGCTCCATCTGCTCGGGCAGGCCCAGCACCTGGTCGGGCTCTCGGAAGAGGAGCGTTCGGAACTGCCGCGGCGAGGCCGGTCCCCGAACGCCCTCGCAGGAGACGCCAAAAAGCGTGTAGAGCGCGTCGGGCCCGCGAGGGAAGAGCGCCAGGATGCGCCCGCCTGCGGCCACATAGGCCTCCAACGACTGGGTGTTCCCCTGGGTGAGCACATTTCCGGGGAGGATAGCCACGGCGTAAGGGCGCAGAGCGGCCAGCGAAAGCTCAGTATCCGGGAGAGAGGCGTAAGGGATGCCGAGCCGATCGAGCATACGCGATAGCCGGGCCAGCGCCCAGCGGCGCTCGCGTGCCTCCGCGTTATTGGGAGCGGGGTGGACCGGCGTGACAAGAACGACGCGGCGATCCGCGGTCACAGGAGGGCCTGGAGGGGATGCCAGATGTGAGAGGGCAGGGTCCAGCATCGCCACTGAACTAGCGCCCGCGCCACGAGCTCGGGGGCCCTGGCTCAGATGGATCACATGCGCGACCAGAAGCACGCTGAGTACGAGCAGCAATCCGGCCAGCACGGCGTTCCAGGCGCGATGCACCGCCTGGGATGAAGTCGTCAATGAAATGCGCACGATCACAGAATTCGTGGCGCCCGAAGCCCACGCGCCCAGATGGTGGGATCAAGACGCCAGTCGCCCGCAGAGGGCGACCCCTCCTTTCTTCGCAAATCGTTCCAACGCCCGACACGCGCCTGCCCGCGCCGGGGGCACTCTCCCGCGGGCTTTTGCCCCGGGGTTCTCAAGACTCCTCGCTCTCTCCAGCTTCGCAGAGGCAGCAGGCGGGGGCTTCTTCCCTGTTCGCGGAGGAGAAGCCCGACCTGATGGCGAAGCGCATTGCCACGGCGGAGAGGAAGCCGTTCGGCATTCCGGGAGAAAGGCGGTAGACAGTCCACTTTCCGACGCGGCGCGACTTGACGAAGCCAGCATGGCGCAGCACCTGGAGGTGGAAGGAGAGGTTGGATGCTGAAACCCCGAGCACGCTCTGAAGCTCGCAGGCGCACATCTCGCCACGCGAATAGAGGAGGGGGAGCACTTTCAAGCGGCTGGCATCCGCGAGTGCCTGAAAGCGTTCGGCCAGCGCCTCGGCATCCTCGTGGTGGCTCGCCAGCTCGGCCTCTCGCGGTGGAACGGTCGCCTGAGCGCGGGGATACACGACTCCATCCGTTTGCATGCTTTCTCCCTTCCACGAGTGTGAAGCCGCGTCTCTGAGGTGCGCGCGTCGAGAGGCTCGCGCGGTCCCACACTCTCAGCCTGGTTGAAGTATACCATACCGTCTGCGGAACGTCCATGACGGCGAAGCTACGCCTGAGATTCCGACATTAAGGAATCCGAAGCCACGGGGGCAGCGCGCAACCCGGCGCGCGGCGATAAATCACCGCGCTGCTTGCGAGCGAAGCCCTGCCGGGCTAGGTTGGGGATACTCCCAGATGTCTCAAAACGGCGGTGGCTGGGATGAGAAGCCCCGAAGGGACCTTGGCGGAAAGCAGCGCGGAGCTTCGAGCACCGCGCGTGCAGGCGGTCTTCTCCTTATCTCGGAATCCCAGAAGCTATGCCGCCAGGGAGCAGGATGAGGACGCGCCAGCGAAGGTGAAGCAACTTCGCTACCGAAGGAGGTGGGTAGGGTGACGGTTGTACTCCCTGCAGGAATCAGGTGCCTGGTGCCGAACTAGCAGCCGCCCGCTCGTCGGCCGAGAGGGCAGCAAGGGGGTGGCGCGGTGATCGAAGAGGAGCGCCTGCTACTGTGCCTTGCCCATGTTCCAGGGCTTGGGGAGCGCGGTCTGGATGCATTGCTCCGTTCAGGCATTCCCCTCGCGCGCCTCTTCTCACTCCCAGCGGAGGAGCTGCAACGCCGCTTCGGGCTGACTGCGCGCGTCGCCGCCGCCATTGCCGGAGGGCTAGATGCAATCTGGGCGCGAGTTGCGCCCCTCGCCCGCACGGTGGCGGAGCAGGGGATTCACCTCCTGCGCCGCGGGCATCCTGGCTATCCGGCCGGGCTCGCCGAGTGCGAGGGCGCGCCGCCCCTCCTCTTTGCCCACGGCAATGTCGAACTGCCGATGCGCCCGAGCCTGGCGCTCCTCTCCTCCAACGGGGAGAGCCGTGTCGGCCTGGAACGCACCAGTAATCTGGCGTTTGCCTGTGCCAGGGCAGGCGTGGCCGTTGTAGCCGGACATAACCGGCCGAGCTATCGCGCGGCAGTCAGCGGCGCCAAGGCGCACGGCGGCGGGCGGATCATCGTGTTGGACCGGGGCCTGCTCGACGCGTTTCAGAGCGACTTCAACCGTGACCTCTTCCCCTCAGCGCGGATCTGGGGCTACGCGTTTGATCGCGAGCGCTCCGTCGTGCTCTCGCCGTACCCGCTGGATGCGCATTTCGCTGGCCTGCGCAATCGTCGCCGCGACCGCCTGGTGTCACTGCTGGCGAGCGCGATTGTGGCCGTTGAGATCCGGGGAGGCGGGGTGATGGAAGGGGAGTGCCGCCAGGCGCGAGCGCGGGGCACGCCTGTCTTCGTGTGCGCCGGACCCGACATCCCCGACGGAAATCGCGCGCTCCTGGCCGACGGCTTCCCCCCGCTCCCCGAGGAAGATCCGATCGCACGGGTTCTATGTAATCAGGCACCGTAAAGACGCATCAAACAGGGAGACTGGCCGGCGAAGCTGCAGCGCCTGTGTTGCCCGGCAGGTTGAACTTCGGGATGGCATGGCTTCCCGGCGTGGATGGCTTCGCGGGAGGTACAGTCCGATAGATGCGCAGTCGGAAGGGGCGAGCGGGGGAGTCAACGCTGGCGGCAAGCGTCTGCGCCTCATAGCTATGGAGACAGGCACCGCGAAGGCACCTGTCTCCCGGTGAATGCGGTGGTGCGGCGCCGCAGCGCTAATCCAGGTAATCCTGGAGCTTCTGCTTGCGGCTGGGGTGCCGCAGCTTCTTGAGCGCCTTCGCCTCGATCTGGCGGATGCGCTCGCGGGTGACCTTGAAGATGCTCCCGACCTCCTCGAGCGTGTGCGGGCTTCCGTCGGCCAGGCCGAAACGCAGCTTCAGCACCTCGCGTTCGCGGTCGGTCAGCTCCGAGAGCACGTTCTCAATCTGCTCGCGCAAGATCATGTTGGACGCGGCATCGGCAGGCGAGAGCGCCTCCTGGTCCTCAATGAAATCGCCCAGGTGGCTGTCCTCTTCCTCGCCAATCGGCGTCTCGAGCGAGAGCGGCTCGGGGGCGATCTTGATGATCTCGGCGACGCGCTCGACCGGCATCTCCAGCGCATCGGCCAGCTCGTTGAGCGTTGGCTCGCGGCCGAGCTCCTGGAGCAGTTGTCGGTTCGTCTTCACCAGGCGGTTGATGGTCTCAACCATATGCACCGGAATGCGAATCGTGCGCCCTTGATCGGCGATTGCGCGCGTGATGGCCTGTCGGATCCACCAGGTTGCGTAGGTGCTAAACTTGTAGCCCTTATGATAGTCGAACTTCTCGACGGCACGGATGAGACCGATGTTCCCCTCCTGAATGAGATCCAGGAATGACATCCCACGGCCAGTGTACTTCTTGGCAATGCTCACCACGAGTCGGAGATTCGCCTCGGTCAGCTTGCGCTTCGCCTCTTCGTCACCCTGGTCGATGCGCTTTGCCAGCGACGTCTCCTCCTCCAGCGTCAAGAGCGGTACTTTGCCGATCTCGCGCAGGTACATCCGCACCGAATCATCGATTGGAATCCCTTCCACGGCTGCCAGATCCTCGTCTCGTATCTCCGACTCAGCAGTCTGTTCCGCGGGGGCCGGCGTGCTCTCGGGGACCTCCGGGATGCCATGCATCTTATTCACGATCTGGATCCCCTCATCCGCAAACGTCTGGAGAATATCTTCTATTTGACCCTCGTCCAGGTTCTCATCCTGGTACAAGGTTTCGCTAATCTCATCATACGTGAGCGTACCCTTCTTTTTTCCTTTGTCAATGAGCCGTCGCATCTCTTTGGACTGCTCAACACTCTCCACTGGCATCTCGTCTCACCCCCTCCTCGCGGCTACCCCGCTTTCCGATCCCTCAACTCCTTTTCGAGTTCCTGCAACTCCTTCTCGACTCGGGTACGCTCCTCACCTGGCTCCGACTGCAACTTGGCCAGCCGAAGCTGTAGTTCACTGATTCGCGCCCGGAGCTTTGTCTCCTTGATAGCCCACACAGAATCCGTCACCATTTTCGTTGTTACAGGCAGCTTCTCCTGTTCCGCCAGCATATGAGAGGCCAGTCCCTCTAGCACTCCAGAATCTTCCCCTCCTGAACGCCGGATCGCATCGACCGGGTCCTTCACTTCTTCATCCATCAGCCATAGGATACGCGCCAACGCGCGGTGTGCGGGCACCTGGAAATCTTCCGGCGTCAACACATCGAACACCTGATCAGACGTGGTCGCACCACAGAGCAGGCCCTGGAGGACGTACTGCTCGGCCAGCGCGATGCGGGGCGGGAGCACGAGCTGGTCGCGGTCCGCCGGCGCCTGTGGCGCGGCGGTGTGCGACGGCCCGGCAGCAGGCCGAGCGGCGGATCCGGAACGCACGGAGGCCTGGCGCACTTCGCGCCAGAGAGCGTCGGCGATGTGCTGCATCCCGAACGGTTGGCCCAGACTCCACTCCTCGGCCAGGCGCCTCACGTATTCTTCCCGTTTGGGATGCTGCCTAATCGCCGCGAGCACAGGCGCTACCGCGCGAATCAGGGCGGCCCGCCCCTCGGGCGTGCTCCGATCGCCGCGCTCTATGAGGCGGCGAAGCTGGAACTCCACAAGGGGTAGCGCGCTCGCCGCGGCCTGTCGGAAGGCATCGACACCCTGCTTCCGGATGAACTCATCCGGGTCCTGTCCGGAGGGGAGGATCAGGATATGGCCCTCCATATCAACGCTTTCAAAGATCGGCAGGCTGCGCTCGGCGGCCGCGGCTCCCGCGGCATCGCCATCATACGCCAGCACTACGCGTGGCGCATATCGGCGCAACACCTCCAGATGCGTGGCGCCCAGGGCCGTACCCAGCGTGGCGACGACGTTCAGCACGCCTTCCTGCTGCGCCATCGCCGCGTCCATGTAGCCCTCGACGACAATGGCCATTCCGGTATCGGCAATCGCCCGACGGGCACGATCCAACCCGTAGAGCGTGCGGCTCTTGTCGAAAACGGGGGTCTCCGGCGAGTTCAAGTACTTGGGCTGAGCATCGCCCAGAGCGCGCCCGCCGAATCCCAGGACACGTCCCTCCACGTCTCGGATCGGGAAGATGAGGCGGTCCCGAAAATAGTCGTAGTAGCCACCGCCCTCCCTCTCGCGCACCAAACCCGCCTGCGCCAGCACTTCGCGTGGCACGGAGCGGCCCAGCGCGGTCGAGAGCGTCTCCCACCCCGCTGGCGCGTAGCCGATGCCGAGGGCCTTCACGCTATCTGCGGTGAGGCCTCGCCGGCGCAACACCTCTTGGGCGGCGGGCGCCTTCTCCAGCTGTCGGGCGAAGAACTCCGCCGCCGCCTGGTTGGCTTCAAGGATCTGCTGCCGCAGGCTTCGGCGCGCGGCATTCTCCCGGCTCCGTTCAACCGGGATGCCCACTTGCTGGCCCAGACGCTCCACCGCTTCCGGGAAGGTGAGATGGTCGATGCGCATCAGGAAGGTGAAGACGTTGCCCCCCTCACCACACCCGAAGCAATGCCAGCTTTGCCTCTCCGGAAAAACGCTGAACGAGGGTGTCTTTTCCGTATGAAAGGGGCACAGGCCAACAAGATTGCGCCCCCGTCTTTTCAAGGTCACATACTGCGATACCACGGCGGCGATATCCGCACGCGCGCGAATCGCTTCAATCGTCTCCTCAGCGATGGACAACGCGTCGCTCTCCCCACAACTATCCGCCTAATGCGCACCCATATCGCGGATCGTGATGGAGGTCACACGCATGACACCCTGCTTCATCGAGAAGGCGACCCCTGCCTTCTCGTAATAGGTGAGGACGACCTCGTCCCCCGCGTTCTGCTGCGTCTCGGGATAGCCGTAGGCACGGATCACCTCGCGGAAGGGATCCCCCAGCTTGATGCCGCGGCTGGTCCTCGCCCCCGCGAAGGGGCGGCGGGTACCACCTCGGTTGACGGAGTCTTCCAGGCCATCCCCGACGGTGATCGCGACCACAGTGCCCTCTTCATCGAAGCCGAAGACGTAGACGACGCCTTCGCGCTCGCGCTCATAGATCCAGTGGATGGTTTGGGGAGCCTGCGCCGGCTGCGATGGTGCACCGGGCATACCGCCCATCTCCGGACCTGGCATTCCAGGGGCGCCCATCGGCGGAGCCCCACCGGGCATCCCGCCCATCTCGCCACCGGGCATGCCGGGCATGCCTGCGCCACCGGCTCCGCCCGACTGACCCGGCGCCGTCACCGTGCCCACCTGGACACGCCGCGGATTGCCGTATGCCTTCACGACCGTGACCGCTGGCTTCCCGAGCTGGATCCCTGCGAGTTGGATCTCCATCCCGCCGCCTGGCGCCGGCCCTGCGACCGCGATGCCACCTGCGCAAACAAGCGCCGCCATCGCCAACCATACAGCTTTCATCGCTCTCACCTCGTTCGCCATCCGGACTATGCCCCCATCAACCCGTGGCAAGGCACACGCTCGTCGCGTGACCCGGGGTCGCGCGCCTGCCATTCTGCTTTCACTCCTCCGGCGACTTGATAGCAATCGAGGTCACCTTCATGAAGTTCTGCCGGAAGGTGAAGGCGACGCCATGCCGTTCAAAGTACTTCAGGAGTACCTCATCCCCCAGCACCTCCGTGGCCTCGGGGAAGCCGTAGGCGAGGATCACGCTCTTGAAATCCGCGCCCAGACCGATCCCCTTCGCGGTCTTCGCCCCGGCGAAGGGGGGCTTTCGCCCGCCGCGGGTGATGGAGTAGGGCGTGTCGTCTCCAACCACGACCAGGTTGACGCGTCCATCCTCATCAAAGCCAAAGACGAAGGTGGCGCCATCGCGAGAGCGCTCGTAAATCCACTTGGGAGTGGGTGGCGCCGAGCTTTGAGTGGGCGCGCCGCCGGGCATTCCAGGCATTCCAGGCATACCGGGCATGCCCGCATCCATGCCGGGCATCGCGCCAGGGGCCATCTCCATCCCCGGAACGCCGCCGACGGGCATCGCCGCCGCGGGGGCGGCCAGGAGCCTGCCGACAAACTCCTCCGGCTTCATTGCCGCGATCTTCCCCTCGTACTTCTGGCGAGGTGGCACCGCGATTCCGGCGCCGGCACCCATCCCGCCGGGCGCCATGCCCATCATCGGGTCGCCAGCCATGCCCGCCTCCATGCCAGGCATCGCCGGGCCGCCGGGCGCCATTCCAGGGACACCCATCCCCTCGGCTCCTGGCATTCCGGCCTGGCCGCCGGTAGGCACGCCGGTGAAGGTACGCGTCGGGTCGCCGAACAACTCGGTCACCTGATTCGCGGGCCGGCCGAGCCGGATCCCCGCGAGCTGGCGCTCCCGGGCGCTCGCCTGCGTCATCGCACTCAGGAGTGCGCACGCGGTGAGCGCGGCCACCCAAGTGAAACGACTGCCGCACCAGAAGGGGCGGAGGAGTTCGCTTCTTGTAAGATCTCTAGCCATCGTGTCGGCACCTATCCTTACGGGCAAGGAGAGTCCCCAATCCCAATCTGCGTATTCGATTTCCGCGAAGACGCATCCTTCTGGTCTATTCTCGCGTACCCGACCGCGTTCCTTGTGTCACCAGACAGAGACGCGCATCTGAGGCTCGGCCCACGGCTCGGGCTCCAGGTCAACCGCCCCAAAGAGTGAAGGGTCCAGGAAATCGTCTGCGCCTCCGGCCCACACCATCTGCATCCGCCGCCCGCGTGGCCCATCCGCATCGTCCAAAGCCAGGTCGAACCCCACGTAGCGCGCACCTGGCATGCCCAGGAGGGAGAGGGGGATGCGCAGATCGATCCGGTAGCCCCCTGGCATTAGGGCGCTGTGGGCCTCCAGCGCTTGCCAAGCATCCGGGAGTGGCTCCAGCGGTTTCCAAGACGCTTTTTCGGCATGAGACGTTCCCGGCTGAATGAACAGCCCGACAACTCCCTGCTCCCAGTAAGGGCGCGCCTGCGTGCCTGCCGGCCGGCAATCGAGAAAGAGTTCGACGCAATCGGAATCGAACGCGTTGGGGATTCGGCGGTTGCGCACCACACGGTCATCCTCCACGGTCACCGTCAGGTGCAGGAAGTCCCCCTCGCGTATGAGAGTCGCCCTCCCTGAGAGATCGTCCGGGCCTCGCCACCCATCCCTGCCAAGGACAAGCCCCCTACCATCGATCACCAGCCCATCCTGCCCCGCGCGGGCCACCGGGGTCGCCGTCAGCCAGCGCAGATCATAATCGAAGGCGTCGCCCGTGCGCGCCCAGGCGAAAAGCCGCCGGCGTGCCGGCACGCCCTCTTTCGCGAGGGACACCTGGAAGCTCACCGGGACCATCGTCCTCGCGCCCGGGTCAACGACCTGCCGCTGCTCCACGCCATCACACTCCAGGACGACGGTGACAGGATCCGGCCCTGGAGCCTCCACCAGGACCTCCACGGGGGCCGAGTCTGCCCGCGGGAAGTAGCGCGCGCCCTCCTGAATGCGAACGCGCACGTGGCGCTGGCAGGGGAGCAGCGTCTCCACCGCTTCGTAGAGGGATCGCGCCATCACCGCATGCAGGCGAGCATCGGGATGCCGGCCGAAAGGGAAGGGCCCGCGCGGTCCGGTGCCGCGCGCTCGGATCGCTCCATCGAAATCGGCGACCGGAATGCCAGCCCTCTTGCCAATCTCCTTGACCGCGCGCACCATCGGCGTGTCGGCATCGGGTGAGACGATGGGCGGGGTGGCCAGAAGGGCCGCGGTGCCAGGCTGCTCGCGGATCAAGCGCACGATCTCTTCCAGATCGCGCTCAAACTCCGCGGGCGCGCGCCCTCGCCCGTGGTCATTACCCCCGAACTGAATGGTGACCAGGTCGGGGTTATGCGAGAGAACGTCGCTCGGGATGCGGCGAACGCCGCCGCGCGCCGTATCGCCGGGAATCCCAGCGGGGATAAGTCGGATCCGTGCTCTTGGGTAGCGGCGCTGGAGCACACTCGCGAAGATGGATGGGTAGGCATCCCGCTTTGGGTCCGAAAGCTCGAAGCCCGCGGCCAGCGAGTCACCAAGGGCGACCACGGTGATCGTCTCGCCACGCTCCAGGCGCTCGGCCAGACGCGCGTGCGCGGGAGCCACGCCGAGTAGCGCCATCGCAAGCGCACATGCGCTAATGAAGCTGACCCGCCGCCGGGGAAACCGCCGTATCGCCAGGCGCTGGACCATCCACGTTGCCTCTACTGCCATACCTTGCCGGACGCGCCAGACGATGGCCCGCGAGATGCGCGTCTCTCCTCTCTCGGCCCCCGGGATACGAGCCCCGGCTCCCTATTGGATTCGCCACGATGTGCGGCCCCTCCTGGTACCGGGAATAGTGTCAGGAAGTATGGGCAGGAAATGTCGGGGCACCCGGCAGATCGCGTCCTGGATGCAGGAGTCCGCATCGCCTCGTGGAAAGGGGGGGTACCAAGGCCCTTGCCGCCGGATCCCCCGGCGCCTACGGCAAGGATTCTCGCCGCGGGTTGTGGATTACCGGGCATCTGAGACGGCGCGTGCCCGGTGTGGCACGCGTGCTCCCTGCTGGAGGTGCCGTTGGACAGGCGCGGCAACAGATCGCTTCTTTCCGGAGGGATGGTGCGTTCGTATGGCAAGTCAAGAAGTCCTATGGCCCATCTACCAGATTCAGAAGCTTGATGCACAGATCGCCTTGTTGCAGCGCGCGCGGGGGGCGTTGGATGATGGCGCGGCCCTGGCAGCGGAGGTAACCCAACACCGTGGCGATATTCTCTCTCTTCAGGAGAGCCTGCGCCAGGTCGACCGGGCGATACGAGAGCGCGAACTAGAGCTGGCGTCCCTGGAAGAAAAGCTTCAGAAGGTCGAGGCGATCCTTTACAGTGGCAAGGTGACGAACCCGAAGGAGCTTCGGGGGTATGAGGGCGAGCGCGAGTCGTTGCGCCGCCGGCGCGAGCGTCTCGAAGAAGAGACGCTGATTCGGATGGAGGAGAAGGACTCGCTGAACGAACGCCTGGCTGCCGCCCAGAAGGTGGAGAAGGAAGCGTATGCTCGGTGGCAGGCGCACGTGGCGAAGTTTCGCGCCGATGTAGCGGCGCTTGATGCGAAGTACGCGAAGCTCGTCGCCGAGCGCGATGAGGTGCGCGCGCGCGCCGATAGCGAGTTGTTGCGTCGCTATGACCAGCTGGCACGCCAGCGGAAGCAGCTGGTGGGACTGGTGGAGCAGAACGCGTGCGGGGCGTGTGGTATGCTTCTCCCGGCGCGTCTGGTGAAGGAGTATCAGGTGAACCCCGATGCCGAGCTCACCTGCCCCACGTGTTCGGCACACCTCCTCTGGCGGCTCCCCGGCGCGGATTCGGCGCGACCTGCCTGATTGGCACGGGTCTCGCACCCATCGTTTCCAGAGACGGGTTGCAGGGTAAGCCATTTCTGGGAGATTGGCGTGGTGATGCGGCGAAGCTGCCGCGCATGGGATGGCGTGTGATGCGTGCGAGTGGTCTGTGGTGGGTGGTTGTGGTGGCTCTCCTGGGTGGGGGGTGCGATTCCCTCTCGCGTATGAAACTGGCGGGCGGGGCCGACATTGCCGCGGACTCTCAGGATGCGCGGGTGACGCACCCGCAGCGAAGTCTGGCGACACTGCTCGAGCGGCAGGGTCTCCCGCAGACGTTGCTGTGCAGCGGCACGACCTGGAGAGCGGTTGGTCTGGGCGGCTTTCGCAACGAGCAGCGCCTCGCGCCGGTGAAGCCCGGCATTGCTGGCTATACGCTGCTTCACGAGCGCGGCGCGCGGCGTGATGAGCCCCCGCGCCTCTACATTCGGGCGGGGGAGCGGGGCCCCCTGGCCCGCGTTTACGTGCGCTACGAGCCGGCACCGTGAGGAACGACGCGCCTGGCGCATCCCCGCGCCGCCCGGCGCGGGCATCGAGAGGTTTCCAGCCCACCTGGGAGTGGCGCGCGCTTGCCCTGCTTCTCATGGCAAGCATCCTCTATATCCATTTTCGTCCCCTGCTCACTGCCCTCATTCTCTTCCTGTTGGGGCTCTTGCTGGCGGTTGCGCTCCACCCGCCGCTCACGTGGCTTCAGGAGCATGTGCCCCTGCCGCGGGGCATCCTCGCCGGGCTCCTGGTGCTGTTGCTCCTGGGCGCCGTGTCGGCGCTCCTCTATTGGGTGGTCCCCATCCTGCTCGTGCAGGCCCTTCAATTGGTTGAGCAGCTTCCGCTCCTCTACGAGGATCTTCACCGCGGGCTCAGCGGCTTCGCGCGGCGCAACCCGGAGGTGGCCAACTACATTCTCCGTCAGATCGATGGGCCCCAGACCCAGGCCTTTGTCGCCGAGTTGGTGGCGAAGCTCGGCTCTTACGGATTTGCCTTGGGCGGGTCGCTGCTTGCCGCCCTTCTGGTGTTGGTGGTGGCGTTCTACAGCCTGATCTACCCGATGCCCCTGGTGAGCGGGCTGTTGCTCTTCTGGGCGCCCTCTGAGCGGGCGCGCGTGGCGCATAGCATCACGAACTCTCTTCACCGCGTGCGCGCCTGGCTCTTCGGACTGGCGATCACCATGCTCGCCGTAGGCGTCGCGAGCGCTGGTGTGCTCTGGCTGCTGGGGGTTCCCTATGCCCTCCTGTTCGGCCTTTTGGCGATGCTGCTGGAGGTGGTGCCCACCATCGGCCCGATCCTCGCCGCGGTACCCCCGGTGATCGTGGCGTTTCTCCAGGAGCCGGTCCGGGCGCTCTGGGTGACCCTCGCCTTTATCATCATCCAGCAGTTGGAGAACCACCTCCTGCTGCCAGGTGTCATGGGCGGAGCGCTTCGAGTCCATCCCGTCCTGATCGTTTTCGGCCTTCTGGTGCTGGGCACGCTCTTCGGAATCCTCGGCCTCTTCCTAGCGGTGCCCCTGATGGCTATCGGCCAGGCTGTGGTGCAGGAGTTCTACCACCCCGCGCGCGAGGAGAAGGAGACCGCCACGGAGCAGGCACGCACCGCGCTCGAGATGCAGAACCTTCGCGACCGCCACCCCTGAACCTCGCGCGCCGCCCGATCCTCGCGGTGTGGCGCCTGGCCGGGGTTTGCCCGGTACCACCCTCGGGTAACCTCTCTTCCGTGGAAACGATCCGATGGTTCACTACGTTGCGCAAAGAGGATGTGCTCATCGGCGGGGGGAAGGGCGCCAACCTGGGCGAGTTGACCGCTGCTGGAGTGCCGGTGCCCCCCCGGGTTCGTGGTCACGTCTGATGCCTTCAACGGCTTTCTCCGCCAGTCTGGCCTGCGCGACCAGATCCTTGCCAGCCTCCGCAACCTCGATGTGAACGATACCGCCGCCCTGGACGGCGTGGCCGCGGAGCTACAGCGCGCCGTGCTTGCGGCCGAGGTGCCCCGGCAGACGGTGGAGGAGATTCACCACGCCTATCGGGAGCTCTCGCAGAGTTCCGGCGTGGGCGAGGAGTTCGTGGCCGTGCGTTCGTCGGCCACTGCGGAGGACCGGCCGCACACCTCTTTCGCGGGAATGAACGAGACCTTCTTGAATGTGCGCGGCGCCGATGCGGTGGTTGAGGCGGTGCGACGGTGTTGGGCCTCCCTCTATGGCGCGCGGGTGATTTTCTACCGCAGGGAGCAGGGCCTGGCTGAAGAGGGAATGAGCATCGCCGTCGCGGTCCAGAAGATGATCAACTCCGAGAAGGCGGGGGTGCTCTTCACCGAGAACCCCGCCACCGGCGACGAGAGCGTGCTCGTCATTGAGTCCTCCTTCGGCCTGGGCGATGCAGTCGTGAGCGGGAGTGTCCAGCCCGATTACTTCGAGGTGCGCAAAAAGGACCTGGCGATCCTCCAGCGGCGGATCGCCCACAAGAGCTTTGCCGACTTGCGCAGCGAGAGTGGCGAGAACATCCGCCGGGAGCTATCCGACGCCGAGGCGGAGGCACCCTCCCTCACCGATGAGGAAGTGCGCGCGATCGCTCAACTGGGCCTGCGGATCGGCGAGCACTACGGAACGCCTCAGGATGTGGAATGGGCGATTGAGGGCGGCCAGGTCTATATTGTCCAATCGCGCCCGGTGACGGCTACCGGGAAGGCGGCCACGTCCGCCGAGGAAGAGACCGCACCAGGGGATGGCATCCTGGTCCGTGGCCTGGGGGCCTCGCCGGGGATCGCGGTGGGTCGCGCGCGAGTGCTCGCCTCCGCTACCGAGGGCGCGCGCGTCCAAGAGGGCGACATCTTGGTGACGCGCATGACCGCGCCGGACTGGGCGCCCGTAATGCGCCGGGCTGCGGCGATCATCACCGATGAAGGCGGGATGACCGCGCACGCCGCCATCGTCTCGCGCGAGCTGGGGATCCCCTGCATTGTCGGCGCGGGCAACGCCACCGAGAAGATCCCGGACGGGGAGATCGTGACCGTCGATGCCCGGCAGGGGATTGTCTACCGAGGGAAGAGGGCCGAAACCGCCGCTCAGCAACCGCGCGCCACAGCTGCCACGGTGACTGCGGCGCCACCCGTCACCGCGACGCGCCTGCTGGTGAACCTGGGCGAGCCGGACTTAGCGGCCGAAGTAGCCGCGCGCCCGGTGGACGGCGTCGGGCTCCTCCGCCTGGAGTTTCTCGTTCTCTCGGTGACCAACAACGTCCACCCCCGCCGGTTGCTGGAGCAGGGGAGGGGCGATGAGTACCGCCAGAAGCTGGCCGAGGGCCTGCGCACCTTCGCGGCGGCGTTCGCGCCCAGGCCAATCATCTGCCGGAGCACCGACTTCCGGACCAACGAGTATCGCGGTATGGAGGGTGGCGAGGCGTTCGAGCCGCGGGAAGCCAACCCGATGATCGGCTATCGCGGCGCGTTCCGCTACGTCGCGGAGCCGGACCTCTTTCGCCTGGAGCTTGCCGCCGTGCGCGATGTGCGCGAGAAGGAGCGGCTCACCAACCTGCACCTGATGGTGCCCTTCGTGCGCACGCTGGGCGAGTTCCGCCGCTGCAAGGAGCTGATCGACGATTCGGGCCTTACCCGCGACCCGGCATTCCAGCTCTGGGTGATGGCTGAAGTACCCTCGATCCTCTACCGGCTTGCCGACTACGCCGCATTGGGCACCTACGGTGTCTCCATCGGCTCGAATGACCTGACGCAGCTGATGCTGGGCGTCGACCGCGACAGCGAGCGCCTGGCCCCCCTCTTTGACGAACGCGACGATGCCGTCATGGGCGCCATTCGCGACCTGATCGAGGGGGCCCATCGCGTGGGAATGCGGTGCTCCATCTGCGGACAGGCGCCGTCGGTCTACCCGGAGGTCACGGAGCGCCTGGTGGAGTGGGGGATCGACTCCATCTCCGTGAACCCGGACGCCATCGACGCCACGCGACGGATCATCGCCTCGGCGGAGCAGCGGCTGCTCATCGCTGCCGCCCGGCGGGTGAACCCCGGTGCGCACCCCTCAGACGGTTGAGACGGTCAGGGGGCCTCCGTTGGCCAGCGCGTGGGCACGACCTCGATATCGTCCCACCAGACAACGTCGCCGCGGCCTTTGTGGCCGGTAGAGACGCTCAGCGTGATCGCCGCCTGCGTGAAGTGACAGTCGTGCTCGCCCTCGCCGAGGCGCTTCCCATCCATCTCCAGGAAGAATCGCTCCGGGGTGAGTACCAGACGCACCTGATGCGGCACATTGGTGGCAAACGACTCATACGGCGTCAGCGAGAACTCGAAGTTGCTCGGCGGCGTGTCCGCGTTCTCGAGGCGCACCCGGATCCCAGGATCGATGCGGAAGAGGATGTAGCCATCGTCGGAGGCCTCTGGCGCCAGGCGCACGCCCTGCATCAGGTACCACTCGTGCCCCGCATGGTTGAACTGGAACCGCCAGCGGAACTCGAGGGGCTGCTCCCCGAAATCGAAGGTGCGCCGGGTCGTGATCGCGGCCGATGTCTCCTCGGACGAAAGCTCCATCTCCAGCCGGCCGTCCTTCACCTCGATCCGGCTCTTCGCGTTGCGTGGCACGGACCATCGTTCCTCCCGGAGCCCCTGCGAAAAGTCTTCTTTCCAGGGGATGCCGGCGCTTCTCGGGTCCGGGGGAGGCACGGTCACCGGGCGTGGCCGGCGCGGCTCCGGCTTCTCCGCCGCGCGCGCCCACCGCGCCGCTTCGCGCAGCAGTTCGGCGATGCGCTGGTCGAGGGCGTGCCCGCCGGTGACTCTCTCCGCCAGCGAGAGCAATGCCGACGCGTTCTCGTGCGACGCGGTCTGGAGATGGCGCTCAAGCAGGTGCGCCCTCCCTTCACGTAGCCGGTACTCCGCGGTGCAGAGGCGCGCGTCGCGCAGCCGGTCTTCGGCCAGGATTCGGGCAATCGCCGCGTGCGTGCGGGCGTCGCCGACGGCGAGGAGGCGCGTCTCGCCAGAGGCCAGCCCGAGCTGTATCTCTGTCTGTCCGGCTTCCGTGACCCAGGTGACCGGGTCATCGCTCACCAGCTCGTGGCACCAGAGGGCGCCTGGAAGCCCGAGCGCGGCGTGGTCCAGGGTGAGCGTCACGACTTTCGCGCCCCATCGGCTATGCACGGCCAGGCAGAGTGGCTTGCCCCCGGTGCCGCCAAACCGCTCGATGAGGACGCCGCTCTCCTTCGCGACGGCGTGCGGCACGGGCTCCCAGCCGAGCCGGTGCTGCAGGCGGAGGAGTGGCACGACCTGCCGGTAGGTCGCGCGCATCCCCTCTTCGCCCCATCCTGGCCGACCGTAGCCGCCCGGGAAGATGCCGTAGACGAGGAACTCGCGGAGCTGCCTGTCAGAAATCGGCTCGTTGCGCGGCAGGTTACTTACCACCTTTTGATAGCTCGTGGCGCGGTAGCGCTGCAGGAGGCGCCCGGCGCCAGGCACCCAATACTCCTTGCCGAGGCAGTCAAAGACGTGGAACGGCGCGGGCGCGCCATGCCCGTATTGGTTGACGAGGATCAGCTTGCCGCGCGTATCCAGGAGCTCACGCAAGCCTTGGGCATACTCGAACGCAGCGGCGGCGACCGGCTGCCCCACCCGGAACCCGCCCGGTGCCTGCTCGTCCGCCTTCCAGATCAGGGGGTGATCCGCGTGGGCCAGGTGGTCCGGCGCGTAATCGATCTTGTTGGCATGAGAGGAGAAGCTATCGAGATAGCGGCCCTCGCCCCACGTCTCGCTCTTGATATTCTCTCGCTCCTCGGCCAGGTAGAGCTCGCCCGCACCCCCGGGGATCTCCGGGTCGACGTTGAGCGCGAGTTGGGCGGCCCAGCGCGTGCCCGCGATCCACGGGTACTGGCTAATCGCCGCGATGTGGAGGCTGCCGTCGGGGTCGCGGATGCCGCTCGCCAGCGTAGCGGCACAGCGGGTCTGGTCGTAGTGACCGCGGTGCATCTTCGGCAGGGGATCGAGGGGCTTCGACCAGAGCCGGATCCGCTCCTCGATCTCCGCGCGAACGGGCGCACGGTCGAAATCGCCCATCGGGAGCTGGTACATCAACGGCTCGATATAGGGGAAGGTGGCCGCGCCGAGCGCCAGCGAGTGGATGCGCGCCTTCACGTTCTCAGGGCCTTCATGGAAGGCTAGGCCGAAATCAACCGCTGGCGCGGCAAGCGAGAGGATGTCGCCCCAGGCAAACCAGCCCCCGGCCAGCTCCGTGCGCTTGCGGAACAACTCGGGATAGGTGGCATAGTAATCGGAGAGGCAGCCGCGCAGGCCCCAGGAATCCGGACGTGCGAGGAGGATGAAGCGGAAACCGGCCTTTCCGGGCTGCTTCGCCGACCTGGCGAGCGCGAAGTCGATCTCGATGGAGAGGAGCTGCGCCGGACCATCATACGTGACACGGAAGCACCGGGGCTCGTCCAGGCGGCAGCCAAGGCCCAGTGACGCCTTCTCGCACGCCACGGCCACGACCGGCCAGAGTTCCCCGCGGCCCCGGCCCCAGGGGCAGGGAGACGCCGGCGAGCGGTGGCTGTCCCCGCGGAGTGGCCACGAGCGATCCAGATCGCGGTCCATCCGCCAGCCCTCCAGCTTCACCGGGAGGGCGAAGCGGAGCGTCACGGCGTGGTCTGTCCCATCGGTGCCACGCGGGTCGTCCACGCTCCCGGAAAACTCGATCCCGCGGCCCACCGGGAGCGACTGGCACGCGATGCGCAGCGCGCCGGCCTGGCCATCCCAGAGAAGCCCGCCCACGCCGCGCGGGGTCACCCGGCACGTCACCGGCACGCACTCCGCCTTCGGACCATCGGCCAGGGCAAACCCGGAGCGCGAGACTGCATCCGGTGCCGTCAGGTTCGCGCCGCTCGCTTCGACGCGAGTGATCCGCCCCGATGCCTCATCCACCTGCAGCCGGATTCGGTCCTGGTCCAGCCGGATCTCCGCCGCTTCAATCTGGCCGGGCACCGCCATGCCCAGCGCGAGCAGGCCCGCGAACCCCACGCGGGCAATCGTGGCGAGCAGTGGCATCGCTTCCTCCCGTTTCCGCGGCAACGAGCCCGGGTGCTTCGGAGTGCTTCAGCGCCCGGCGCTCGCGTCCTCTTGACCCGGATCCTTCTCCCGCGTCCGCAGGAGTCCTCTTCGCGAGAAGAACGCGGGCCGCGCCGGCAACTTCCGGCCAGGGGCACAGCCGCGGGACAGGATTATAGAGGGGTCATATAGGGGTAGAGGGGGCGTACAAGCAGACGGGCCGCGAGGGTCGATACCCAATCCCCGCGGCCCGCTCTTATCAAATATAGAGAATAGATCAGCCGGCCACGAGCGCGCGCAGCCACGCCAGCCAGGCATCCATCCCGGTGCCTTCGAGCGTCGAGATCTGCTGGAGCGGGGCGCGCGTGTTGACGCGGGCCAGATCCTCTTCCACCTGGCGAACCGCGAACGGCAGCACGGACAAGAGATCCACTTTGGTGAGCAACACCAGATCGGCGCCCTGGAAGAGTGTCGGGTATTTGGCCACCTTATCATCGCCCTCCGGCACGCTGAGCAGGGCGACGCGCCGGTGCTCGCCCAGGTCGACGCCGGCCGGGCAGACCATATTCCCCACGTTTTCGATGAAGAGCAGTTGGATCTGGCTGAGATCCAGGCGATCCAGGCCCTCGGCCACCTGATCGGCGGTGAGGTGGCAACCCCGCCCAGTGTTGATCTGAACGACGGGCGCGCCCGCAGCGGCCAACCGCTCGGCATCGCGTGTCGTCTGCAAGTCGCCCACCAGTACGGCGCAAGGAATCCCCTCCAGGGCGGTGATCGTCTTCTGGAGCAGCGTTGTCTTCCCGCTGCCCGGGGCGCTGATCAGGTTCACACAGGCTACGCCGGCGGCATCCAGGCGGGCCCGCGTCTCCTCGGCACGCACCTGGTTGGCTCGCAGCACACTGCTCACGACCTCAATACGACTCACGGTTTTCTTCCTCCGGCGAAAGGCACTCCAAACTGACGAGGACGATATCGTTGCCTTCCACAAACTCCGGTTCAGCCGCCCCGCACGCGGGACAGACGTAGATACCCAGCTCCTCGGGAACGTACACTGCGGCGCAGGCGCCGCACACCGCGCGCGGCGGTACTTCGCGCAGCTCCAGGCGCGCGCCTTCCGCGATGGTATCCTGGCTCGCGGCGTCGAACGCCTGGCGCAGCGCGTCCGAGTCCACCCACTGGAGGGCGCCCACATCGACGGCCACCTCCGTCACCCGCGCCATCCCGCACGCCGCGGCCACCACCTGGCGCACCAGCTCCTCCGCGATTCCCACTTCGTGCATGCGTTCCCCTTGCACTGCGACAGGCCGTGGCGACGATATCCCTGGCCGCGCATCGTCCCCGGCTTCGATTATTCTTAGCTGAATTGTACCAGGCCGTCCCGGAGCGTGTCAATTCGCAGGCAAGCGGCTTCCTTCTGTGCCAGCCCCTTTTACCTGTGTTCATCTGCGTCATCTGTGGATAGTCCAGCAGGCCGCTCGCGTGGCAGACTGCGGGAGGAGATGCACCCCCCTCGGGCGAAGAAGGTGCAGGGATCGGGTGGAGAACATCCGACAGCGGGACCCACCGGCTATCCGGAGCAGAAGCCTGGTTCCCCGGAAGAGACTGGTGATCCGTTGGCATCATCGGACTGCATCCGCTGCATCTGTGCGCCGGCAGCATCACGCTCATCCACCCCCACAGGTCTGGCGCAAAGCCGTGGGTGTACCGAAAAGGAGAAGGTCATGGCGATATTGAGAGCACTCCTTGTAGTCACCGCGTCGCTGATGGTGGTGGCTGCCTCGGCGGCGCCGGTGCCGAACGCCTCTTTCGAGGAAGGCACGGACCGGCCTACCGCATGGTCGCCCTCAGATAGCACGGCCGCCTGGGAAGAAGGCGGGCGGACGGGCCGGCGGTGCTTGGTGATCAACGGCGATGGCAAAGAGTCGCACTTCTGGAAATGCGATAACTGGCTGCCGGAGCCAGGAGGCATCTATCGGCTTACCTTCTGGGCCCGTTCGGAGGGCGCCACGGGAGGCTGCGTGGTCAGCGGTCTCAACATCGCGAACCAGGATTTTCCCCTCCCCGGGAAAGAATGGGTGCGTTACACCCGTGTCTTCATGGCTCCCCGCTCTGTTCAAGGTGCCTACCTGCGCCTGGGCACCTGGTCCACGACCGGGAAAGTCCTTTTTGACGATGTGACGGTGACGCCCGTGCTCCCGCTCGTCGGCCAGCTGGGTGAGGGCGAGCGCGTCTCTCAGGGGCGCTACATCTTCCAGGCGCCGCTGCAGGGCGAGGGCTCCAACTACTCGCGCCCGCTGGTCGGGTTCACCGCCGGGTTCAACACGAATCGCTGGGTTTTGAGCGATGGCGCCTCGATCACCTACCGGCACGCCCTTCCCGGGGCGAAGCAGCGCGCGGCGACTATACACGCGAACGTCGGCTACCACGTGGCCGGCCGGCTCCTCGTGAACGCGAGCCGCGACGGGAAAACCTGGCGCGAGGTCGGAGCTCTCGGGGAGAAGGGCGCGCTCAAAGCCGAGCTTCCCGCCGATCTCTTCCCGGCGGATGAGATCCAGATTCGGCTGCGCGGGGAGGGCGAGAAGCGGAGCGGAGTCGATTCGCACCCGGGGAGCTTCCAGATCCACGACTACACGTACGAGGCCGAGCTGGAAGCCGCGCCGCGCGATCTTGCCGGGCAGACTTCCTACCTGGAGATCGAGCAGGAGCGCAAGCCTTCCGTCGTGACCGTAGAGAGCCTGGGCGGGTTGCGCCCGGGCGTGGATCCCAACGTCCGGCTGCGCGTCTCGAACCCGGGCCGGGCCGCGCTCCTGGTCACCGCCGTCTTCGCGGTTTCCTCGGAAAGAGGCAAGCCGCAGCAGTTCACCACCAAGATGAACGTTCCAGCCGGCGGCGAAGCGCCTTTGCTACTCCCCTACACGCTCCGCGAGACCGGACGGATGCAGGCCACGCTGCGCGTCACTGCGGGTCGGGAGGTCCTCCTCGCGGGCAAGACGGAGTTTGATGTCCCGGCGCTCTACGCCGCCGATTTCGGCTACCTCGTCTCGCAGGACGCGACCGCGGCTGTTTGGTGGGCCGAGCCGACGCACAAGGTGAGCCGTGATCGCCCGGCGCCGGAAACCCGCCAGTCCGTAGTCCGGCTGAGCGCGGCGGGGCACGAGTACGAGCCATTCCAGGTGGTCCTGCGCCCGACCCAGACGCTGCGAGGTGTGACAGCGTCCGCGACTGACCTGGATGGGCCGAAGGGCGCGCGAATTGACGCGAGCAACATTCGGATCCACCTCGTCGAGTACGTGCGCGTCGAGCGGCCCACGGACCGCGCCGGCACGCCTGGGCTGTGGCCCGATCCTCTTCCGCCGGTCGAGGGCCCGTTCGACGTGGCCGCGAACACCAACCAGCCACTGTGGGTGACGGTTTACGTTCCCGCGGGCACTCCCGCGGGCGACTACCGCGGCGCTCTCCAGCTGGCCGCCGGTCCCTGGCGTCAGGAAGTACCCGTCCAGCTCCGCGTTTGGGACTTCACCCTCCCGAAGGAGACGCACGTCAAGACCGCTTTCGGGCTCAATACAGCCACTATTCGGAGCTACCACAACCTGGAGACGCAGGAGGAGCTCGCGAAAGTCTTCGATCTCTACCTCCAAAACTTCGCGGCACACCGGATCTCGCCCTACGACCCGATGGCGCTGGCACCCATCCGGGTGAGCTTCGGCGAGACCACGTGGGATGGCGGCCAGCAGGTGATGGAGCAGCCCTTTGAGGGGAAGCGCTGCCTGAAGGTGGTCGATGACTCCGATAGGTCGAGCATCGGCGCGAGCTATCGAAATCGTGTGACCGTGGATCCGGAAGCCGAATACATCCTCTCCTGGGCGGCGCGCACCGAGAAGGATGGTCAGACCTACCTGATCACACTTCAGAACTACGATGCCACCGGTGCATGGATGTCTGGCCGGAACATCGACCTGCGCTTCCGGGGGAGCACCACATGGAAGCAGGAGAGCGTCTCGCTGAAAGGTCGGCTGCCGAAAGACTCCCGGGCGGTGCAGATTGTCCTGCGCCCAGTGATCTGGAGCGAGAAGGGCGAGGCAACCGGCACCGCGTGGTTCGATGCCCTCTCGTTGCGCGTGGCAGGGGGCACCGAGCTCCTGAAGGATGGCGGCTTTGAGGAAGTGGCAGACCCGCTCCGCGTGAAGGTCGATTTCACCGAGTTTGACCGGGCCGCACACCGCGCGTTCAACGAACTCGGGTTCAACTCGTTCCGGCTGCACCTGCAAGGCATGGGCGGGGGCACCTTCCACTCCCGCCATAAGGGACGCATCGGTGCCTACGAGCAGGGAACCCCGGAGTATGAGGCGCTCTTCACCAGCTATGCCCGGCAACTCCAGGATCACTTGGAGGAGAAGGGCTGGCTCGATAAGGCCTACATCTACTGGTTCGACGAGCCGGAACAGCGCGATTATGACTTCGTCAAGGAGGGCATGGCGCTCATCAAGCGCGCGGCGCCCAAGCTCGCGCGGATGCTTACCGAACAGGTGGAGCCGGAGCTCGCCGACTATGTCGATATCTGGTGCCCGGTGACATCCAACTACGACGAGGAGCGTTCCCGCGAGCGCCAGGCCAAGGGCGAGAAGATCTGGTGGTACGTCTGTACCGGCCCAAAGGCGCCCTACTGCACGCTCTTCATCGATCATCCGGGCATCGAGATGCGGATGTGGCTGTGGCAGACGGTGAAGTACAACGTCGAGGGGATTCTCGTCTGGACGAGCAACTACTGGACCAGCAACGCGGCATTCCCGCCTCCGGCGGTCCAGAATCCGTGGGAGGACGCGATGGCCTACATCTCCGGGTATGACTACCAGCCGGGGCAGATCGGCTATTGGGGCAACGGGGATGGCCGCTTCATCTATCCACCCAATCGCGACCCAGCGAACGACAAGCGGAAGCACCTGACCGGTCCGATCGACTCCTTCCGCTGGGAGATGCTGCGCGAGGGGATAGAGGACTACGAGTACTTCTACCTGCTCCGCGAGACGATTGCCCAGGCGCGCGCTCGTGGCGTCTCCGCCAACATGCTCGCCGCCGCGGAGAAGCTGCTGCAGGTGCCGCCCGAGGTCTGCGTGGATATGACCACCTTCACCCTCGACCCGGCGCCGCTTTACGCCCACCGCGAGAAGATCGCCCGGGCGATTGAGAGCCTGCGAAAGGCGAATTAAAGAGAGCAAGCAACCGGAACCGTGCTGGCAGGAGCCAGCAGAGAGGGTGATGAGAATGGACGCGCAGGTAAGTCAGGCGCCGCTAGTCTATATCGGCACGTACACGGCCAACTCCGGGTCCGAGGGGATCTACGTCTACCGGTTCGACCGCGCGACGGGAGAGCTGACCTTTACCGGCCATACCGGAAAGGTGGCGAACCCCTCCTATCTGGCGATCCATCCCGATGGCCGGCATCTCTACTCGGTGTGCGAGGTCGGCACCTTCGAGGGGAAGAAGGGCGGGGGGGTGAGTGCCTTCCGCATCGACCGGCGGACGGGTGAGCTCACCCTGCTCAACCAGGAGCCCTCTTCCGGAGGAGCGCCCTGCTACATCAGCCTGGGCAAACGTGGCCGGCACGCGCTGGTCGCCAACTACTCCGCGGGGAGCGTCGGTGTGCTCCCCATCCGGGAAGATGGCACTGTTGCTCCCCTGAGCCATGTGGTGCAGCACGAGGGCCGCGGCGCCAACCCCGACCGGCAGGAGGGCCCCCACGCGCACTGCATCCGAATGGATCCCGCCGGGCGCTTTGTCTTCGCGGTAGATCTTGGAATCGACAAAGTGGTGATCTATCGGTTGGATGAGACGACGGGCAAGCTCGTGCCGAACGATCCCCCCTTCGCGCAGTTCCACCCCGGGGCCGGGCCCCGGCATATCGTTTTCCAACCGGATGGGAAGCAGGCTTTTGTCGTCAATGAGCTCGATTCGACGCTCACCCGCTGTGCTTACGATGCGTCCACGGGCGCTCTGAAGCCGGTACAGATGCTCACGACGCTCCCCGAGGAGTTCACCGATAACAACACCGGCGCCGATGTGCATGTGCATCCCTCGGGCCGGTTCGTCTATAGCTCGAACCGGGGCCACGACAGCATCGCTATCTTCGCCATCGACGCGAGTGGCGCGCTCGTCCCCGTGGGCCACGAAAGCACGCGAGGCAAAGAGCCCCGCGGCTTTGCCATCGACCCGATGGGCAACTTCCTCCTGGCTGCCAACCAGAACACGAACACCGTGGTCACTTTCCGCATCGACACGCGCACCGGCAAGCTGACCCCAACCGGCCACCAGGTCAGCGTGCCGAAGCCGGTCTGCATCCAGTTCGCGTGGTAACCGGCTGAGGCCGCGCGCGGACACTATCGAACTCCTGGAAACCGCGACAGGCTCTCTCCCCGCGCGGGGAGAGAGCCTGTCAGTTCGATCTATGCCGGTCGCCCGGCGTGGCATGACCGCGCTCTACCGCGGGAGGTGGTAGGGCTTGCCGATCTCCTCCAGGTGCCGCAGGCCGAGATAGCCGAGGATGGAGATCTCCAACGCGCCATTGGTGGACGTGCGGTGCCCGGCCTTCTCGTCGCGCGCGAGGAAGTCGCGCCACTCCCGATCCACGGCCCACTGCCGGTGAAGCGTCTCCAGCCACTCCTGGAAGGCAGGATCCTTACCTACGGCGTCGTGATACTCCGTGAAGAGCCAGTAGACGTAGGGTCCTACCCAGAACTCCAGCGGTGGCTTATAGCGCTGCCCGCGAATGGTGCAGTGGTCGGTGACATACCGATACGCCAGGTGGGCCGCTTTCGCCGCCGCGGCGGCCTGCGCCGCGCGCCCGGCGCTCCGGCTGGCCAGATAGCATCCGAAGAGGCCCTCGCCAATGTAGATGTTGCCCAGGAAGGTGTGGCAGCCGCCCTCGACGATATCCTCGCACTGCCAGTCGAACCAGCCGGTATCCGGCTTCATCTTCTTCATCGACCAGGTGACCGTCTGGTCCATCACGCGCCAATAGCGCTCCGGCACCTTCTCGCCCGAGACTTGCAAGGCATAGGCAAAGTAGGCGAGGCCGGCAAGCGCCCGGCCCAGATAGACGTCGCACTTCCGGCCTTCCTGGTAGTAGACCTGCTGCTGGACGCTGCCATCCGGCCGGGCATGTAGCCGGACGTGGCGGATCACATCCGGGATGCCGTCGCTCTCGGCGGTGGCGTGCCTGGCGAGGAAATC
>JAAZEM010000209.1 GCA_012512265.1 Armatimonadota bacterium | reverse complement strand
GCCTGCGGGTGCCCGCGGAGATCCGCGCGGCGTGGGATGCTCATGGCCGGCACGATACGTACCTGACGCTTGCGGAAGTGCGCCGGCTGTGCGCCGCGGAGCTACCAGGGGCGATCATCCGCCGGCATTTCTTCTGGCGCTACTCCCTGGTCTGGCGCAAGCCATCAGGCGGCCCCAGCTAGGAGTTCTTCAGGAGTGTGGGGAGCCGCCTCCCCGGAGCGCCGGGGGCGGGCCCGGCAGATAGGAAACGGAGCCCTCGAGCGGGAAAAGAGTCCCGCCTGTGGGGCCGTGCGCACTGCGGGGAGAAGAGAGAAGGAACGCGATAGATGCCGGCAACGGAAGAGAAGAGACAAGAGTTTGAACTACCGGCGAAGGAGCTGGACGGCATTCCCTGGCGGGCGCTCCTGATCGGAACGCTTCTCATGCCCCCGCTCACCCTCTTCGGGCACCTCTCCTATGTGATCGTTCAATCGGCTCGGTGGACCGCCGATACGCTGTTGCGCGGCCCGGTGGTGTTGCTCTTCCTGCTCGTCTCCTGGTCGCTGGTATGGCGCCGCTTCTCGCCGCGCCTGGGCCGGACGCTGGCGCTCTCTCGCTCGGAGCTGGTGCTCATCTACTTGATGGCGACAGTGGGCACCGCGCTCGCGGGCGAGTGTTGGGCCGTGTATGTCGTGCCCGCGCTCCTCAACACCGCGGCATACCAGGCGGAGACGGCGCGCCCAGAGTGGGCCGCGTGGCTGGGGGATTCCCCCTCCTGGTTCGCCGTGCAGGACCCCGAGGTGATCCGCCAGGCGCATCGGGGAAACGCGTCGCTTTACCGGGTCTCCGTGTTGCGCGCCCTCGCCGTGCCGGTGCTGGCCTGGAGCGTGCTGATGCTCGCGCTGGCGCTCTTTACCCAATGCCTGGCGCAGCTCGTGCGCCGCCAGTGGATCGAGCGTGAGCGCCTCAGTTTCCCGCTGATCCACCTCCCGATGACGCTGGTGGCGTTCGACGCGCCGCGCCCCTGGTGGCGCACGCGCCTTTTCTGGGCGGGGGTGACGGTGGCCGGCATCATCCAGTTGATCAACGGCCTCAACTACCTCGTGCCGAACGTCCCCTACATCCCCGTGAAGTGGATTCAGTTTCCTCCGGCCTCAGACCGCCCCTGGTCCGGCCTGGGGCGTTTCCAGATCGCCTTCTATCCCTTCGTCATCGCCATCGGCTTCATGGTGCCCCTAGAGGTCAGCTTCAGCATGTGGTTCTTCTTCTGGCTGGGGCGCGTGCAGGACATGGTGGTGACCATCTTGGGCCATCGCAGCGTGGGAGGCCACGCGCCCTCGCTGCCGCCTTACCATCTCCATCAGGCGGCGGGCGCGTTCCTGGTCCTTGGTGCCGCATTCCTCTGGCGCAGCCGGCACGAGATCGCCGGGATCTGGCGCAAGGCCGCCGAACCAACGGGGCGCCGCGCCGGCTGGGCGCTGATCGGAAGCGTGGGTGTCATCTTGGCCTGGGCCTATCTCGCGCGGATCCCGCTCCCCCTCGCAACGCTCTTTCTGGTCATTTACGGCCTCTTCGCCATCGTCTTGGGCCGGCTGATTGCCGAGAGCGGCAGCGCGATGTCAATGTCGCCGCTCGGGGTGCACGAGACGGCGGCACTCCTCACCAATCTGGGCACTCAGACGCAGCAATCGCTGGTTGCTTTCGGGTGGTGGCATCACCTGGGCGAGCGGCTTTCAGATAACCTGCTGCCCCACCAGGTGACTGGCATGCGCATGGCCGAGGATGTGAGCGCGGGCCGCCGTGTGCAGCTTTTCCTGGCCGTGGGCGCCGTGGTCGGGGTGCTGACAGGGATCTGGGCGTTGCTCCATATCTACTTCAAGTACGGGATCATGTCTGCCGAAGTGCGCGACTGGCCGGCGCGGTGGGCGCCCCAATATGCCTACGGCCTGATCCAGAACTGGCTCCGCGGCCAGACGGAGATCCCGCGTGAGAAGCTGATTGCCTTCGTGGCCGGCGGGGGGGTCTCCGCGCTGCTCCTGTGGCTGCGCCAGGCGTACCTTGGCTGGCCGCTCCACCCGATCGGGTATGCCGTGGCCGGGCATTTCGCCATGCAGCAGCTCTGGTGCCCCTTCTTTGTCGCGTGGCTGGTGAAGCTGCTGACGATGCGCTTCGGCGGGATCCGCACCTACCGCGCCTTGCTTCCCTTCTTCCTCGGCGCCATTCTGGGTGACTACCTGGTGCCGATGGGTTGGGCCGTTGTGGGCCTTCTTTCCGGGCAACAGATGTACCTGTCGTACCCGCACTGACGAGCGCGACTACATCTTCTCCAGGGCGGAGGTGAGCGCCGGCTCCTGGTGGTCCTCCGGGTGGATCCACTTCTCGAGCTGCACCACAGTGCCCTCGGCGCTGGTGGCGAGCCAGACGCGGTCGGCCAGCCGGAGCATGATCGTGTAGCCCATCCCAAGAGAGACGCGTGTGGAGAAGCCGGGGAGAAGCAGGGCTCCCGGGAGGTCCTCCGGCTGGATGCCGCTGCCGCGGTCGGAGACGCGCACGATGATGCGATCCGGAGCCAAGTAGATCGTGCTCTCGCTGCAGGTGGCGTGTTTGATCGCGTTCGTCGCGGCCTCGCCGGCAGCCATCAGGAGATCGCTGGTGGTTTCGGGAGTCATCCCGGCCTTCTGGGCAATCTGGCGCAGCTCGTCGCGTAGGCGCGCGTAGTGGTCCGGCTGGTCGAGTGGCACGCTGAGCACCAGCTGGCCCACGGTAGGTATCTCGTGCGCGTCGACCAGGTGGAGCTTATCGTGGGTCACCGCGCGAATCATCTCGCGATAGAAGCGCTTGCGCTCATCCTCGCCCCGGCGCATGCGTTGGTGGGCCGCCTCCACCTCCTGAATCGCGCGCTTGCGCTCGGTGATGTCGCGCACCACCGCGAGCAGGCGCTCCTCGCCTCCGATGGTGGCACGCTTCAGATTCACCTCCACCCAGAAGCGCCGGCCCGATCGATCCTTCGCCAGCCACTCGAACAGCTGGGGCTCGCCTTGCGCCGCCCGATGCACCCACTCCAAGGCCCGCGAGAGTGTATAGGGCTCCTCGTTGGCGCTCAGGTCGCCGATCGTCAGCGCCCGCGTTTCCTCGGTCGTGTAGCCATACATCTCGCGCATCTTGCGGTTGACGTCCAGGATCCGCCCGGTGGCGGGATCGTGAACCAGGATGGCGTCATTCACGGCGTCGAAGATGGAGCGGTAGTTGATCTCCGAGGTGCGCAGCCGCTCCTCGGCCTCCCTACTCTCGGTGATATCGCGGGCGATGGCGACCACCTGGCCATCGAGGACGGGCACCAGTCGGGCCTCAAAGATTCTGGTCCCGGTTTCGTTCGGCAGGGGATACTCCACTGTCGTGAGAGCGTGCTCGCGCGAGGTGCGCTCGATTCCCTTCAGGATGTGGCACGCGGCCGGCGGCGGGAGGACATCCTGCACCCGTCTGCCCTTGAACTCGGAAGGAGGCAGGTACAGACTGGCTTCGTGTCCCGCACGGTAATCGAGAATCGTCCCATCGGCCTTCAGCCGGAAGTAGAGATCCGGCAGCGCCTGGAAGATGGCGCTCAGCTCCGAGGTAGTCAGCTTCAGCCGCTCTTCGGCCTCGATCCGCTCGGTGACATCGTGCGCGAGGACGACGCGCGCGGCCCTTCCTTGATAGATGATCGAGTGTGCGAAGAGATCGACGTAGAGGGTCGAGCCGTCCTTGCGCCGGTGCCGCCAGACGCCCGCCATCACCTTGCCGGGCTGGTTCTGGCGCTCACTCTCCAAGAACGCGGGCGCATCCTCCGGCGGCCAGATCTCCTTCACCGTCATCGAGAGGAGCTCGTCGCGCGAGTAGCCGGACTGGCGGAGCATCGCGTCGTTCGCGGCCAGGAACGCGAGCGTTTCCTGGTCGTAGATGTACATCGGATAGGGATTCTCTTCGAAGAGGGCGCGGTACTGGTGCTCCCTCTCGCAAAGCGCGCGCTCCATCTGGCGCTGCGTCGTGACCTCCGTCAGGATCGCCACCATCGCACCAGCGTGAAGGCCCAGCGGGTGGCACTGGACCAGGAGATCGCGGCTCTCACCCCCCAGTTGGGCGTGCACTTCGCGTGGAGGCAGGTTGCCGCCAGCGGCTGCGGCCTCCCGGAGCGGTGGCAGCAGATCGGAGAGCACGCCGCGCTGCACTTCCTCGGAGAGGGTCACGCCCACGATCTCGGCGGGGTTTCCCGCAGCCGCGAGTGAAGCCAAGGCCTGGTTCGCGGCAAGGATGCGGAGCGAGGGAATCTCCAGAGCGCAGACCGCCAGCGGGACCTGCCCCAGGATTCCCACAAGGTCTTCTACATTGACTGCCGCCGCCATCACAAACCGCATGCCACTCCCCATTCCCCTCTGCGCTGGCAGCGCATAGGCTGCGGGCCATTCCGCCCAGCCGGCGCTCGAAGTCTGAGCATTCTACGCGCCGTTCTGTTGCCTGCCGCAGAGTGCCTGCCGCACATCCTATCTCAGCCGCGCCAGCCGCGCCTCGCCGGATCCGAGCGTAAGCGCAAGCCGGCCAGCGCTCAACCGCACCTCGGTGCCGGAGACGAGATCCACGGCCGCGGAAGCCCTCTCGCCCAGCTCCACCGCGGTCTCCGTCTCCCTATCTCCGAAATGGACGACGAGCAGATAGGTGTGCCCGTCGCCTCCCCCGACGACCACCGCGCGGATGAGCGGATCCTCGCAGGCCGGCACCCACGCCTGTTGCCCTGCAGATTCCGTTTCCTCCGCGGTGACCCCCGAGAGCACCAGGCTGCCACAATCCAGGATCACGCTGCCGGGATCCACACTCCACATACCCGTCCGGCACGGAAAGCAGACCTCGTCATAATAGAGGCTTTCACCATAGCCAGAGGCGCGCCGCCGGCCTGCCTGGAATAGCCAGAGCGAATCTGCGCCATACAGCCCCACGACGCCCAGGGCGTCATCAATGTTCGCCCACGAGGATTCCAGCGACCGGGAACCCGCTGCGTCACCTGTGGTGACCACGATGCTACTCGCTGTGCGGTAGGTGCGCCGGAAGTCGTTGAAGAGGTCGTTCGGAATGTTCAGCTTCAGGCCTTTCGCCTCGGTGAGGTAAGCGCGGATACCCACCCGGCAATACTCCAGGACGACGAGCGTCCGGTCATCCGGCAGGGCCGCGACGGCATACCGGTGCGCGGCACGCTCTGGCGAGATCCACCCCTCCGGGAGCACCGCCTTGGTGCTGTCTGCCATGGTGCCAGTGGTGAGAAAACCGCCCGGAAAACTCCACTGCTGGTGCTCCAGTACGGTGCGCGACCCCTGCTCGCCCAACAGGCGAACTCGCCCGCCCAGGTTCTCGCACCACTCCGCCAGGTGGCCGGAAGTTGGGGGCAGGCATAGCCCCTGAGGTGCCTCGCGAGCGCGCCAGCTCCAGGAGGCCAAGCGCCGCTTCGAGCGATGGAAAACCGCGCCATGCTCCGGCTCCTCCCAGCCACCGGCGACGGCATCCTCGTACTCCACCTTCGCCGGGGTGGGGGCGATGCGGCACCGCCGCCGCCAGTAGGCGCCCATCGAGAGGACCACCGCCTTGTCGGACTCCAGGCGGGTGTAATAGTACGGATTGATCTCCAGGATCCGCCCAAGCCGGCGCGAGTGGAAGCTGCCGTCGCCCGAGGCGGCTTGCTCCTGACGGATCAGATCAAGGGCTCCCGCCTCCAGCTCCGTGGCGTGCGCGTCATCCAGGTAGTGCGCGCAATAGAGAAGCGTCG
>JAAZEM010000208.1 GCA_012512265.1 Armatimonadota bacterium | reverse complement strand
GGACCGCCGTCGTTGGGGCAAAAGGCGCCGGCCTAGCGATGACGCTCGACTACAAATACCTCAACTGCTTCTACCACTGGAGCGGCGTCGGCGTGCCCGTCGCCACCCACGAGTGGCGCTTCAACCGGATCCCGCTCAAGAGTGGTGAAGCGCTTGAGACGGATGTGACGCTCATCCCCTTCCAGGGCCTCGAGCGCGTGGATGGCGTGGCGCAGGATGTGATCGGCGCGATCTCGCTGGAGGACGAAGAGAGTGCCGTCGTGACGCTGTGCCTCGCCTCGCCCCAGTCGAAACCGGCGACGGGGCTGATTCGCCTCCGCCGGCTGCCGGACGGGCCGTGGCAGGAGCTCGGCCGGCTGGATGTCTCGCCTGGGAAGCCAGTCACGAAGCGTGTCGACCTGGCCCGGCTGGCCACAGGCGGTTATCTCCTTAACTGCCAGGTGCGGCGCGGCGGTCAGGATCTGGACGATTTCGAGCGCGCCTTTGCCCGAGGTGGCGCGCGCCTGGCCTACACGCGAGCGCCGCGAGAAGAGCGGGTGGGCCTTGCCGCAGAGGAGCCCCCCGCCCTGCCGCGGCATGATCTCACTGATTCCATCGTCACGCCGCACGTCGCCTGGGCACGCCTGCTCCCCGGCGGGCCGATCAAGGCGGTGGTCCTCTGCGACGACACGATGGCACGCGAGGTGATCGAGCTGAAGCAGCGCCTCGATCTCGACCCGACCTACGTGAAGTTCCGCACCCATCACTGGAAGGAAGAGCTGTGGTGTGGCGACCGCTCCATCTCGACGCCGGAGCAGGCAAACCGGCGCCTCCTGGAATACCTGAAGGCCAACCGCTACGAGCTGTTCGTGCTCGCCGGATTCGACTGGCACGCCCATTTCACGCCCGAAGTGCGCGACGCGATCACCGCGCAGGTGCGTGATGGCGCCGGCATCCTCTTCATCATGCCGGATGGATTCAAGGCGGATGACCCGCTTGCCCCGATGATGGGGCTCGCGAAGGGCCGGATGATGCACGCCTGGGCGGAGTGGAAGCGTGAGGGCGACTCGCCCCTCACTGCCGGCCTCCCCTGGAGGCTTTTCCCGCAGACGCGCTTTATGACCTACGAGCGCCCGCCCGAGGGCAACGTGCTTGCGCGCCTGAGCAACGGCCAGCCGCTCCTCGTCACCAACCAGCTTGGGAAGGGGCGCACGGTCGCGCTCACCTACGACGTGCTCACCCACGAGATGTCGTACCGGGGCTACGCGGGGCTGACGCCCACCATCTCGTATCGCGGCGGCTTCCTCCGGCCCGAGTACGCGGAGATGACCTGGGCCTATCACGAGCCGTGGTATGCTCTCCTGACGCGTCTCTGCGCCTGGGCGGCCGGGCGCGACACGGGAGTTCGCCTGGCATCGCTCGAGCCGGTGGAGGACGCAGCTAGCGCAAAGGCACTTTCGCTGAAACTGGAGGGCGGCAAGGAGACGTATCGGGTGAGCGCCCAGTTCCGCAATCGCTGGTCGCACCCGCTCCAGCAGGTGGAGGTCAGCTGCCGTCCGGGAGAGTCGGAGGTAAACATCCCGATCCCGGACCGCCTGGGCGCCGGGGTGAATCTGGTGGATGTGATCGTCCGCGACGCCGCCGGGCGGAGCGTCGCGTGGGGCCAGACTTACATCCGGGCGAAGGCGCCGCTCGCCATCAAGAGCGTGCTCCCGGAGAAGGAGATCCTCTTTGGCGAGCGTGAGCCACGAGGGGATCAGCCGTATGACCGCGCGTTCCGCCCGCGAGAGCCGTTCCGCGTCAAGGTGACGCTTGAGAGCGCGGGCACGCCACCGGCGGGATCCCGCCTGCGGGCGCGCCTCTACGACACGCACCGCCGCCTCCTCTTCGAGGAGACGCGCGCGCTGCCGGCCGGCACCACCGAGCTTAGCTTCGAAGCGCGCCCGGCGGAGCTGCGCTCGATGGGCCTGGAGTGGGAGATCGCGGCGCTCGATCCCCAGGGCCAGTGCGACATCTCGTATGCCCAGGTGATCTGCCGCTGGCCGCGCGATTGGAACCGCTTCCGCCTCTCCAGCTGGAACGGCATCTTCCCCTGGCGCTCCGAGTACCTCTATGGCTCCCTGGCGCCCCTGGTCGAGGAGCTTGTTGATGTCGTCTTCTACGGCAGGAACGAGCTGGAGACGGGGCACGTGTGGCGCCACTACTGGCACAACATGGATTGGTGCTACCTCGACCTGATGACCTACATGGGAGACATCCCCCGGTTCGCGGATGCGAAGTTTGCCGAGAAGGCAGCGCGCTACAACGAGACCAAATCGAAGGAGTGGCTGGTGCGCGAGCCGAGCCTATCCGATAAGGAGTGGCTGGCCAAAGTGGCCGAGCACCTGAAGGGGCGAGCCACCCAGGCGATGCGCTTTGGCGGCGCCTATGACTACTGCATGGGTGATGAGATGAGCCTCACCCACTACACGCGCTATTTCGATTACGACTGGTCACCCCACGCGCTCAACGCGTTTCGCGAGTGGCTGAAGGCGCGCTACCCAAGCCTCGACGCGCTGAACAAGGCGTGGGAGACCAACTTCACCAGCTGGAATGCCGTGGTGCCGATGACACTGCACGAGGTCACGGGCCGGGCCAACGCCGCCCCCTGGGCCGAGTTCCGCAACTTCATGAATGACAGCGTCGCCGATTTCTTCGCGATGGCTCAGGCAAGCCTGAAGAGCGTGGATCCCCAGGCACGCGCCGGCCTCTCCGGCACTCAGGAGCCGCGCTCCGGCAACGGCATGGATTGGTGGAAAAACTCGAAGGCGTTCAACTACTACCACTCCTACAACACGGGGTGGTCGAACGAGATGCGCCGTTCCTTCGCGCCCTATACAGGGACGGCCCAGTCGCCCTACTATGCCGGCTACTGGCAGGCGGGGCGCGCCGTCGAGTACAACTTCTTCTGGTGCCTGCTTCATGATACCGAAGCGGTCAGCGCCTGGACGACGCCGATCTTCTTCTACAACGACTTCACCTATAGCGAGTCGGGGCGGGATACCCTCGCGCTCTGCCGCGAGATGAAGCACGGCCTGTGGGACCTGATCCGCAATGCCCGGCGCGAGCATGACGGCATCGCCCTCCACTATAGCCACGACAGCATCAACGCCGCCACCCTCCTCGGCAAAGATGAGGAGATCGTCCGGCATCGCGACGCCTGGGTGAAGCTGATCGAGGAGATGGGCCTGCAGTACGACTTTGTCGCCACGCCGCAGATCGAGGAAGGGATCCTGCGCCGCGGCGATTCCCGCGGCAACCGGTATCGCGTCCTGATCCTCCCCGAGTCGTTCGCGATCTCGGAGAAGGAGAAGGCGGAGATCGAGGCGTTCGTGCGCGCTGGCGGCACGGTCATTGCCGACCGGGGCGCCGGGCTGATGGACGGCAAGTGCCGCAGAGGCGAACGCGGCGTTCTGGATGATCTCTTCGGCATCCGGCGCACCGATTCCGGGGGCGAGGGCGCACTCGGCATCCAAGTGCGAATACCCGGCATCCCCGCGTCCGAGGTGAAGTTCCCCGTAGCCGAGTCGCTCGCGCCCACCACGGCCAAGGCACTCGGGCAATCCGCCGGGGAGCAGCCTCTGCCCGCCTTGTTGCGGAACGGCGTGGGCAGCGGCGCCGCCTGGTACCTCAACCTGGATCTCTCGCCCTTTGACAACGAGCGCGTCTTCCACACGCCCGCGGAAAAGGGCCTCCGCGCCATCCTCGGCGCCATCCTGGCGGAGGCGGGCGTGAAGCCCAAGGTGACGGTCAGCCTCGCCTCGGGACACGCCCCCCATCTGGAAGTGGTCCGCTACACCGCGGGCGATCTCACCTACGTTGGCCTGCTGCACGCCCGCGAAGAGAAGGAGGAACTCGCCACGATCACCTTCCCGGAGACGGCCCACGTCTATGACTGCCGCAAAGGCGAGGCGCTGGGGAAGCTCCGCGAGGTGCGCGCGTCGTTCGCGGGCGGGGATGCCCGGGTCTACTGCCTGGCGCCCAAGCCACTGGCGGAGCCGCGGCTGGCGCTCGCCACGCCTGCTGCCGCCCGAGGAGAGGCGGTGCGCTACTCGGTGAGCCTCAATGGTGGGAGCGACCGCCAGAAGCAGCTCGTCCGGCTAACCGTCTACCGCCCGGATGGCAGCGAGTACGCCGATTACGCACGCAACCTGTACCTCGGGGAGCAGGGCTTCACGGGAGAGTTTCGGCTGGCGCTGAACGACCCCACGGGCGCGTGGAAGATCGTCGCGCGCGACGTGTGCAGCGGCGCGCAGGCTGTCACGACGTTCACGGTGAAGTGAGGGTTTCTTCTACGGCGAGACGGGCGCAGGGAATGCGCACCTGCGTGGCGAAGGGAGAGACGTTGCAGGAATCAAACAGATGCCGCGCAACGCGTGGGGGCCAGAAGATGCCAGGCCGCGACGCGGTCTCGTCGCGGGAGGAAGATGGATGTCAGAAGATCGACCAATTCAATTTACCGATAACTATGAGGACCTGAGCAGCGAGAAGGGTTTTCAGTTTCGCTTCAACTGCGAGCGCTGCGGGAACGGCTTCATGTCGTCGTTCATCCCCAATCGCGTCGGTCAGGCGGGCGGGCTGCTCGAGGCGGCCGGCTCGATGCTCGGGGGCATCTTTGGCCGGGCAGCCAGCGGCGCGCGCTCTATCGAGCAAGCCGTCGCGGGCAAGCAGCACGACGCGGCGCTGCGCAAGGCGGTCGAGGAGATTCGCCCGGAGTTCATCCAGTGCCGGCGCTGCGGCGACTGGATCTGCCGCGATATCTGCTACAACGAGACGGCAAAGATGTGCAAGGGGTGCGCCCCGATCGCCGAGGAAGAAGAGACGGCGATCCGCGCCGGGCACGTGCAGACGCAGGTAGCGAACGACCTCTTCTTGGAAGAGAACAAGCGGATGAGCGCCAAGGGAAAGGAAGTGGCCGCGAAGTGCACCCAGTGCGGCCAACCGACCCTCGGCAAGAAGTTCTGCCCGGAGTGCGGCACGCCGACGGCCTCCGCAATCACGAACTGCCCCGAGTGCGGCGCGAAGCTCACTCCCGGCGCGAAGTTCTGCGGCGAGTGCGGCGCGAAAGTAACCGGCTGATCTGACGGCCAGCCGTTTCGAGGGGGGCGTGACCAGGACGGCGCGCCCCCCTCACTTGCTTTCTCCTACCCCAGGCGGATCCAGCGAATGTTGGCGACGCACTCCTCGACGCACCAGAAGGTGACGTAAGCGCCGCCATCCCCCACGCCCACCACCGAGGGCGCGCCGAAGCGGAGCACGTTGAACTGGCTCACCATGTCCGCGCGGTGGCCCCCGGTGAAGAGCGAAGGCGCCCCCCAAAGGGGGAAGAGCCGCTCGGTCTCCCACTCGCCGCCGGCCAGCGAGACCTCCGCTGCCCACAGGCCCGGCTCGTCCGTCCGCCGGAAGACGCAGAGGACGCGCCCATTACCCAGCGCGAGAAGCGCCGGCGTCTGCCCGGCGAGCCCTGTCGAGCGCGGGGGCGAGAACGTCCGGCCGCCATCCTCAGAGATCGCGTAGGCGTTCGGGAGGTCCTTCCCGGCGCGCTCGTCGTAGGTCCACGCAACGGCGAGAAGCCGCCCGGGCGCGAGCTCCACGATCTTCTGCTCCCAGTAGATGATGCCGTCGCGCGCGCCATCCATCACCACGGCATAATCTGGCCACGTCCGCCCGCCATCGCGCGAGAGGAACGCTACCGCCTTCATCCCGGTCGGGTCGCTCCCATCCCACGCGCGCCAGGTGGAGGTGGGAAGCAGCCACGTGTCGCCGGCCGAGAGCTCCACGATGGGGCAGCAGAGCTCGAACTCGGGGCCGATCAGCGGCGGCTCGATTGGCTCGGGCGCGCCCCAGGTGCGCCCTCCATCGGCGGAACGGCACACGGCCAAGCGCGTCTCGACGAAGCCCAACGTCTCCGGGTTGGCCAGGCCATCCTCCAAGCGGTGCCGGTCGTAGCGGAAGAGAAGAGCGACCACGCTCCCATCAGCGACCGCCGTCAGTCGGCACGCCTCGGAGTAGGGATCGCCCTCCTCCTCGGGGAGCATCCGCCCCTCAAACGACCACGTCCGCCCCTCATCGCGCGACCGCGCGAGATAGACGCGGCAATCGGGGCTCTCGAACGCCTGGCCAATCACCATCGAGCAGAGGAGCTCGCCGCCGCCCAGGTTGACCACGGAGGGG
>JAAZEM010000207.1 GCA_012512265.1 Armatimonadota bacterium | reverse complement strand
GGGTCTTCAAAGCTCCAAACGAGCGGCTGCTCTGGCGCTCCGGCGGCAGCCACCAATGCCAGCAAAAGCCATGGACTCATGGGATCCCTCCCATCACGGGCCGCCGGGCATTCTCATGCCCGAGGCAGGAAGCGCGTCTGGCCCATCGCCGCGCCATCTTCCCGCAAACCATCGCGGCACGGATTGGCGTAGCGAGTGAACCACTCCTCCATCAGGCCTTTCAACTCCCGGATTCGCGCCGCCATCGCCGGATCCTCCGCCCGGTTCACGCGCTCGTCGGGGTCGTTCACCAGGTCGTAGAGCTCGTGGGGGCCATAGGCGTGGCGGTAGACGTACTTCCACTCGCGGGTTCGCACCATGCGCACCGGGCCATACTCGTCGTAGATGACGACACTCTCGCGCTCGGGCATCTCCTCGCCGCGCAGGAGGGGGGCAAAGGAACGCCCTGGCAGATTGCCGTCGCCCGGCACCGGAAGCCCCAAGTAGTCGAGCAGCGTGGGCATGAAGTCGTAGGCGCTGACCAATCCCCGCTCCACTCGCCCTGCCGGAATCACGCCGGGGTGGCTGAGGATCGCCGGCACGCGAATGGAGTTCTCGTACATGTTGCGCGGAACCGTGCCGTTCCCCTTACCCCAAAAGCCGTGGTGCCCGGCGGAGAAGCCGTTATCGCTCATGAAGACGACCAGCGTGCGCTCTCGCAGGCCCAGCCCTTCTAGTCGATCAAGCAGCCGGCCAATCCCCATGTCCATCGCCGTGACCGCCGCGAAGTAGCCCTGGAGCATCGCGCGGTTGCCCAGGCATTCGTCCGTCAGGCTAATTGCCCAAGGGTGCCGCTCCTCTTGCGGGCACGAGTTGAACGGACAATCGGCATACGAGTCGACGATCTCCTGTGGGTGGCCGGTCCAGGGGCTATGCGGCGCGGTATAATGAACACTGAGGTAGAAGGGGGCGCCCGCGTCGGCGTAACGTTCGAGAAGCGCCAGCGCCTCGTCCGTGATCACGTCGGTGACGTAGCCGGGCGCCTGGATCAACTGCCCGTTGCGCACCATGGGGGCGTTGTGGTAGTCGCCGCCACCGAACTGATGGGCAAACCAGTCGGTAAAGCCATGCTGGGGGATCTGGCTATCGCCGAGGTGCCATTTGCCGCTGAGGCCGCAGCTCCATCCGGCGCGCGCAAGGATATCGGTGTAAGTCAGCTCGCCTTCCAGGTAGCGGATCGCGTCCGGGCCAACGTTGCCGGCGCGGATCCAGTCATGCACGCCGTGTTGCGAGGGGAGGCGCCCCGTCAGCAGCGTCGCCCTGGCGGGCGAGCAGACCGGCGTGGCGCAGAAGAAGTTCTCGAAGCGGACGCCTCCGGCAGCCAGCCGGTCGATATTCGGCGTGCGGATCTCTGGGTTGCCATAGCACCCGGCGGCCCAAACGCCCTGGTCGTCGCTCAAGATGAAGAGCACATTCGTGGGATCAGGCATCTCCTCGCCCTCCTCAACGCCGCGAGCTTGGAGCAGCCGCGGTAGACCGCCCCAGGCCAGCAAGCAACTTCGGATGCGCCGGCGCACTCTCGCGGCTCCCCGGCATAGTCGGCAGTTCCGTCTCTCCGGCAGCGATTCCTCCCCGATCTGGCGGCATCGCGCCGCTCGGGTAAGGCAACACCCGGATGTTTACCTCGCGCCGGTTTCGGGTATATATTACTGATACCCCCGCCCTGCGGACGCTAGGCCAGCGCGTGGGGCCGGCATGCGGGCGGAAGAGCAGCTACCATGGGAGGGAGCGATATGGCGGACTACCTCATGCGGGATCAAGTACCCTTGAGCGAGGAACAGTGGGATCAGATCGATGTTACAGTGATGGACGTGGCACGGCGCAATCTGGTGGGGCGCCGCGTGATCCCGCTCTTTGGACCGTTCGGCCTGGGCGTGCAGACCATTCACGTCGATCAGCTCACCGGGGGAGAGCAGGGAGCGATCAGTCTGATGGGCGAAGACGAGGCGGGAACGGTGATGGCCAGCAAACGCGATCACGTCCCCTTGCCGATGATCTATAAGGACTTCCAGATTCACTGGCGAGACCTGGAGACGGCCTCTCAGCTTCACCTGCCGTTGGATGTGAGCCCTGCCGCGGCGTCCGCCGCTTTCTGCGCCCGAACCGAGGATAACCTGATCTTCAACGGGCACAAAGCCAATGGGCACGAGTACGCCGGCCTGACGAACGCGCCGGGGCGCAACGCCATCGCCATGCGCGACTGGGCAGAGACAGGGAATGCCTTCCGAGACGTCGTGGAGGCCACGCAGATGCTGGTGTCCAACGAGTTCTATGGCCCCTTCGCGCTGGTGGTGAGCCCGGCGCTCTATGCGGGCCTGAACCGCATCCACGACGGCACCGGCGTTCTGGAGCTGGAGCAGGTGCGCAAGATCGCCACCGCCGGCGTCTACCAGACGCCCGTGCTGGGGAACAACGTGGCAGTCGTCCTCTCGGTGGGTTCCGAGAATATGGACCTCGCGGTCGCGCAGGATCTGATCACGGCGTTCCTGGAGACGAGCGCCATGAACCACCGCTTCCGCGTCTTCGAGGTCCTGGCGCTGCGCATCAAGCGGCCGGGAGCAATCTGCACCATCGAGCGCGCGGAGTAGTCAGGCCGCCTAAAGCGATCCCTTCTCGGGCGCGCTTAGACTGACCGGGCGGTCGTGCGAGGCGTCTCACGACCGCCCTCCCCAACTTCCTGCCCCAGTGGCCAGTGGCTCAATCCGGGCGAACGCTCTCTCCACCGCAGGGACGGATTGTGGCCCGCTGCCGCAGTGCGGCCTCTTGCAGATAACGCCGCACCCCCCCGCTGAGCAGCATGCGCAGGTACGAGACCGTGCCGTTCATCGCGCATTCGGTGCACGAGAACCAATCGACCGGTGACGTTCGGAAACGCGCAGGGCGCCCCTTTGGACCGCGCCGGCCAATCTCACCGGTGTCTTCCTTGACGATCCACGGCTCGTCGGCCGCATGGATGATCACCCGGCCCTTATGACACCACGGACACGGCGTCTCTGTGATCTGCATTGCCCGCTCCTCCCTCCACGAGGCCCCCGACAGACAGGACGCGGCGCAGCGGCTATCCATTCCCAAGGTAGCCGCCCGCGTCACAAGCCATCTCCCGCGCGTGCGAGAGCTTGGGATAGGAAGATCCATCCAGCCACCCGCATCCTCCATGCCACTCCGGACTCCCCCCCACGCTCCCGACGCTATCGCCCCGGTTTACACGCTGGCAGAAGGGCGCTGGCGCCCTTTCCACACTCCAATACGCCGGAGCGTTACGCCTGCCTGATAAGAACTCGAGACCTTGCTTGCCGGCGTCGCGCGCATGCAGCGCCCGCGCGCCTGTTCATCGCCCGGTCATGGCCTATACCCTCCGCTTGCCATTTCCCCTTGCCGCCGCTATAATGGCGATACCGCTACTATACCCGCCCATGGGTGCAGAACAACCTTGTGAAGAGGAGAACAGCGGATGGAACGGCTTCGGTTCGGGATCATCGGAGTGGGCGCTCGCGGCATCTGCAACGCGCGCGCCGTTGCCGCGCGGCCGGATATAGAGCTGGTTGGCGTGTGCGATATTCGTCCCGAGCGCCTCGAGGAGTGCGCCCGGCAGGGGATCACCGCCCCTGGGTTCACCCACTACCCCGACCTCCTCGCCGAGGGCCTGGATGCGGTCTGCATCAACACCGATAACAACGTCCACGCCGAGATCACCCTCGCCGCGGTCCGCCAGGGCTGCCACGTCTACTGCGAGAAGCCGATCGCTCTCTCGGTGGCGGATGCCGAGGCGATGACACAGGCGTGTCGGGAGGCCGGCGTGGCCACCGTGGTCAATTTGAGCATGCGGCTCATGCCCCAGCATCGCAAGCTCCGCGAGATGGTGCAGCAGGGTGTTTTCGGCCGGCTCCTCGCCGTCGGCGCCACCCATCCCAAGATCTCCGGGTTGTTGTGCCAGGGCAAGGGGCATAAGGCAACGCTCGACCCGGCGACCTGGGGCTCGCTCATCCTTCACGACGGCGTCCACATCTGCGAGTGGCTCCGCTTCATGGGGGGCGAGGTGAAGAGCGTCTACGCCCGAACGGTGACGACGGGGGAGGATCCCTGGAACGAAGAGCTGATCTCTGCCGTGACGACGCATGAGGGAGGCGTGATGGGAAGCCTCGGCTACTTCACGGTGCCCTTCCTCCCGCAACGCCAGTACGTGGTCGGCACCGAGGCGAGCGGGTGGCCCGCCCAGGATGAGAACGGACCCTGCATCGTAATCGCCCGGGGCAAAGAGGAGGAGCGCGTCCCCGTCGAGAAGCCGGCGCTCACAGGCGATGCCGCCGCGGTGGATGAGTTCGTGCGCGCCATTCGAGAGGGCCACCGTCCCTACGCCACCATGGAGGACGGGCTCGCCGGCCAGCGGATCGTGGACGCCATCCGCCGGTCCGCGCGCGAGGAGGCGGTCATCACGCTGTAGCTTCATGCCCCCCGCGGGGAGCAAGCAAGGAGAAGAAGATGCGTTACCGGACACTCGGCCGGACCGGCCTGCAGGTTTCCGAGTTGGGTTACGGCGCGGCCCGGGGCGCCCGTCAAGAGCGGGCGCAGTTCATTGCGACGGTGCGCGCCGCGATCGACTCCGGCATCAACTTCATCGACACCGCGTCGGGCTATGATGGCGGCGAGAGCGAGCGCGCGCTGGGCGAGGCGCTGCAAGGCCATGACGATGTGCTGGTAGAAACCAAGTACTGCCCCTACGAGACGTATGCCGTTGGGGCCGCGTACATCGGCACCCCCCAGGCGCTGACCGCCTCCGTGGAGGAGAGCCTGCGCCGCCTGCGCCGCGACCGGCTCGATATTCTGTTGGGCCACGGCATGCGCACCATCGAGAGCTTTGACCGCTTCATGAGCGATGGCTGCTATGACGCGATGGTGAAACTGCGGGATCAGGGGAAGGTGCGCTTCATCGGGATCAGCGAGCTCTCGGAGGGGGATGGCACCCATCAAGTCCTGCAACGCGCCGTGCCCACGGGTGCGTTTGACGTGGTGATGCTCACTTTGAACTTCCTGTTGCAGACGGCAGCGGATTCCGTGCTCCCTCTCTGCGCTCAACACGGCGTGGGCACCGTGGTGATGATGCCGCTCAACCAGGCCTCGAAGGTCTCTGGCCTGGTGAGCGTGCCCGCGGCGCTGGAGTGCGTCCGCCGGCACATTGAGAAGGGCACTCTACCCGACGACCCGATCTATCGGGACCCGGGCCTCTTCGATTTCCTGAAGCCCTACTCCATCCCGGAGGCAGCGCTGCGCTTCGTGCTGGCCCATGATGTGAGCGTCTGCTGCGCTGGCACCCGCAGTCCGGAACGGCTGCGCGAGAATCTGCGCGCCGTGGATCCCCCCTATCTCGATCCTGACCGGCTCCATCGCCTGCGCCAGCTTTTCGGGGGCATCCAGCGCCAGGTGCTGTAGGCATCGCCAGTGGGCATGGCATGGTGCGTGCACTCCGGCAGGGTATGGATGAGCCGTTGCCGCCCTGGGCCGTGGAACGCGCCGGCCCCGATTGCCTGCCCAAGCAGGCCTTCGACATTGACGAGCTCTTTCGGCGATTGCGGGTCCACTGCGCCCGCTTGCCCCGCGCGGCGCTCTTCGAGCTGCGCGACCGGGGATACGCGCGCCCCTTCGAGCTGCTTGTGGCCGCCGTGGTTAGCGTGCGCACGCGCGACGAAGTGACCATTCGCGTGGCCCCGGCGCTCCTCGACCGGGCGCGCACGCCCGAGGAGATGCTGGCCCTCCCCGAAGAGGAGCTCTCCGCGCTCCTCTCCCCCGCCACTTTCGCGGAGACGAAGGCACGCCACATCCGTCAGATCAGCGCGATCCTGCTGGAGAGACATGGTGGCTGTGTTCCGAGCGACGCCAGGGCACTGCGCGCCCTCCCGGGGGTCGGCCCCAAGGTGGCGAACATCGTCCTGGCCACCGCCTTCCACCAGCCGGCCATCGCCGTCGATATCCATGTCCACCGGATCACGCGGCGCTGGGGGTATACGGATGCCCGCACCCCGGAGAAGACCGAGGAGCAGCTACGCGCGAGGCTGCCGCGGCAGTATTGGGTGGAGATCAACGAGCGCCTGGTGCCTTTCGGGAAGTTCGTGTGTACCGGCCAGCGGCCGCGCTGCAACGACTGCCCCCTGTTGACGCTCTGCCGCCAGGTGGGAGTGAGCGATCACCGATAGGCCCCCCGAATGCGCACGCGGATGCCCTCCGTGTTCCATCTTTGCCGGTCCGGGGCGTTCTGATCGGGGAGTGGAGAGCGGATGGTTGGCCCCACCCCGCTTGCAGGCATACATCTGCGCGTCCGCGCGCTCCAGAATGCCCTCATAGCCGGCAGAGCTATCTGCCAGGCCGATGCTGAGGCTGAGGCGATAGTACGGGATATCTGGAAACACCACGGCACGAGCGGCGCGCTGGATCCGATCCGCGACCACCTGAGCGCCCTGCAGCTCCGTGTTTGGCATCAGGATGACAAACTCATCGCCGCCGTAGCGCGCGGCAACATCCATCGCGCGGCCCTTGAGGAGAATCCTGGCAATCGCTTCCAGCGCCCGATCCCCGACGGCATGCCCGAAACGATCGTTGACCTCCTTGAAGCAGTCTACGTCGATCATCGCCACGGTCAGGGGCGCCCGATAGAGGCGGGCACGCGCCACCTCCTGGCGGTAGACCTCCTCGAATCGGCGGCGATTGTATAGCCCCGTGAGTGGGTCGCGCGCGGCGAGTTCGATCACCTGTGCATGCAGCTTCGCGTTCTGCACCGCCATGCCGATCACGTCGCCGATGGCCACCAGGATCTGCACCTCTCGCTGGGAGAAATCACGATGGCCGCGCGCAAAGAGATACATCGTCCCCACCACGCGGCCCTCGGAGCGCATCGGCACGCTCACCGATGCCCGGATCCACTCGCGATGCGTCTCGCCCTCCTGATCCGGGGTAAGCAAGGGGGAGTCTGGCAAAATCACCGATCCGGGAACGTTCTCGCCCATCTTCATTCGGGCGAGGCCATCCAGGAAGTGATCCGTCAGACCACGGTGCGCCGCCAGCGATCCGATCTCTCCCTGCGAGGCCAGGAAGACCGCACCCGCGTCGAGTCCCATCACCTCGAGCGTCTTGTCCAGACAATCACGGAGCACGGCAGTGAGCTCGAGTGACCGGCTCGCAGTCACCGCAACCGCGTTCAGCGCCGCGAGTTCCTCGTTGTGCCGCTTGATCTCCCGCTGGTGACGCCGACCCACTTCCACGGCTACATGACCAATGCCAAGGGCGATCACGACCGCGATCAAGCCAAGGACGAGGTAACTCAGCAGGCCTAATTCACTTGCGAGGACGACGTGCCCTAACGCCCCAGCCACACCCACCAGAGTGACGACCGCCACAACCCCCAACCACTCCACCGCGTTGACACTCATACCCGTTTCCAGGTGGCGGGCGTCGCTGGCCCGGCGGACCGCACGCCGTGAGCGCCCCTCCCGCGCCAAAGGCTCCGCGCGCGCCGGGAGGCACACCCAAAATGATCCGTTCGCCACCTCTCAGCGGACTCCTCTCCATCGCGCGCGGTGGCAGCTCACGGAAGAAGGCGGGGGCACATTCGGGGGGCATCCCCTGCTTCAGGCCAGCGGGGTATCCTCTCACATCGGAACGGGGAACCGCAGACTTCCCGCGCTTCCGCAGCAGGCGCTCATAGTGTGGGCTCGCAAGGCCCGGGCGCACGGGTGGCAGGCTCCTGGCCAGCGTGCCACACCCGCGCGGCGGCCGCGAGCGTGTGTAACGGCGTCGCCGCGCGCCTGGCCATGCCCTGACCAAACTCCCGCAGGCGGGCGCTCGTCTCTTTCCCCCGCCGGGAGGCGAGAAAGAGTCCTGCCATCGCACCCGCCGCGACACCGAGAGCTATCCCCAGATTACGCCGCATCGCTCCTCCATTACGGAAGCCGGGCATCAACGGGCAGAAGGCGAAATGCGCTCTGCGTTCGTGCATCCGATTCGCCGCCGTTTCGGCCATCACTCCCAATGTAGAGGCCTACCCCTCGGGAAGATGGAGCAAACGGCACATCGGAGAATCACGAAGCCCCCGGGCAACGCCCGGGGGCTTCGTGGGAAGTGGCGCTTCCGCCGTCAAGCGGAAGCTCATATCTCGCGAGCGTTATCCGCCCACGCCACCACCCTGGACGTGGCCCTGCAGGTGCGGCGGGATCTCGGGCGCCTCAGGCACCTCGACATCCTCGACCTGCCAGGTCGTCCGGGTTCCCTGAACGGTGCCGAAGGTTCCGAAGTTCACGCTCACGGTGGCCGTCACCTCGCTGGCCGAGCGGCCCGTCGTGGTTCCGGGCGGCACCTGGACGACGAAGGGCCCGTTGGGCACTTCACCGGTGAGCGCCGCGTAAGCGCTGAGGAGAAGCGTCTCCACCGGTTCGCTCACGGTCGGGAAGTCCAGCGACTGGCTGATGCGGCCGATCGAGACGTAGCCGTTGAAGCCAGCGATCGGCGGGAACACGACGTTCTCGCCCGTCTGCACCGGCGCCGGCAGCGTCCAGGTGGCCGGGACGATCAGGGCGTAGGTGCCCGTCGACTCACCGATGGCGAAGGTGACCTGAGTGGAGGTCACGTTGACGATCGCACCGGGAACCAGCTCCCATGCGCCACGCTGCTCGTTGAAGAAGACCACGGCCAGCGCGTCCGCAGGAATCTGGCGCGAGCTGAGGCCCGTGACGATCAGGCCCGCGGGAAGCGGAACCGTAACCGTCGGCTTGGGGCCGGTGAAGCTCACCGAAGCGTTCAGAGCGCGAATGTCGATACCCGCGAGCGGAAGCGTCGCAGGAACGGTGCCCGAACCGAGAGCGGCGTTGGCCGCCGGAGCCGCCGGGCTGCCCACCGTCGGAACCTGGCTCGGCGCGGGCGCAGCCACGGAGGCCAGGGAGGTGCCCGTCACACCCGTCACAGCCAGCTGCACCGGCTGTCCGGAGATCGCACCGGCGGGAATGTTGACGGTCGCGTTGCCCGTCGTGCCACCCGTTGCGGCATCAACCACGGGCACGGTGAGGTTCTGGATTCCACCGGAGCCAACGGTCTGCGTCTGGCCAGGGGGAACAAGGCGAGCGACGAGGCTGCTCACCGTCTCCTGGGTGATGACGATGTCGCGCGTCTCAACACCGGCGACAAACGGGCGGCCAAGAATCGTGCCCGTCTCCGGCGCAGGCGCCACGACGAAAGCGGGGAGGAAGCCCGGAGCGGTTGCCTGAAGGTTCAGGACCACCACATCGGAAGCCGACTGGGCGAGCTTGACGCCGGGGATGAAGAAGCGGCCATCCGGACCGGTCACGAACGGGCCGGGGCTCCCGAAGAAGTTGCGGGTGCCAAGCGGGCCGCCAGCCACTGGCGCCTCAAGCGGGGGCACCACCGAGACAACGGCACCGGGGACCGGATTGTTGTTCTGATCCAGGACCACACCGGTGACAACTGCGAACCGAGCGCGCTCGTCGTCGTCAGGCGCCGCACAGCCACCAGCCAGCAACGCGGCCAGGGCAAGGGCACCCAACGTCAGGAGCACTGCCGTTCTGGGTCGAAAACGTGCGAAGTCCATGCTTTCGCTCATCTCCTTTCGATAGCCTGCTGCGCACACGATCTCCTGCCGTCCATTCCGGCCGCCTAAGTCCGACCGGTGACTCACTTCCCTGGCGGGAAGCGCTGCCGGCGGAAGTTTACTCTCTCGATTCCGTTACCTCCGCAGGCAACCATCTTTTAGCGGCCTCGCGCAACTCGTGTGCGTAAGTGCGCAGATAGGCCCTGTTCCAGCGGCGGATTGCCGTCTGGTAACCATCCATGAAAGGAACATAGAGCCCGCCGTCCAGCGGACGCGGGTTCTCGTCATAATACATAAACCGGAACGCGTTCCGGAAGCGAAACCGTACTGGAGCGGGCCGTGGCTGGCGCTCCCATCCCAGGGGCACGGTAAACCCGGCGGCAAGAACTTCGCTCAGCGATGTCTTCGTGTAACTGAACTCGATGTTGCTCTCCCTGAAGCCGCTGATCAGGGTGAGCGAATAGCCCGTGTCGCCTGCCAGGAACTTCCCCCAGGCAAAGGTTGCCGTGGCATCATAGCGCGTCGGCCGCCACGTCCAAAACGCCTGATAGCTACCGGTGCGATCCCAGCCCGGGTAGGCCGCCTGCGCGATGGATGCCCCGAGCAGGTGCCGCCCATCTTTGCTGGGGTACACCAATGCGGCCGCAAACCCATCCAGGCCTTCGGAGAGCCGTCCGGCCTGCGCCTGGAAAAAGCCCTCGGTGCCCACGCGCGCGTTGATACTTCCGGTGGCGCGGCCAACCACCGGCTCGCTGCTACTCAGCGGGTAGACGTAGGTCGCATCGAACGAGAGCCCGCGCCACAAGTTCGAGTAAACCCCAGGGCTCAGGCGCAGCTCCCCGCCCCGGAAGACCCCCGGAGGCGCTGGCGTTACGAGGTTAATCCGCACGCCCGGCGCGAAGGTGAGATCCACCTTCCCGAAGGAGCTGCTGTGCGGCCCCGGCTGGTATGGCCCGGCCTCACTCGATATCACCATGCGCGAGAAGATCTCTTCCTCGCTCAGCTCGCCACGGAGGAAGGCGCGGTAATCAGAGGCATCCACCTCGATGCGCCCCATCGGCACCCCCGTGTGCATCGGCACCAGGATCACCCGCCCCTCCTGGTGGGCAGTCGCAAGGCCCAGGGCAACCCCCAGACCAACCACCTCCCACCGGTAGCGGCGGTTCTCGAACGTGATCACCACGCCCTGGCCGTCCGAGATCTTCTCGACGCTCAGATTCTCAAAACCTTCCGCTTCCAGATCGGCCAGCAACTCGGCTGGCGTCTGTTCGGCGCGCGCGGCACCTGGCAGAACAATGGCCAGAGCGCACGCCAACGCGGTTATCCAGGTCCACCTTCGGCGCTTCGGGAGCTTGTGATAAGCGCGGCGATGGCCCGCTGCGGGTTCCGAACTCCGCCGGCCCCGCAGGCCCGGCGCAATGTGAAGACGCGACGTCATGAACATCTTGATGGCTTGAGGCCTCTCCCTGCCTGCAAGCCACCCCTACCCCCTACACGCTTGCGGTAGTATAGCATACCCCACAAAAAGGTGTCAAGGGTACGAGCGGCTGCTCTCACTGGATTTCTATTCTCGCTAGACGGGTTTTCCGTTACCATCCGACAGCGGTGGTATCCGTTGTGGACTCTGATCGGGGTCGGGCCGGCTGTCCGAAGAGCACCTCCTTGCTCGCAGCGCCACTCCTGGCCCTGAAAGGAGCGGTGACGGGCACGGCACCCAGCCGCGCTCGCGAGTGACAGCCGCCCACCTGGTTGGCGCGAGTATAGCACAGAGGCTGTTGCCCTGTCAAGGAAAGGAGCGGGCCTGCGGGGCTCTCCAGGGAGGCCGGGCACGGCCACCGGACGTCTTATCCAGGGGGCATTGGCCGGGCGCACCCAGGCATTGCCCTTGCCGGCGAACGGCTCTGGCGCCCGCTGACACGAGCTGCCGGGCCTGCCAGGAGGCATCCCATGAGCCATGACGGGCGTTTAGCCCCACTTGGGAGGGGGAAGAATGGCACAGCAGATGCCTGACAGGTGCCCATCTCGGGAGGACCCGGGGAAATTGAGGGAGGGACGTATGCTATCTGATCACAGCAGCCAGGTGAATGAGACACTGATCTCCATCGCGGCAACCATGCGAGACCTGGTAGATGCCTCGATCCGGGAGGGGATGCTCCGTGCCGTCCCGGATCCGGTCGAGGCGAGGCAGCTTGCCGACGTGCACGCCCGCCTGCTCCACCGCATTCGCGCGATGGAGGTTGCACTCCGCGAGTTCGACGCTGACTTGCGGCGCGCCGACGAGCTGTTCGATCGCGCCGAACGCCGCATGAATGGTCCCAACTTTCTGGTGGAGGAAGCCGAGCTGATTCCCCAATAGACGAGCGTTTCCGCCAGGAAGGGCTGCCGACAGGCAGGCACGCCGCCAGGCCCGGGGCCTCTGTGCATCCCTTAGGGTCCGGCCAGACACGCTGGCGTGCGGGCGATGCGGGATGGCAGCGCCGGGCCCCCGGCGCGACGCTCCGGGGCACCCCGCCGCCGTGTTCCCCACCCGCTTCCTGCCTCGCGTCTGACTGTCGAGCTTTGCCTCCCTGATCGCGCCAGTGCCGCTCTCCGGCCCGGCTCACGCATTGCCCGCGGGAGGCGAGCCCAGGCACGACGCGATGGCCTGAAGCAGCACGTTGAAGGGGAAGGGCTTGCGGAGGAGGCAATCGAAGCCCGCCTCCAGGGCCAGGCGCTGAGAAGCGCCATCCGCGTAACCCGTCATCGCCACGCCGCGGATCTCCGGGTGCAGCACGCGGATCCTCCGGAGCAGCTCGTAGCCATCAATCCCTGGGAGACGGATATCGCTCAGCAAGAGATCGAGGTTTGTACCGCGCGCCAGCGCGATCGCGTCATCTCCGGTGGCCGCTTCGAGCACCTCGTAGCCCGAAAGCCGCAGCATCTGTGCCAGGGTGAGCCGAACATTTAGTTCGTCCTCAACGACCAGGATTCGCC
>JAAZEM010000206.1 GCA_012512265.1 Armatimonadota bacterium | reverse complement strand
CCTCGTGCAGCCCTACGCCGAGATGCTCGCGCAGGGCCCCCGCTCGGAGGTGCTGAACGAGTGGCTGGCCTGGCACCGGCTTCTCTTCCCGCGCAACCAGCTCTACGAGGTTCTCCCGGATACCTGGTTCGCCGAGGGCAAGGTGAAGCTCTCTGGCTTCGACGTCGTGATCCTGCCGGTGGCCTGCCACCTCGAGCGTGCTTTCACCCAGCAGCTCGTCGAGTTTCTCCGGGCTGGCGGCGTCGTTATCGCCTCGGGAGCGCCCGGATTGTATGATCAACTTGGCCGGCCCGATGGCTCACTGCTCGCCGCCGCGGGGCTTTCGGCCCGGCGCGAGAGCAAGCCGGGTGAGGCCTGGCGGTTCAGCTACGGAGCGCCGGTCAACGAGCGCGGCTGGGTGGAGGCAAAGGTGGGGAAGGGCTCACTGCTGCTTCTCCCGAGCTCGCTGGCCGGCCTGAAGACGCGCGATGCCCTGGCGGAGCGCGTACGCGCGCACGCCGTGCCCGCCGCCGAGGCGCCCGGCACGACCCTGGAGCTGCTCCTGCGCGCGCTCCCGGATGGGCGTTACCTCCTGTGTGCGCTGAACACCAGCCCCGACGCCCCGACCACGGGCGACGTCGTTGTGCGTGGCTCCTTTACGCGCGTTGCCGATATCGATATGCCTCGGGCCTTCCCGGTCACGGCGAAGCGCGCGGAGGAACGCACGCGCTTCCGAATCACCCTCGATCCCGGAGGCACGGCCTACTACCTGCTGGCACGCTAGATGCAAGCGGGCGGCAAGATAGCCTGGTGTGCATCCAGGCGCTTGCCGCCCGCCTCGCGTTTTCAGGGGCGTGAGCTGGGTGCTCGCGCCCCACACGTTTTTCTCGCGCACGTTTCTCTTTTTTAGGGAGAATCTACCTTATATACACCAGGGAATCTACGGCATGCCATGCGCGGCACCTGCCCGTCCTGAGGGAACTCTCCTCAGCGCGTGCTGCCGGCCCGCCTAGAAGCTGCGCTGCCAGCGGATATCGGAGCGGTATTCGCAATGGCGGCCGGCCGTCTGGCCGCGATACTCACGCCAGCACAGGTCCGCGCCGATGCTGAACGCCTGCGACTCGTTGAGACCGTGGCTATACTCCAGGCGCAGGGTCTCCACGCGGGTGCGCTTGACGTCTGTGGTGCCTTCGGGTTCAAAGAGGCGCTGGGTGGTGCCCAGGAGCGAGAGCTTCTCATCCGCGCCGATTGGTCCGCTGAGGGTGATCTGGAAGCGCTCGTCCGCCTTGCGCGCGTTCTCATCAACGTTGTTGATGTAACTCGCTCCCAGAGTCAGCCGGCGGCTGATACCGGTGTTCATCTCCACGCGTGTTTGCTTGCCTGGGGTCACCTTGCCATCTTTTGCCTCGGCATTGCGCAGGTAGGATGCCGTCAGCTTGAGAGGGCGGGCGCCGGCTCCATTATAGCCAATGATCCACCCCTTCGTCTCCTTCTCGGTTCCAGCGGCGGCGGAGCGGTGGCGGTAGTGACAGGACCAGGTGAGGCGGCGCTCCTTCGCCTCGTCCGCCAGGGTGAAGCCCTGAATGACCACGGTAGGCGCGCCAGCGGCCTGGCGGTTGGCAAAATCGGCCGTCAGGCGGAGCCGGCCGATCGGCGTCTCCAGGCGGCTCGCATATTCGCGCGAGCGCATCGCATCGGCCGCCGTCAGTTGGGCGTAGGAGAGGCTGAGCTTGCCGGCTTTGCCCAGAGCCTGCGTCAGAGTGGCCCGGGTGTCGCTGTTATGCTGGGCCGGGGCGACGGTGGTGCTATCGTCGGGCGCGGCCTGAGTTCGCGTTGTCTCCCGGCTGCCGGTGAGCTGCAGGCCTTTGCGGAGAGTGCCGGTGAGCGAGAGCTTCTGCACATCCATTTCGCCTTCCGCGTTCTGGTGGTCTCGGAAGTTCCAGGTGACTCCCATCTTCCCAAACTGCCGCGATAGCACCAGGCGGTCCTCATACTCGGCGTTTCTATCCGTTCCGTACCGCTCCACGCGGTCGCCTTCCATGCGGAAGAGGGATGCCACATCCAGCTTCCCCTGCAGCCGGTTCGTTTGCAGCACTTTGCGCTCTCCCTCGGCATCGTGGTCCGTCTGCTGCGTATGCTCGGCCAGGAGGAAGCTCTCCTTCTGGAAGTTATGGCGCAGGCGGTAGCGCTCCAGGCGGTGGCGGAGGGTCTCTCCCGATGTCTGCGCGGTGTCGGATTGCAGGCGGTGGATCTGGGCCGAGGTCCGCCCCAGGTTCAGATCCATGGTGTTGCTGAACACCTGGCGCTGCCACGTCTCAGTGGCATCCGCGTCCATGGCGCGCGTCTGGCTATAGTGGTTGCGCAATCCAAACCAGGTGGAGCCCACGTAGTCCAGGTCATAGGCGCGCTCGCGCTGGCCGCACAGCTGTTCCAGCCCGGCAAACCTCTT